>JBGTBM010000008.1:0-105910 GCA_041749335.1 Patescibacteria group bacterium
CCCGCCGTAGCTGAAAAAGCGCAGGAGGGCAGGGCTTTTTGCGAAGCGAGACCCGCTCCCGCATCGCCATGCGGGATAAACTCCGGCGGGGCGAGCGAGCAAGCTCTTTCCCCTGAAAATTTGAAATGTCTTGATTGGTCGGGATGCCGGGAATCGAACCCGGACCACAGGACCCCCAGCCCTGCATACTAACCGTTGTACTACATCCCGCTGCTATTAGATACGGCCTCAAACTTTTAACTAAACTATCAAATTTTCTTGCCTCAATTTACATATCACAATATTATCACAGATAATACAATATTATATATAATATTATCGTAATTATTTCTTATTGCAAGTAATAGAAAAACCGCTTTTAGGGCGGTTTTTATCCAAGATAAGCAAGTACAGCTCCCAAACAAGCTGCGTGCTCTATTTTAGAGACTAAAATTTCTTCAATGTGAAAATAACTCAAGCACCCTAGTCGGTATTTAATTATCACCTGCGGCAATAAAATGCCAGTAGATTTACCCACAGAACCAGTCAATACTATCGCCTGGGGATTATAGAATTTACTCAAAAGATTTAATAAATCAACCATTTTTTGACTGAATATATTTATTGTTTTCCACGCAACATCATCAAGGCTAGCATTTTTAAATACCTCGCCGGCAGTTATTAATTTTCCGCCCAGCGCTTGATAAATATTGGCGATTCCGGATCCCGATAAACACCTTTCAATCTTCCGACGATTTATTTCTACTGTAAATAAATCCTCGATTTCCCCAGCTGCATGATTAAACCCGAATAATATTTTTCCGCTTGTTATACAGACTACTCGTAATCCGGTACCAATATTTACTAAAACATAGTCCTGATATTTTTTGCCATAACCCAATCTATTTTCCGCCATGGCCTGGCACAAAACATCATTTTTAATCACGCAGGGTAAAGAAATCTGCTCAGAAATTATTTTTTCTAAATCAATATTTTCTCCGCCCAATAATGAGCTGGCTAAAATTATATTCCCCCTGACAATACAATTAAAACTGATACAAACCGCCTCATCGCTGGAATCAACATAAGAATTGATAATCTTAATTACATCATTTAAAAATTCCAGTCTGCCAATACTAAACTGGCTGGTAACAATCCTTTCAAGCAGTTTAATCTCTAACTTTTGAGAAATTCGACAAACTTCTATTTTGGTGCCACCAATATCTAATGCCAAATAACCCATTTTCCCCTCCTATAATTTTGAAAGGTTCAATCTAAAACCAAGCTGATAACTTGAAAAGTTATTTCTTTATATAATAAAAAGGTCTGTCATCTGAATCATTTTTAAGAAACATCTTGATAAATTTTTCAGAACTGCGCCTAATATCTATTAAATATTCAATGGTAAATTCTGATCTTTTTTCATGCCAAACCGGAACGCCATGGTAGGGCAATCGCTCAATATGGCTATCAATCGGGTAAACACCCAACCTATTTTCCTTAGGAGACACCGACATGGTTATTATACCATCTCGATATTTATTTAAAGCATTAAATTTACTTCTTACTTGTAAATAAGCATGATAATTAAATATGGCCATGTGAGTAATATGCTTAATCTCATCTCTAATTTCTTTGGCCTCGGGATCTAACATATCATCTGGCATATTGTCATTATAAACATCCATTAATATATTTAAATCATATTTTCTAGTATTTACTATCCTCAACACCGAAGGAAAAGTTCCTTGGTATTTATCCATAAATTTGGAGTCTTTATTCAAATAGAGTGTTTGCATATTATTTTTTTCCTTCTCAAATTCTTCCGTAAAATTAGGTACATATTTTTCCAGTAGCCCTAAATCCTCTATAACAATATTTTTTAGCTTCAATTCCGCACTCAGTTTTATCAAATAATTTCTATAATTATCCCCCTCTATCTTTTTTATTCCGACAAAGCCTCCAAAGACGCCCTCGGTAAATATCGTAGCGCGGGCTCCGGGAGTATATACCATATTAATCAAATCCATTAGATTATCTAGACGATAAAGAGATAAAAATTCCCCCAAATCCGGCAATAAGCGATTGGTTTTAAGCGGTACCGGCACCTTAAAAGGAAATCCCAGGATACTAAATTCAATTTTTTTGTTCTGTGTTATAAAAAATTCAAGTTGCTGCAGCCATTGTGTATATTTTTTTTTTATTAAATCTTTGCTGCCGAAACACACCCGGTTATGTAAAAATATTTCTAAAATCTTCTTGGCAATTTCTTTTTCTTTAAAATTAACAGAAATCTTTTGATTTAATAACATTTTTCTTGTAGCATCAATATCCGCATTCTCGCTGCTTGCAAAATTATCAACAATTTTTTTATTAGATAAATCCTTAAAAGGCAGATAAGGATAAACATAGGGATTAGCCTTGATCATATTTTGAAATTAATATTTTTTACAATATATACTTTAATTAAAATATAAAAAAAAGCCATAGCTTGTCAGCTATAGCCTATAATTTTCTACGTTTCAATATAATAAAATTTGAAACTCCCCTCCATATCAATGCCAAAATCAGCTTTCTGAATCCAAACCGGTGCAACACTTTCGTATTCTCCCGGAATTCTATATTCAGGGACTATATCTACTTTTAACATGCCGTTATTGTTATAACGAGTCACGGGCATGCCATGATTCATCAAAGAACAAGTAATATCCAGCACTAATCTTTCATCCTTATCGGTGATAGTAGTATCAATATAATTACCACTGATTAATCTGCCAAAAAGATTGGTTTTTTTGCGCCAAGCCAGGTATTGAGCCACCTGCCCGCACTTTTTTTGCGCTTCCTCCCAAAGCGCCCCAGCCGCCATTTGAATTTTTGTGTAATTCCTTTTACGCCTACGATACAAATGGTGCATCACTGCCGGATTATTCATCTCTGGCAAAGAACATAAAAATCCATACACCTGGGACAAACTGACTCGAGGTTCAATTTGATTAACTTCGGCAAGATCAAAATGCTCTTCCTGCATTAAAATTATTTCTACCGGCACGTCCATTAAGTCAATAATCCGCTGTACCGCCTTAAGATTGACTTCGATGATATCCCGCGATATTCCTAAATATCTTCCAAAAAGCCAAGCTTCATCAAAAATTACCATCTTGATGCCCGGCGGATAAACCAGCTTAACTTTTTCATGAAGCAGCCTGATAAAGAAAAAGAAGTACATCCACCCAAAGGTGGGAAGATTAACATCGTCAAAATATTTCAGACGATTTGGAATTCTGGTGCCGATCGCCAACGACATAGATAGCGTTACCGGCTGGTTATTTTTTACACAATCGTTGATTACCAACGTCCAGCTTTGCATCAATTCCGGTGATACGGCAATTCCGCTTTCTGATGATGAGAGCAGAATTTTCAACACTGCCTGATTAGTACTTTCCTCTTTTAGTTTTATCGACTGCAATCTCCATTTAATCATCGAATCTAAAAATCTGCTTTCTTGATTAAGGTTAGTTTTAAGGCTTCCGTCTTCACATCTTTGCAATTCCGGCAGAACAATTTTTTGCGTAGCGCTACCCTTATCCATTTCAATTTTGAAAATTTTTGCCTTTAGGCCTCTTTCAAAATGTGGAATCCTTACCGGGATTTCTGCAACTAATCCTCCCTGATAAAAAACCCGGCATTTTTCACCCCGCTCATCTTTTTTTAAAGTATAAAGGGATCGCTCTTTACGTTCTGAACTTTCATGCGGCTCACCACAAATTTTAAAATTTACGCCCTTATAGCTTCCACATAATCTAGATGCCATATTATCAGGATCCAAAATTAGAATCTTTAATTCATTTGACGCCATTTGTCCCTCCTGATTTTGAAATGAACAGTCCTTACAAGCTAATTTTTAAATACCTAATATGTAAAAATTGACTTATAAAAAACTGGCCCTGTACAGCCAGCTACAAATTGATTTGCTAATCATCTTACAAGATGCCGGCTACATTACTTCCTTAAAATAAGAATAAATCTAATAAATTTTAGATTTATTCTTTCAAAAATAATACCCAAGCCGGTTTTTCTTGTAAAGATATTTTTAAAAAATAACTTTTTTAGAACATTAATTCTTTTTCCGCTCGGCTATATTCATGAATTTCTTCTATTCCGAACCAGTGCTTGATTTCATGATTGGCTTCTTCTTCGGTTTCAGAAGCATGAATAATATTATGAATAGCTCGCTTTTCTAAATTAGCTGCGGTTGGAGAATCAACCGAATAGTCGCCGCGAATAGTTCCCATTTCCGCAAAAACCGGCAAACTGTGGCCAACCATTTTTCTTATCATATCAATCGCGTGCACGCCCTGCACTGCAATCGCAACCACAGGCGCAGCCGTCATATAGGCTACCAACCAAGAACGCACTTCTTTGCCAACTTCAAGCAAATTATCGGTTCCGAAATCTTCTTTTACTTCGCGTCCATATTCATCGTAGCTTTTCTTGGTTTTTTCACCCAATCGCGTAATCCATTTTTCATCTTTGGGATAATGTTCATCAACTTGATTTTCAGTAGCCCAAACCATTTTTAAAGCAATGATCTTTAATCCTCTTTGTTCAATACGGGAAATTATATCTCCAATCAATCCCCGCTTTACTCCGTCTGGTTTTATTAAAACCAATGTTCTATCTTCTTTTGGATGTGACATTTTTATATTATTAATTATCTTTAAAAAATTTTTTACTTTTCTTAAATATTTTACTCAGAGACTTCTTATTTATTTTAAGCCTCTCTGGAATTTTTATCTCTTTATTTAATCCCTGCCAGAATTTAATTCTAATTGAAGCATCGCGATAATCTTTTACCACCGTCCGATATATATCTAATAATTTAATAGTTTGTCGACGAATAGTAAATCTTTCCGCTATTTTTCTGCTATTAAGCGACATACTATCATAAAGTTTTTTATTATTCAATACCAGGTAAACCTTGTCAGCAAAATCATCTACCAAGCCCGAAACCAAAAACCCATTATAGTTATCTATTACGATATCACCCAATCCGGGATCGTTAATCATCACAATTGGTTTACCCATAAATGCCGCTTCTAAAAGTACCAATGCTTGTGTATCGGTAGTGGATGCAAAAACAAAGGCGTCACAACCGGCAAAAGCATTAATTGTATCTTCTCTTTTTAAAAATCCCATAAAAATAATTTTATCTGTTAGGCCCAATGCTGCAGTTTTATTTTCCAAATCTTTTCTATTTTTACCATCTCCGGCAATAACTAATTTTACCCTATTATCTTTAATTGATATTTTTTTCATCACATCAATTAAAAATGAAACATTTTTTTCCGTACCAAGACGTCCTACAAATAATAAAACTTTTTCGTCCGGACTCACTTTAATTTTTTTTCTAAATTCTTCCGCTTGCGGATATTTAAATTCTTCGGGATCGATCCCAGTCGGCAAAACATCTATAGGACTCTGCACTCCCCATTCAATTAATATTTTTTCCAGTTTTTGCGAGGGCGCAATTACTCGATCCGATCGATTGCAATAAAAGATATCAAATTTTTTTACCGCCTCTCTGGTTTTGAATATACCCAGCTTAATATAGTGATCGGCGTATTCCGGATAAAGAGTATGATAGGTATATACTTTGGGTATATTTTGTAGCAACGCGACTATATCCCCCAACATGCCCATAGTTATTGGGGTATGGCAATGAACGATATCAAGCTTTAACTGCGGTATTTTTTTACTGGCTTTAAATGAGATGGGAATGCTTAAAGGATAGCCCGGGATAAACATAGAATCGATTGCTTTAAATCTAAATGTCCTATCGTCATCTTTAATTTCCCAATTATATTTTATTGGGCTTATGGTTTTTACTTTTTTGGGCGCAAACACATACACTCGATGGCCCAAGCTTTCTATTTCTTTTTTATACAAAATAATCGACTTAACAACGCCGTCTACATAGGGAGTATATACATCTGTAAAAAATCCAATATTCATCTTATATCTTTAAAATCTTCGGGATCATTTTTTTTAATAAATATATTTATATAATTTTTAATATGGTGTTTTAATTCTAAAAACTTACCTTTTTTAAACCTACGATCGTGAGTATATACCTTTAAGTCATTTATAAAACCAACGCGATATTCCATTTCTTTAAGCTTAATTCCAATATATACATCTTCAGCAGATTTCCAAGCTTTATTAAACCCACCGATTTCATTAAAAACCTTGTTGTGGATCGCAAAATTCATGCCGTTCAGGTTATAATTTCCCAAATAATGACTTACTTTAAGAAAAATTGTAAAAAAATATCTGGCTACCAGCTTTAAAAATCTTGAATCTGATTTTATATAAACTGGCCCGTAAATACAATCCCATTCGTTTTCAGAAAAATTTTTTATTATCAACCCAGCCCATTCAGGTGGGTAAAATGTGTCAGCATCAGCTGAGGCAATAATTTCACTACTGGAATTTCTAAAGCCTGCGTCTCTGGCAGATGCCACCCCCTTACGATTTTCTTTAACAATTTTAATATTTAATTTTCCCTTGTTTATATAAGATCTGACAATCTTTTCCGTCTGATCAGTACAATTATTTAAACAAACAATTATTTCAAAATTCTGATAGTCCTGCTCGCTTAAAGACTTTAGGGGAATATGAATATATTTTTCTTCATTATAGGCGGGAATTACAACAGATAATCTCATATTAGGCGCGTTTAATTTTTAAATGCCTGACCAGCTTATATTGGAAATGGATAAAAGCCAAGGACGCAACGATCAAAATTATCGGTGCAACATAGCGATTGAATGAAAAATCAAAAAAGAAAATGGCGCAACCAACGAAAGTGATTAAGACTGATATTTTTGAAGTAATTAAGCTTTTACTATACCATTCCTTTTTAAAAATAAAATAAATAGTCATATTTATTAGAGCAATAAAAAAAAGCGCAAACAATCCTAATAATATTTCAACCGGAAAATTAAAGTTTTTCGTCACATAAACTAAAATCATTCCGGTAATAACAGTATCAGTACAAGTTTCTAAAACCTCTCCCAGCTTAGTTTCCTGATTTAATTTACGAGCAATAACGCCATCTAATTTGTCGGTTATCGCTGCTATTACATAAACCGTAAAAACATACCAATGATTGATCGGAATAAATAATGCAACAAATATAAAAAGAGCGCTTAAAAATCGATAAAGTGTAAGCATGTTCGGCACTGTATAAATTTTTTCTTTGTTTTTTAACATAAACTTATAATATCAAATTTATCCTTATTTTAAAACTTTTCTGCCTGACAATTAAATTTAATAGAGTCTGAAACACAAGAGATATTCCCTTGGTAATCCGTTCGAAAAAACGAAATTTGGCGTTTTTTTAACTTCGTAAGCGTTTCAGAGCTAGGATGGTTATATTTATTCCCTTCTCCTGCGGAAATTATCGCAATGCTGGGATCAATATTATCAATGAATTTTTCAGAACTTGAAGTGTTACTACCATGATGGCCGATTTTAATTAAGTCCGCTTTTAATTCATCGGGATATTTATTGATAATTCTTTTTTCAACGATTTCTTCTGCGTCTCCGGTAAGCAAAGCGGCCGATTTTCCATAACTCAATTTGGCTACCACGGAAATATTATTAATATTATCAATATTATCAATGTTAATTTCCGGATTATATATCTGCAACCTAATAGCTCCCATTTTTACTTCTTGTTTTTCATGAGCAAAAAATACCGGAATTTTAAGATCATTAATGCTTTTCTGTAATTGATAAAAAGCTGCAGAATCGTATTCCAGCTCCGGCATTAATATTTTATCAATTTCATAGCGATTTACAATTTCTATCAAGCCATTAATATGATCTTCATGCGGATGAGTTAAAATTAATAGCTCTATTTTCCGATCGTAAAATGGCATGCGCTCGCCTAATTCAGCCAAAACCGCATTGTCGGGCCCGCCATCAATAACAACATCTTGTCGATCCGGCGTTCTTATATATATAGCATCCCCCTGCCCCACATCTAAAAAATATAAATATAATTTATTGTCTTGATAAGCCGAGACTTCAATCCACAAGATAGCTGCCACAGCCAGCATTATTAAAATAAGAAAATAACTTATTTTATTTTTGATTTTATTATCCAACTTTGTTTTTTAAAATTTCAGTTTTCTTTATTCGATAAATTACATAAAAAGATACCACATAATAAGCGGCTGCCCAAGCCCAAGATAAATTATAGATTTCATAAGATGAGAAATTTAATGATGCTAAAAATTCAACCACTATAATTTTATAAGTTAAAATCATCCAGGCCATATAGGCTATTCCTTGGCTTAAATAACCGGAAATAAATCCGGCAAAGCCGGCCAGGCCTCCCAAGCCCATACTAATCGGCACCAATGGCACAATTAATATGTTGGCCAACGGTGCAATTAAAGATACTCTTTCAAAATTATAAATAATAATTGGCAAGGTTAAAAATTGCGCCGATAGAGTCATGGCCGCCGATTCACGAATTTTAAATATTTCAGGTAAAAATAATAAATATTTTTTTATATTGGCCGATAAATATATAATACCCAGCGTTGCCAAAAATGATAATTGAAATCCAATATCGTATCTTAATAATTTAGGATTAATTAAAAGCATTATTACTGCCGCCAAAATAATTACATTACGAGGATTGTTTAAACGTCCGGAAAAAACCGCTAATAAAACCAATGTTCCCATAATAGCAGCTCTGATAGCAGACGTTTGAAATCCGGTAACAACAATAAATAATAAAATCCCCAAAATCGAAAATATTAATGCATTGATTTTTGAAAATCTCAGCACTAATAACAAATTCATTAAAAGGCCCGCAATAATTGATACATGAAAACCTGAAATTACGATAATATGCGATACGCCAACGATATCAAATTTTTCCCGCAAATCTTCCGGCATTCCCCTTTTTTCACCCAGAATAATTCCGTTCAATAATGAAGATTGCGGCTCATGAAATAAACTATTCAGTTTATTTTTAAAGCGTTTTTTAAAATTTAATATTTTTTTTAGTAAGATATTGCCTTCTGAATATGAGACAACCTGCACTTCAGGATTATAACTAACCGAATAAATGCCAAATTTTGATAAATAATCCTTATAGGAAAAATCCTTGTAGATTTTGGGTGTCAACATTTTTCCCTTAATATTCAATTTTTGTCCAAACTCATACTCGGGATACCGCGGCAATGTTACTAACACTTTTCCTGTAATATTTTTTTGTTCTTGATCGAGAAATATTTCTTTAGCCTGAACAGTATATTTAATCTGATCTTTCCGTATATCTGGTTCAGATACGACCACGCCCTCAAAAATAATTTCATTTTGATCGTTAAAGCGACTAATATTTCCCGTAACGTCCTTTTGTTGAACACTAATCTCATATCTCCAAATTCCTAAAAATAACAACGCTACGCCGAGACCCAGAAAAAACATTCTTCGATAATCTTTTATAAAAAATATCAGCGCAACCATGGAAAAAACAAATATCAGCTTAATTCTAAGGTCTATTTCAAAAAAGGATGCCAAAGATATTCCCAATAAAAAAGAACTGGCTAAATAAAAAAATATCTTTGATTTTGATATTTTTATTATAATCTTATATAAATTAATTTATTTTTATTTTTCTCCCCTCGAATTATTTCTACTTGGTTTTTACTAATATTAAAATAATCCGCCAACAAGCTAACCACTCGCGCATTAGCCTTTCCTTTTATTGGTAAAACAGTAACTTTAACTTTATAATTGTCATCGGCCAACTTAATAATTTCATCTTTTTTCGCATTGGCAATAACACTTATATTTATTATTTTTTCTTCCATGAATTTATTTTTTTATTATTATATCAAAAAAGTCTTAATTTTATCAGACTAATTAAGACTTTTTATTAAATTTTTTTAGATTAGCAATTAATGCATTATTAACCTAATAGCATTTTACTTCATCTTTTTTCTAATAAAAGCGGGTATATCCAATTCATCTTCTTCGCTCATTTCCTTTTCTTGCCTTACTGTTTCTTCATTGCGCTGCCTTTCTTTTCTTTTAAGATTGTTGCTAAAACCAAAACTTGAAAATAGCCCCGTTTTGTCATCCTTGGGAATCTCTTCATTTATCCTTTCTTCAACACCATCATCTTTTTCATCATCATCAATTATAGAGCTAGAATTTGTAGAAACCGTACCAGCCGTAACGGCTGGTCGTTCGTCATTATCAGAAAATCCGGTGGCAATTACCGTAATTTTAACTTCACCATCAAGAGTATCGTCCTTAACCGCGCCAAATATAACTTTAGCATTTGGATCAATATTTTCAGTTATCACTTTCGCAGCGCTATCAATTTCTGCCATTCCCAGATCAGCCCCACCTGAAATATTAAATAAAACTCCCTTGGCTCCTTCAATTGATAGTTCCAGCAAAGGGCTCTGAATAGCTTTTTGAGCTGCATCCACCGCTCTATTTTCTCCTGATCCCATGCCAATTCCCATAAGCGCAGAACCAGTTCCTTGCATGATTGCTTTTACATCAGCAAAATCGACATTAACGATCCCCGGTACGGTAATCAGGTCTGATATACCCTGTACTCCTTGTCTTAAAACGTCATCAACAATTGCGAAGGCATCAATCAATGAAGTCTTTTTATCAATAATGTGAAGCAATTTATCATTAGGAATTGTAATTAAGGTATCTACTTTTGATTTTAATTCTTCATGAGCTTTTTCTGCAATATCCCGACGCTGTACTCCTTCAAAACTAAATGGTCGAGTCACCACACCAACTGTCAGCGCACCTGATTCTCTAGCGATATCAGCTATTACTGGAGAAGCTCCTGATCCCGTTCCACCTCCCAGACCGCAGGTAATAAAAACCATATCGGCACCCTTGATGTGCTCTTGCAATTCAGCCTGATCTTCTTCAGCTGCCTGCCTGCCAATATCAGGATTCATTCCTGCGCCCAAGCCCTTAGTTAATGTTTTTCCAATATTGATCTTGGTACTAACCTTTGAATTATGCAGTGCTTGAGAATCGGTATTGACTACATAAAAGTCTATCCCTTTAACATCTGACGAAATCATTCTGGACACTGCCGCGCATCCCCCTCCTCCTACGCCAATGACCTTAATTTTGGCAAATGTTTCTAGGTCTGGTTTTACTTCTGCCATATTTTTTTAATTAAATTATTTTTAATATTTAGTAACTTTATAGTATAACATTAGTTGAACCATATTCAAGTTCACTTGTGGATAAACCGCATACATTTATTGTTCTAATGAGCAATTATATTGTTATTCGTAATAAAAACGTTTTCAATTTAAATATATTATTAAATCTATATATTACTTAATACTACATAGCTACCTAAACAGTATCAATGACTTCGAACTAGCTATTATTAAACATTGATCAATAAACCACAGACCATGCGATATTAAAAATTCGATTATTAAACCAAATGTCCAAAGATATTAAAAAACAAGGCATGAACCCTGTTTGTTAATTTCTAATTTTAAAATGTAAACTGTCCTATGGTAAAAAAGTTTTAAATATTTTTTTAAGCTTGCCAACTGTCTCATTTACAGATGACATGCGAGATGAAAATCCACTTCGACCTTGATCTGATCGATTAATGCTCCACAAAACTAATCCTTCGGCTACAGCATACGCAGGATCTTCTAATTTTTCCGTAAAACCAGGAAGCTCTAACGGAAAACCGATTTGCGCCGGCAAACTCAATTCTTCTTTAGCTAAATCCACCGCGCCCGGTAATTTTGCGCCACCACCCACTAAAACAATTCCGGCTGGCAACTTGCCCGAACGATCAATTTGCTTTAATTCTTTATCTACTAACGAAAATATTTCTGCAAGCCGAGCCCCGATGATTTCCGCTACATGCTTTCTAGAAACAACTTCTTCCTCCCCGCTCCCTAATTTGGATAGATCAATCACCTCTTTTTTACCGACTTCTTTGGGTAAAGCAATACCATATCCCAATTTAACTTTCTCCGCTACATCAATAGAGGTTTTTAAGCCAATTGCCAAATCATTAGTAATATGACCTGCCCCAACCGGCAATACAGCTGCATGCAGCACATCTCCTTCTTCATAAACACTTAGGCCGGTAGTCCCACCGCCCAAATCAATTAAAATAACACCTAGCTCTTTTTGCCTTTTGGACAAAATAGATTCCGCTGCTGCTAGCGGAGAAATTACCATGTCATCTACCTCTACTCCAACTCGCGCGAAGCATTTTGACAAGTTTTTAATAGCTGAAGAAGAACCCTCAATAACTGTTGCCTCCACCTCTAATCGTACTCCGTTCATACCGATAGGATCTTTTATCCCTTCTTGATCATCAATTTTAAAATTTTGGGGTAGTACATGTAAAATTTCATGATTAACAGGAACAGATACGGCGGAAGCAGCTTCAACCACCCTATTAACGTCATCATCAGAAATTTCATTATCTGCTCGCGACACAGCAATAACGCCTTTGCTTTTTTGCGCAAGGATATGACTGCCACCGATAGATACTAAGGCATGCTCAATTGGTGATCCGCTCATTCTTTCCGCCTTTTCCAATACTTCAGATATACTGGAAACAGTAGACTCTATATCAACAATAACACCCCTTCTCACCCCCTCAGAATAATGTTCTGCCACTCCGATAATATTAGGTTTTTCATCTTCTTCATTTATTTTACCCACTACCACGCGGATTTTATTCGAACCAATATCTATGCCGGTTATAATTTCATCTCTTCTATACATGTATTTAATTATATAAAAAATTATACTACATCAAATAAAAAGTTCCAATATCTTTGGAACGAAAATTATCAACCCTACGGCTGCGGAAGCCAGCGCACCAATCAATACAGTTGCCGCAAGCATATCTTTAACGTGTTTGGCATATGGATGCATTCTCGGTTTAATAATATCCATAACTCTTTCCATTATTGTATTTATCATTTCCATCGCAATAACAAACGATATCACCAAAACTAAAGCAATTGCCTCATACGCAGAAATTCTAAAAATTATCGATAAAATAAAAACCATAAAAGAAAGCAAGAAATGTATTTTCATATTTTGCTCTTCCCTCAAAGCATAATAAACTCCCTTGCTTGCATATTTGAAGCTCTGTAAGAGCCTTTTAAGCTTAATCGGCATAAAAATTTAATTTAATATTTGTTTTTCAAATTTTTTCATTTGCTTCTCTTCTGTGCTATTTTTGTGGTCAAGTCCGAATAAATGCAATACGCCATGAACAAGTAAAGTTAAAGCTTCTTTCTCCGGAGAAATTCCATTAGCGCTAGATTGTTGAATGATCTTATCATAGGAAATGAATATTTGACCAAGTTTATTTTGGAATTTATCAGGCAACACAAATTTATCTTTTTTATTTTTTTTTAAATCTTTTAAAGCAAAAGAAAGTACATCAGTCGACTGGTTTATTCCCCTATATCTATAATTAATAATTTTCATTTGTGGATCATCAATCACATATAATTCTATTTCATAACTTCCATTAATGTCCAAAACCTGTTGTGCCATTGCCAATATCTTATTCACTTCATTTTTATCAAAAATATGATATTGATCAACAATAATTATTTTTGAAACCATTAATATCTTTTAAATTTCTGTTCTAGTTTTCCGATCCTTCTTAGGTGTTCTTTTTTTTCTTTGATCTTATTTCTTCTTTTTGCTTCTTCGCGAAGTTGCTTTTTGCTTTTTTGCGGTTCAAAAAAACGACGTTTTCTAGCTTCTAGAACGACACCATTTTGCAAAACCTTTTTTTTGAACCTTCGGATCAATGATTCTACGGATTCATTATCTTTACGTTCAACTTTTATCACAAAATCACCTCCCCTATTTTTTAGAATAACTTTTTATTCTTTTCTTAATTTCATCGACAATCCTATCTAATCTCACTAATTCCTGCACCCCATCATACATATTTCTAACTAATATCATATCTTCCTGTGCTTCCTTTTGACCCAGAATTAATGAAAATTTTACTCCCAATTTGTCCGCATAACGTAATTGCGACTTAATACTATCGCGATGCAGCGCTTCCCTGACATAGATACCTGACTCTATCAAATTTTCAAATATTTTCAAGCTTTTTTTCTTGGCCAGCTCTCCCAATTGAATAAGCAGTACGTCCGGACTCTTTTTATTTTTAGGCTCAATTCCTCTTTCTTTTAGTTTTTCAATAATTCTTTCCATTCCCAAGGCTCCTCCGACCGCAGTAGTTTCTTTTCCTCCCAGCATTTTTACTAAATTATCGTAACGACCACCGCCTCCCAATGCACTCTGGGCTGATTGCTTATCGCCAGCCGGCCAAATCTCAAAAATTGTTTTGGTATAATAATCTAAGCCTCGCATTAAGGTGGTGTTAAGATTATATACGATTTCAGCTTCATCTAAATATTCCAATACTCGCTTAAAATGTATTCCGCATTCTTCGCATAAATAGTCAACAATCGGAGGTACGCCGCTAGCGATATTAATGCATTTCTCTTTCTTGCAATCCAAAATTCTAAACGGGTTGCTTTTTAAACGTTTTTTGCAATCCTCACATAACTGTCTTTTTTTCGGGGTAAAATAATCCACCAAGGTGCTTCGATATTCCTTCCTGCATTCTTTACAACCGATACTATTTATCTGTACTTCAATATCTCCCAAGCCTAATTTATTTAAAATCCGATGGAATAAATATATAATTTCAGCATCTAAAACAGGATGGCTGTTTCCAATGGCTTCTAAATTTAATTGATGAAATTGTCGATATCGGCCGGCTTGAGGTTTTTCATATCGATACATTGTGCCAACATAATACAATTTAACTGGTTGAATAAGATTACTCATGCCATTTTCAACATAAGCCCTTACGATGCCGGGTGTACCTTCCGGACGCATCGTAACATATTCACCTCCTTTGGTTTTGAAAGAAAACATTTCCTTCTGAACAATATCCGTTTCCTCTCCGGTGCTTCTTTCAAATAATTCGGTTTTTTCCAGAATCGGTGTCTCGATGCGATTATAACTAAAAGGAGTTAAGGTATCATCGATTACTTCCCTAATAAAATCCCACATTTTCATTTCAACCGGCAATATATCCCTCATTCCCTTGACAGCCTGAAGGGCCTGCCTTCTTTTTTTAATATTAGTATTCACTATATTTTTTTTAGCTATTCCTTTTTTGACAATTGTGCTTTTTTTTCTTGGCATTTATTTTTTTATATCAATTGTTTAATATTGTGGCATTTCAATTTTCCCAATATCTTCTATCGGCCATCCTCTCACCCATGCCTTTCCGATAATTTTATCTTTTTCCAGCTTACCCCACACTCGCGAATCACTACTTGCAGTTCGATTGTCACCTAAAACAAAATATTCGCCTTCGCCAATCACTGCGTCAACATCTCCGGGAGTACGAACATTTTCGGGAATATAAGATTCATCAATTTCTATTCCACCGGGATATTCATTGGTAAATACAACAATTGTGCCATTTATTATCTGAATTTTTTCTCCCGGAAGTGCGATAATTCTTTTAATATAATATTGTGATGGATTACGTGGATATTTAAACACTATCACATCTCCCCTTTGAGGTTCAGCAAATCTATAGGATATTTCATCGATTATTAAATAATCGCCTGATGAAAAATTTGGTTCCATACTGCTTCCTTTGACCACAAAGGGTTGAATTAAGAAATACCTGACAGGAATAATAATCGCCAATGAAATTACGGCAATTTTAAGTACCTCAATAAAAAAAACTCCTAATCCTTCTCGATTTTCTTTAGCCGCATTTTTATTTTTATTAAAAAAGAATGTCTTTTTTTGATTTTTTTCTTCCATATTAAAAAATTATCTATACTTATAAAAATTATAACACAAAGTTTATATTATACAACAATAAAATTTTAAATTTATTACAATATTACCGATTGACACTAATATCTTATCTTTATATAATCATATAAAGATTATTTAAATGAATCAATATCCTAAATTAGATCTCCTTCGCAAAAAAGAAGGTCTAAATACTAAAACAGAGGGAAAAAAGAAGGGGCTAGTCGTTTTGTTTAAAATCGTTCTAGCCTTATTTATTGTAGCTGTCATTGCAGGTTCCCTTTTTTCATTCAAACTAATCACGGCCGGAAAAGATATGTTTAATAATAAAAATAATGAAGGATCGGTTTTTCAACAGCTAAAAAGGCTGATATTTTCTCAAGATAAGCTTTTGGACGGTGAGGAGGAAGGCAGAACCAATATATTATTATTGGGTATGGGAGGAGAAGGGCACCAGGGCGCGCTACTGACTGATACCATTATGATAGTCAGCATTAAATATAATGGCGCTGATGAAAAGAAAGATGTTTCTTTAGTTTCGATTCCTCGAGACTTATATGTTCCTTTAAACAATGAAGGTTATTATCGGATTAATTCAATATATTCAATCGGTGAGACACGCGACGAATATGAAAACGGATCGGCTCTAATTTCCCAAATTATTAATGAAATTACCGATATACCTATCCATTATTATGTAAGAATTAATTTTGACGGCTTCAGGGAAATAATAGATTCTCTGGGAGGAATAGATGTTTATGTTGATCGAGGTTTTTATGATTCTCAATATCCCACTGAAAACTTTGGATATCAAACCGTAGTCTTCAAAAAAGGAATGAACCAGATGGATGGCGATAAAGCTCTTAAATTTGCCCGCTCTCGCCATGGCATTGTGATTGACGAGGAAGGCAGCGAAGCTTCTGATTTTGCCAGAGCCGAAAGACAACAAAAAATCCTTGCTGCCACCCGCGATAAGGCTCTTTCTTTCGAAACCATTATTAATCCGAAGGCTATTTCAGATAGTATGCAAGCGCTGGGAAATAATATTAGAACCAATTTAGAACCCTGGGAAATGCTAAAGTTAGCCGAAATGGCTAAATCTATAAATCAAGAAGAAATTATTAATAAAGTAATTGATCACGGTGAAAATGGTTTTCTATATTCAACCACCGCATCATCCGGAGCCTATGTTTTACTGCCTAAGAAAAAAGATTATTCACAGATAAAATATTTTGTTCGCAATATTTTCGATATTAAGAATATTAAAGCAGAAAATGCAAAAATTGAAGTATTAAATGGCACGTCAAATGAAGGATTAGCAACCAGATCAGCGAATATTCTGGCATTTGAAGAGTATAATATAATAAGTATCGGTAATGCCAATAATATTGATAATAATGTAAACTCCACTAAGATATATATATTAGGAGATAACAAAAAAGACATTACTTTATCCAAATTAAAAAATATCTTTAAAAATAGTGAAATTATTAATTTAGAGGATCGATCAGAAATAGTTGATCCAGCAACCAGCGAGGTAATTGATGTTGATATAATTGTTGTTCTGGGAATGGATGCAATTGAACAAGTTGAACAAATAAATATTTAAATGCCCGATATAAAAAATAAAGTGGTAATAATAGGTAGGCCTAACACCGGTAAGTCTACCCTTTTTAACGTAATTTTGCATGAAAAAAAGGCAATTACTTCAGAAATTGCAGGAACCACGCGAGATATAATAAGCGCTGAGTGCCAATGGAGCAATAAATATTTTACTCTCTTTGATACAGCCGGCCTAAAAATTAAATCTGAAACCGAAATAGAAACTAATATCCAGCTGCAAGCAGAGGCAGCTCTTAAAAGTGCAGATGTGATTATTTTTGTCGTTGATATCAGAACTGGGCCCACCCCCCAAGAAATTAACATAGCCGATCAGTTAAGAAAGAAAAATATTCCTGTCATTTTAGCGATCAATAAATCAGAAGGTAAAAAATGGAGAGATAACGCTAAGCAATTTGATAATTTTGGTTTCAAGAAATTTCTGGTTTCAAGTATTAAGGGTGTTGGTGTCGGTGACTTGCTTGATGAGGTTGCTAAACACATCAAGAGGCGTCCCTTTATTAATAATAATGATACCGGCGATGATTATATTAAAATAGGAATATTGGGTAAACCCAATGCAGGCAAATCATTTTTATTAAATAGAATAATCGGGAAAGAAAAAGTATTAGTATCCGAAATTCCCGGGACCACTAGAGACGCCATAGACATTAAAATTAAAGACGGCGATTCAAGCTTTATATTTTTTGATACTGCCGGAATCAAACGCCAAACTAAAATTAAAGGTGAAATTGATAAATTCAGCATTAGCCGCTCTTTCCGGGTGATTAAAGAAATTGATATTGCTCTCCTGGTGATTGATGCCAGCGAACCGGTAACCAAGCAAGATCTTAAAATCGCCGATCGCTTAAATACAGAAAATAAAGGAATTATTTTGATTGCTAATAAATGGGACTTGGTTTTAAAAAAACATCAAGGTGAATCAGAACAAAAAACCCTTGATGAATTTATCAAATATTACCAATACTTTTTTGAATTTCTCTACTGGGCCCCCATTATTTTTGTTTCTGCTAAATCTGGACAGAATATTGATATTATTTTGCCGATAATAAAAGATGTCTATAACCAAAGAAATAAAAAAATAGATCAAGCTGAATTGGATTTATTCATTAATAAGACCTATAAAAAATCTCCGCCCCCCAAGCTTAATAAGAAAAAACCTCCCCAAATAATAAATTTTCTTCAAATAGCGACCAATCCTCCTGTATTTAAAATTATTATTGCGGAAGGATATACCCTAAAATCTAACTATATTAAATTTATTGGAAAAGAATTGCGCAAGTCTTTTGGATTTGAAGGTACCGGAATTAAAATAATTATTAAACATCAATAATATATGAAAATTATTGCTGGTCTGGGCAATCCAGGATCTAAATATAAAAAAACTAGGCATAATGCGGGATTTATAATTATTGATAAATTATTAGATGATTTACAGAAAAATAATTATCAATTTACTTCATTTAAATTTAGCAAAAATTACAATGCCGAGATATCAGCTGGCAATATTAATAAGCATAAAGTTTTATTGGTAAAGCCTCAAACCTTTATGAACGATTCGGGTAGATCAATAAATAGTTTGATTGATTTTTTTAAAATATCTCCGGAAAATAATTTAATTGTTATTTATGACGATATTGATTTGCCACTGGGAGAAATTCGAACAACCGGCATAAGCTCCGGCGGACATAAAGGATTGCAATCAATTATTGATAATCTCAATACTTCAAATCTTTCGCGTTTGAGAATTGGCATTTTAGGAAAACCCAAAGATAAAATTGGCAATACTGCGCAATATGTGCTTAAAAACTTTTCCCAAAAAGAACAAAAAGCAATTAACTTAATTTCTGATAAAATATTTATCGAAGTTATGAACTTTATTAAAATTAAATAATTTCACTAAATATTGATTATTTTTTATTTTACGATATGATTTTTTGGTAATAAATCCACTTTGCAATATAAATAATCCATTTTGCAGTTTAGACAAAACAACCAGTACTATTACTGAAACCTTAATTCATAAAAACAGTGCTACCATTGTTAATGTCGATAATTCTGCAAAACCATTAATTATTACAAGGCTGCTCGATACCCCCCTTAAATACAAGCAGTCTGTTTTTTTGTTTGTGAAGGATAAAAAAGAAGCACAAAGCGCTAAATTAGGATTATCCTTCTTTAATAATTTATGCCAGGTAAATTCAACCTCTCGTATTGTACCCATAATTGATGAAGATAATGAAAAAATTGACGCAAAAATAAATTTAAATTCAATTCTTTATAATATTATTAAAAATAATATTGGTTCATTAATACTCCCCATCGAAGCTTGTATTCAACGGACTCCTTCTTTGGCCTCATTTTCAAAATATTTAATGCACTTTGAAATAAATGATTTGCTTAATATAAATATCCTTTCGCAAAAACTTAGCAATATTGGTTTTGAACGGCAGGATTTTGCATCAGAGCGTGGAGTTTTTTCCATTAGAGGTGATGTAATCGATATTTTTCCCTTAAATTATAACAATCCTATTAGAATAGAATTTTTTGGTGATAAAATTGAAGCAATATACACAATTAACCCAAAAAATAAAAACAAAATTCAAGACCTGAAGAATTGTGAAATTGTTCCAGTAAATATTATGGACAAATCTTTTGGCAGCATCTTGGATTATATTGAATTCAGCCAAAACAATAACTCAAATCAGTTATATATTTTTAATGAACCCGCAGAACTTAAAAATTCTTTGGAATTTATTGATCCAGCCGCCTGGACCAAGTTAATGAAGCTGGCTAATAATTTTTATAAAATATATTTTGAAGATCTTCCCGCTCGCAGCGACAATGTAATAAATTTTGATTTTATAAAATCGCCAATTTATTATTACAACTTAAATAAGTTTAGAGAAGAAATACAAAATAAAATCAATGATAAATGGCAGGTTATTTTTATTACCAAAAATAAAGACAGCATTGCCGCCATAATTAAAATTGAATCTCCGCTAATTACTTATGTAATAAATAATGAATACTCCAAATATTTAAATGGCTTTTTTTCAAATAAACAAAAAATACTACTAATAACAGATAAGGATATTTTTGGCGTAATAATTTCTAAAAATATTAAAAAGGACATAAAATTTATTTCTGAATTAAAATCGGGAGATTACATTGTACATTATGATCACGGCATTGGCAGATTTATTGGAATGACAAAAAGAAAAATTGATGAAGGGATGAGGGAGTTTTTTGTTTTAGAATACGCCATGGGAGATAAATTATTTTTACCGGTAGAATATTCGGAAAAATTAACAAAATATATTGGCGTTGCTCATCCAAAAATACATCGACTGCATGAGGCCAGCTGGTCGATAATAAAAAATAAAATTAAAGATAAGGCAGAAACTATTGCCAAGGAGCTTATCGAAATTTACGCCCAAAGAGAAGCTAAAAAGGGCTATAAATTTTCGCCCGATAATCAGATTATGCATGATCTGTATTCATTATTCCCCTACCGGGAAACCAAGGACCAAACCAAGGTTTGGAGAGATGTTAAAAATGATATGGAAAAATCAAATCATGAAAAACCCATGGATAGATTGGTGTGTGGCGATGTCGGCTTTGGCAAAACAGAAATTGCAATTAGGGCCGCCGTAAAAGCCGTCCAAGACAAAAAGCAGGTTGCGCTGTTGTGTCCCACTACTATTTTATCCCAGCAACATTTTGATACATTTATCAACCGCCTTAATAAATTTAATTTAAAAATTGATGTATTGTCTCGCTTTAAAACTCCCGGTCAACAAAAAATATCAATTGAGAAAATAAAAAACGGTGAGACCGATATTATTATTGGCACCCATAGGTTGCTTTCCCAAGACATTAAATTTAAAGATCTAGGACTTTTAATTATTGACGAGGAACAAAAATTCGGAGTTAAGCATAAAGAAAGAATCAAGTCATTTAAGGCCAATGTTGATGTACTCACTTTGACCGCCACCCCTATCCCCCGTACATTAAATTTATCTTTATCCGGATTACGGGATATTAGTACCATTGAAACGCCTCCGGAAGGAAGGCAAACCGTTAAAACATTTATTCAAAGATATGGTAATGATATTATCCAAAGCGCGATCAAAAAAGAATTAGATCGAAGTGGACAAGTCTATTATTTGCATAACAAAGTATCAACCATACAAGCTGCGGCTAAAAAAATAAGGCTGATGTTTTCCCATGCGGTAATTGATATCGCCCATGGACAGCTGCCGGAAAACAAGCTGGCAGAAGTTATGCACCGTTTTGACAAAAATCAAATTAATATATTGGTCTGTTCTTCAATTGTCGAAAATGGATTAGATCTCCCCAATGTTAATACTTTAATTGTGGACCGCTCTACTAACTTTGGCCTATCGAGCCTTTATCAATTAAGGGGCCGCATTGGCAGATCCACACAAAAAGCTTATGCTTATTTTTTATATCAAGATACCGATCTCAAAGAACAGTCTAGAAAAAGACTGCGAGCGCTTTTGGAAGCAAAAGAGCTGGGTTCAGGATTTAAGTTGGCTCTACGAGATTTAGAAATAAGAGGAGTGGGTAATATTTTAGGCAAAGAACAATCCGGCAACGTTGCGGCTATTGGATTTAATTTATATTCCCGACTGTTAAATAAAGCGGCAAGAGAAATTTCCGCCGGGAAAATTGAAAAAGAATTTGATGTTAGCATAGATTTGCCATTATCTGCTTTTATTCCCGATAATTTTATCAATAATGACAAAAAGAAAATCTATGTTTATCAAGAAATAGCCGGCCTCGAAAATATAAAAGATTTAGAATCATATAAAATAAAGCTTGCCGATAAATATAATGCCGCTCGTTTACCGCAAGAACTAATTAATTTATTTCACATCATTGAAATAAAGATATTGTGCCGACAAGCCAATATCAAAAATCTTGATACAAAAATAATTACAAAGCCTACCGGAGAAATTTTAAAGAAATTTATTATTACGCCTGTGATAAAAACAGATTATAACAAGGCAAAAATTTTATTAAATTTTAATCCTAACTGGGAAATATATGAAAACAATCTAAAAATCGAGATAGCAGATCTGGGAACAAAATGGATAGATAATCTTAAATTAAGTTTAAAATTTTTAGCATAAAAAAAGAGCTCTCTTTTGAGAGCTCTGGCCTGTATATCTCTTGGATACACAGGGCTAAGCTACGAACCTCCGCAACAATGAGCGACGCGTGGAATCATGAACCGCTTCATGTCTCTCCTCCTTTCTTTTTGCCGATTCCATACAATTGGCGAAAACATTTAAGTTGATTTTAATATCCCCTGCTAATATTTTTTAACAGCCAAATGCAACCCAAAAAACATAATCCGATAATGAGTATATTTAGGGCTATTAATTTATCAGGCGATTTTAAACAACTAAATTTAAGACCTTGTCCGGTACAAATATTACTTTTTTAATTTCTTGGCGATTAATAAAATTTTTTACTTTGTTGCTTTGTTCGGCCAATTTGACTGCATTTTCTTGAGAAATTCCTCTGTTAATCTTGATAGTGTCCCGTACTCTGCCATTTACTTGAATAATTAAATTTATTTGCTCTTCGGAAAGAATTTTTGAATTATATTTAGGCCAATTTTCTTTCAAAATACTTTCTTGATTACCAATTTTTTCCCAAAGCTCTTCTGCCATGTGCGGCGCAAACGGTGATAGTAAAATTAAAAATATTTTCATAGCTCCGACCGGCAGCTTTTCTTGTTGGCTAGCCTGGTTAATAAAGATCATCATTTGAGAAATGGCCGTATTAAAATTCATATTTTCAATATCTTCGCCTACCTTTTTAATCGTCTGATGCAAAAGAATTGATAAACTTTTGTTTACTCTGGCGCAGCTCCCGCCGCACTTAATCATTTCTTTTTCCTGATAAACAACCCATATCTTTTCTAAAAATCTTCTGATGCCCTTTATGCCATCCATACTCCAAGGTATCGCTTCCGAAAAAGGACCCATAAATAATTCGTAAAGTCGCAGGGTATCCGCGCCCCCGCCTTCTTCATTTTGCACAATCTCGTCAGGATTGATTACGTTGCCAAAAGACTTGCTCATCTTGCGTCCGTCTTCGGCGAGAACCATTCCATGAGAAGTACGTCGAGCATATGGTTCCGGAGTACCCACTAATCCTTGATCATATAAAAATTTGTGCCAAAAGCGGGAATATAAAAGATGCAATGTGGTGTGTTCCATGCCGCCATTATATAAATCCACCGGCATCCAGTATTGCATTTTCCGCTCATCCGCAAAAGCTTTGAGATTTTTGGGATCGCAATATCTTAAAAAATACCAGCTCGATCCCGCCCAATTAGGCATTGTGTCAGTTTCTCTTTTCGCATCTGAACCGCATCGCGGACATTTAACTTTAACCCAATCTTTAATAGTAGCCAAGGGTGATTCTCCGGTATCGGTTGGTTCGTAATTTTTTACATCCGGCAAACGAACCGGCAGATCTTTTTGCGGAACGGGTACGGTGCCACAAGTTTCACAATGAATTATAGGTATCGGCTCCCCCCAATAATGCTGCCGTGAAAATATCCAATCTCTCAACTTATAATTAATCGCTTTGCGGCCATAGTTATTTTTTTCCAGCCATTGAGTTATTTTCTTTTTAGCAGCGAAAGTTTCAAGACCGTCAATAATTTTAGAATTAACGGCTATTCCCTCTCCGGCGAAAGCTTTATCTTTTGAAGCAACCTTGGATTGCACCACTGTTTTAATTTTCTGCTTATATTTTTTGGCAAAATCCCAATCTCGCTGATCGTGCCCCGGCACTGCCATAATCGCACCGGTACCATAAGTGCTCAAAACATAATCTGCCACAAAAACCGAAATCTTTTCTCCGTTTACCGGATTAACAGCCTTAAATCCCCTTATCTCTACCCCTGTTTTTTCTTTCTGCAATTCGGTTCTTTCTAAATCTGATTTTGTTTTCGCTTTTTTAACATATTTTTCCACCTCTGAATAATTAGTAATCCGCACTTGATAGTTTTTTATAATTTCATGTTCGGGAGCCACTACCATATAAGTTGCGCCATAGAGCGTATCCGGACGAGTAGTAAATATCTTAAGCTGTTCCAAACTGTGTTCTAAGACCAGCGGCTCTAATTTTCCTAAAAAATGTTTAGCTGTTCCCGTTCCGTCGATTATCTTTCCTCCAATCGCATCCTTGATCTTATCCGCCTGCTCCGATGGTATCTTATGATCTTTTATATCCCGCAAAATCCTAATTTTAATTATCTTTTTGCAGATTTTTTCAAAATTATATCGCCAGTTAAAAGTTTTTACAAAAGGCCTTTTGTGATTATCTAAAAATTCCGGAGTGACAAATCCTCCCACCGATACATATTTATAAATCGGCCGCTTTAAGCCTTCAAGCACTTTCATTGCTACCACCGACCCCAGACTATGCGCTATCAAAATAGTATTTTCGTCAAATTTTACATTTTTTTTCACGAACTCAATTTGTTCCAAAATATCAGGATTGTTAGTGTTGGGAAGCTGGGGAATTTGAACCCGGTGCCCTCTTTTTTCCAGTTCAGCTTTTAGCCAGCAGTAAAAAGAATTTTCCTTAGTCGCGCCATAACCGTGTAAAATTACATAATTAAATTTCTGATCAATTTCAAAATTAACTTCCGCCCCTTCGGATCTGCCAATCCAATTTATCTGCTGCGCCTTAATCTTCTCTAGATAATCAACTGTGTCTAAATCATCTACTAGGCGGTCAGCATAAGCAGTTATTTTAAGCATCCACTGTTCCTTTTCTCGCTTTTCTACTTCTCCCTGGCACCGTTCACACCGTCCGTCTACCACCTCTTCGTTGGCCAACACTATTTTACAACTGCGGCACCAATTAACCGGCATTTTATGTTTATAAGCCAATCCTTGCTCAAAAAATTTCAAAAATATCCATTGTGTCCATTGGTAATAATCAGGATCAGTGGTATCGATTTCCCGCGACCAATCATAAGATATCCCCAATGATTTTAACTGCTTTTTAAAAATCGCAATATTTTTTTGGGTAGCGATCTTGGGATGAATTTTGTGTTTAATCGCATAATTTTCCGTAGGTAAACCAAAAGCGTCCCACCCGATTGGATACATAACATTGAATCCCCGCAGGCGGTACATCCGAGCCATCACATCCAGAGCAGTATAAGACCGCACATGGCCGACATGCAGACCTGCTCCCGAAGGATAAGGAAATTCAACCAATATATATTTCTTGGGTTTTTTAGAATAATCCTCAGCGACAAACACATTATCTTTTTCCCATTGCTTTTGCCATTTAACTTCAATTTTTTGAGGACAATATTTTTGCATTTTTTTTCTTAGTTTTCGCTTCCTGATCACATTCAATTGTAAAATCATCTCGCCAATATTTTTAAAAAACTCATTTCAACTAAAATCACGGCATTTATATATGATATAATTCTTCCGCGTTTTCAGTCGTCGCCATCTCAATTTCATTTAATCCCATTTCTTTAAGTGAAGCAATTTTTTCCGCTACCTGTCGGACATAAGCCGGCTCGTTTCTTTTTCCCCGATAAGGCTCCGGCGCTAAATAAGGCGCATCGGTTTCCACCATTATTCTCTCAATTGGAACTTCCCGAATGACATTTATCACCTCGCCTGCGTTTTTAAAGGTTATAACTCCCGTAAAAGACAAATAAAATCCTAGCTCTAAATAACGCCGCGCGGCTTCTTTGGTTCCTAAAAAACAATGCGACACTCCTCGATTAATTCTATCTTTTTTAAGAATATCAAGCATATCTTCATAAGCATCCCGGCAATGCAGAATCACTGGTTTATCTAGTTCCTTGGCAATGTCCAATTGGGCGCGAAACACTTTTTTTTGAATACTTTTATCGCTTTCTTTTTGTAAATGAAAATAGTCAAGCCCAATTTCTCCCAAAGCCACCGCCTTCGGATCTTTCGCCCATTGATAAATCATCTGGCACACTTCCTTAATACCCTTTTTAGCGCTGTCGTGCGGATGCACCCCCACAGAAGCGTAAATATTATCATATTTATGGGCTAGATCTACTGACGCCTGCGAGCGTTCGCAATTACATCCAACGTTTATTATTTTTTCCACGCCATTAGAAAACGCGCGCCGAATAACTTGCTCGCGATCTTTATCAAACTCTTCAAAATCCAGATGGGCGTGTGTATCGATTAACATTTAATTTTTAGGTATTTTTAGGAAATAAAATCTCACCGGTTTTAATCTGAAACATATCAAGTAGTTTCCATTTTGTAAGCTCTTTAAATTTCATTGCTTTCTCGTCCTCTAAAACTCCTAATTGTTTTAAAATCTTGTCAGCTGTTTCCGGAAGATATGGATAAATCATCCAGGCGATATGGCGCAGACACTCAGTTAAGCCCTGCATTGTAATTTCAAAATCTTGTTGGTTTTTCTTTCTTAATTCCCAAGGCTTAGTTTCATCAATATGCTTATTTAAATAATTAATTAAACTCTTGACTACTCCTAAAGCGCTATCAATTCTAAATTTTTCCATTTCATTTTGATATTTATTCCACGATTCTTCAATTTTAGCTTTTAATTCTTTATTATAAGTTTTTTGTTTTTTAATGCCTTGTGCTAATTTTACTACCCGGCTGACTAAGTTTCCCAAATTATTGGCTAGTTCAGCGATATATTGCTCTTCAAATTTTTCTGCCTTGATGTCTCCATCAGCTCCAAAGGGAAACTGCGCTAAAATTAAATATCTAGCGCCATCCGATCCAAATTTTTTTACCAAATCATTGGGATCTATAACATTGCCAACGCTCTTGCTCATCTTTTGCCCATCGATAGTAAAAAATCCATGAACGTAAATATTTTGAGGCAGCTTAAGCCCAGCGGCCAGCAGCAGCGCCGGCCAATAAATCGCGTGAAATTTTAAAATATCCTTGCCGATCAGGTGTAGGTCTACCGGCCAATATTTTTTAAAGTTTTTTTCTTCTCCGGCAAAGCCTAGCGCCGTTATATAATTCTGTAAAGCTTCCACCCAGACATAAAAAACTTGTGATTCATCAAAGGGAATTTTTATGCCCCATTTAACCTTTTCCCGCGAAATGGAAAAATTTTCTAATTTTTGCTGGAATAAACCCAATACCTCCTTTTTTGCCGAAGCTGGCAAAATATTTATTTCGTCGCGCTCTATTTTATTTTTTACTTTGTTTAAATATTTATCTAACTTAAAAAAATAATTTTTTTCAGTTATTTTCTCCGGTTCTATTTTATGATCTGGGCATTGTCCGTTAACCAGCTCCTTCTCGGTAATAAATTTTTCGCACCCAACGCAATATAGGCCGACATATTTATCCTCATATATATCGCCTTGATCTTTTAAAATCTGAATAAATTTAAGCACGCCTTTTTTATGTTGATCCGAGGTTGTTCGATAAAATAAATTATGGGAAATATTTAACGCATCCCAAGCTTCTTCAAATCTGGCCGACATTTCATCGGTAAAAGCCTGGGGATCTTGATTGGCTTCTTGCGCCGATTGTGCAACTTTAGCGCCATGCTCGTCAGTGCCGGTTAAAAAAAACACCTCTTGCCCTTTGAGCCGATGGTAGCGCGCTAAAACATCCGCGGCAATCATCGTGTAGGCATGTCCGATATGCGGCGTGCTATTTACATAATAAATTGGCGTTGTCACATAGAATTTATCCATAAATATTAAATATTATTAGAATTTTTTACGATTAATTATTTACCAATCGCGACTACAAACTCACCCTTAATTTTTTCCGGATTACTTTCAAAATAGCTGGAAATTTCTTGTATATTTCCCCTTTTTATTTCTTCAAAATGCTTTGTCAATTCGCGGCCCACAACTACCTGCCGCTCCCGACCCAAGACTTCTTTTAAAGAATTTAAAGTTTTTAGAATTCGATGGACAGATTCATAAAAAACAATCGTTTTATTTTCCTCAGCTATTTTTTTAAATATTTTTTCCCGGCCTTTTTTATGAGGCAGAAATCCCAAAAATTCAAAATGATCGCTAGCCAATCCAGATGCGCTCAACAAAGCGATTACGGCCGACGGCCCCGGGAGCGGTACGACGCTTATCCCCGCCTGTAAAATCTGTTCAACTAATTTTCCACCGGGATCAGAGATAGCCGGCGTACCGGCGTCCGAAACTAAAGCCACATTTTTTCCGTCAGCCAAAATATCAATTACCTCATTTATTCTTTTGAGTTTGCTGTGCTGATGATAACTGATAACTTTAGTTGAAATATTATATTCCATAAGCAGCCTTCGGGTAATTCTGGTATCTTCGCAAGCGATGATATCTGCATCCTTTAATACCTCGAGCGCCCTCAATGTAATATCTTTAAGGTTTCCAATCGGCGTCGCTACTACAAATAATTTGCCCGCATGAAATTTATTATTTTTTAACATTTTCTCCTGTTGTATTGCAAACCTCTTTTCTTAAAGCTTTTTCTTTGACTGATAAGTCTTTTTCATCTGTTTTTACTTGGCATATTTGCTTTCTTAATTTATCACGGTCTTTTTGATCCTTGATTTCAAAAATATCAGATAAAAATACTTGAATGGCGGTAACTATCGGCACGGCCAAAATTCCGCCTAAAATTCCGGCAATTTTCGCCCCGACCAATATTGCGATTATGGTAATCAACGGATTCAGCCCGATCACTCGCTGCATTATTTTTGGAACCAAGAGGTGATTTTCCAGTTGCTGTACAACGACATAAAGCGCGATCACCAAAAGCGCCAGATAGGGCGACTGGGTGAAAGCTAAAAATACCGCCGGAACCGCAGCCAAAATCGGACCGATATAAGGAATTATTTCCAGCAAACCTCCCAGGATGGCAATCACCAAGGCGTATTTTACTCCCAAGATGGTTAAGCCGATATAATATAAAATTCCCACCACTAATCCTAAAAGCAGCTGCCCCCTAAGCCAGCGGCCAATCTGAATCTGGATGCGGCTGACTAAATCATCAGCGTAAACTCGATGCTTTAGAGGCACCAATGATTTAATAAATTTTTTTAAGCTATTTTCTTCCACGGTAAAATAAAATGCCAGCACCACTACGATCATTGCAGAAAATATTCCGCCAAAAACTCCCGTAACTGTTTCTATTATTCCACCCGCGCGATCGCCGAATTGATTAGTAAAAGATGTCGCCACTTCCTTTAAATTATTATAAACTCCTTCACCTACCAATCCTTCCAAACGTCCGAGTTGTTCAATCGCAATATTAAAATATTGAGGCAAGCCGACGGCTAGTTGCTGCACCTGTTCAATAATCGGAGGAATCAATAGACTGAATATCAATGTTATTAATCCCAATAAGATGGAAAATATCGACAAAACGCTAAGCCATCTTGGAATCCGCTTTTTTTGCAACCAGTCTACCCAGGAATCAATCGCAGAGGCGATAATAACGGCAACTACCATTATCAACAATAAATCTCTAATCAAATATAAAAATATCAGCAACAATCCAATCAGTATCGTTTTTAAAAAAGTGGCGTAAGACACGTCGAAGATTATTTTTTTAGTATTTTGTTCCATAAATTTATATTTATTAAATTATAAATTAAAATATTTACCAAATCGGCTGGCAGAATGATATGGTCCGATAATCGCTAAATTAAGTTTTCGGTTTACCATTACATCATTGGCTACCCTGATTATATCGCTGGACTTAACTTGATCAATTAATTTGAATTTCCGATCAATGTCAATAATTTTTCCGGTTAAGATTTCTTGCAAGGACAGCCATAATCCATAATCATCCGAACCTTCCAGCCCCATCATTGTTTTGCCTTTAATATATTCTTGGACTTTTTTCAACTCTTTTTCCGACACTCCTGTTTTTTTAATTTTGTTCAATTCGTTTAAAATAACTTGAATAGCTTTATCGATATTTTTATTATCAACTCCGGCATGCACCGCCAGATAACCCGAATCGGTAAAAAACTCAGCGTCACAGCGGATATAATAAGCCAATCCTAATTTTTCGCGAACAGAAATAAACAGCCGAGAGCTCATGCCACCGCCTAAAATAGCGGCTAAAATACTTAGGGCATATTTATCTTTGTTGTTGATATCATATCCCCGACAGCCCAGATATATATGAGATTGATCGGTCACCTTGTGATGAATTAATATTTCCGGCTTGGCTTGCTTTTCTCTCACTTGCTTTTTATCAATTATTTTCTTGCTTGCAAAACCCGAAAAATATTTACGCGCCAATTCCCGTGAAATTTCCGGCGTAATTTTTCCCGCGAGGCACACCACTAAATTATTGGCATGGTAATGATCATGATAATATTTCACAAAGTCTGCTCGCTGTATATTCTTGACAGACTTTTTATTACCGATTATTAATCTTCCCGCTGGCTGTTTTTGATATAATAAACTCTCAAATAAATCGCCGACGTACATCATTGGGCTATCTTGATACATATTCATCTCTTCAATAATTACATTTTTTTCTCTTTCAATTTTTTCCGGTTCAAGTTTGGAATTTTTAAGAATATCTGAAATCATATCAAGGGCTCTTTCGGTATGTTTGGGAGTTACCTTGGCATAATAACCGGTATATTCTTTGGATGTAAAGGCGTTGTACTCGCCCCCCACTTCATCTAAATATTCAGAGATAGCGAGTGAAGACGGCCTTTTTTCAGTACCTTTAAAAAACATGTGCTCCAAAAAATGAGATACGCCCGCCACCTGATCACGTTCATATTTTGATCCAACGCCAAATAATGCTAAAAGCGTTACGGTTTTGGCATCCCGTATCGGCGCAATAATGATCCGAGTTCCATTTTTATGTTTCGTTCGATAAAACATTATTTTTTATAAATTATCCTTAAAATATTCTCCTAAATCCGCAATTTTTATTTTTTCTTGACGCATAGAATCTCGATCGCGCACTGTAACTATATCGTTATCCAGAGTATCAAAATCAGCCGTGATGCAATAGGGGGTCCCGATCTCGTCTTGGCGGCGGTATCTTTTGCCGATATTGCCATTGTCATCAAATTCGCAGTGATAAACCGTCTTTAATGTTTCATAGACTTCCCGCGCTTTGGCAACCAATTTGGGTTTATTTTTTAATAAGGGAAAAACCGCGATTTTAACCGGAGCGATCGCCTTGGGAAATTTCATTACTACTCTGGTTTCTTTTTCAACCGGCTCTTCTGAATAAGCCGATGATAAGGCAGCCAAAATACTTCTGTCCAAGCCGAAGGTCGGCTCTAAAACTTGAGGAATAAATCTTTTTTTGCTTTCCTGATTAAAATATTCTAATTTTTTACCGGAATACTTTGCGTGCTGCCTTAAATCAAAATCACCCCGATGAGCCATGCCAAAAAGTTCCGCAAAACCAAAGGGGTATTTATACTCAATATCAACCGTTTTTTGGGAATAATGCGCTCTTTTTTCGTCCGAATGCTCATATCTTTTTAAATCCGCTTTTTTTGCCCCCAAAGACAGAGCAAATTGCTCTTGCGCCTGCAGCCAATTCTCAAAAAGTTTATCCCATTTGCTTTGGGGATCAATAAAGTATTCCAATTCCATTATTTCAAATTCCCTCAACCGAAAAATAAAGTTGCCTGCCACGATCTCATTTCTAAAGGCCTTGCCGATCTGCGCAATGCCAAATGGTATTTTTACCCGCATGGCATCAACCATATTTTGGAATTCAATAAAGATTGAGCCCGCAGTTTCCGGCCGCAAATAGATGTCTTCCTCATAGCCGTTCATTTGGGTCTTAAACATCATGTTGAAATTCCTCGCTTCAGTCCAATCGGATGCGCCGCACTCCGGACATTTAATTTCACTTTTAATTATTTTAGTCATTCCCGAAAGATTGCCTTCCAAATCTTTACCGGTCGCTTCTTCAACCAAATGATCGGCTCGAAAGCGCTTTTTGCATTTTTTGCAATCTACCATAGCATCATTGAAACTTTCGGCATGTCCTGAAGCCTCCCACGCCTTAGGATGTATTAATATTGGCCCATCAATTCCAATAATATCGTCCCGATTATGAACAAAAGTTTTCCACCACAGATTTTTAATATTATTTTTAAGCTCTACTCCATAGGGCCCATAGCCATAAGAATTAGCAAAACCGCCATAGATGTCTGAAGCCGGATAAACAAACCCCCGCCTTTTACACAAAGCGACAATTTTTTCCATTAAGCTTGCCATTGATAATATTTTTAATTAATTAAAAATTATTTTAAATTATATCATAATGCTTTTATCTTATAAATACCTTTATCAATAAAAAAAGCGACTTTTGATCGCTTTATAAAGTTCAATTTAGTCGCCCATATTAAGTACGGTTTGCTCGTAATGAGCGGCGCGGCGAGACAGAAAATTCCATTCGCCGCTATATTTTTCCGCCCGACTCGCTTTATACCGGTACAATTTTCCCAAGAGGCGAAAAACGGATTTGATAATTTTTTTAACCTCTTTTCTAAATTTCCAATCTCTATTTACCCAGTATTCTTTTTCAATCTTGTGTGCCAAATCATACGCCTGTTCATATTGCCCCTGTTCGTGCAAAATCCAGGCGCGGCGCATTAAGCACAAAGCCAGTTGCGCATGGCTATCTCTGATTTGCGGAGCGGCTTCTACACAGCTAATCTGAGCGCTGTGGAATGCATCGGGCATAGCTTTTTCCCCGGGCTTTGAGGCAGCATCTACTGTCTTTGGCAGTTTGTTGCCGCCAATGCCCGTCCGGTTAAATCTTATTTCTTGCCTTTGCCCACTTAAAATTAACACAGCAGAAACGGCCAGCGCGACCAGTAGAAAAAGCGCTATAAAAAGCGAATCTCTCTGCTTTATCACTTTCGGTGGTTCGGCTTGCTTTAATGTGTCGGCTTTGTTTTCCGCTGCGGCTAAAGCTCGTGCTACAACATTGCCATCAACCACTTCTACCACACTCTCCACTGTCGGAATATCGCATTGATTCCGCTTTTTGGTCAGCAGGCTGACACGCCCGATCAGATAATGATCCGATTGCTCCAAGGATAAATCCAACGCCCCCACAATTTGATCCATAAAAGGATAACGCTCTTCAATCTTGAATTTTAGGCACCTTTTGATGATCGGTGCCACATGCGGTGGGATAGCTTCTTCCTCAATTCGACTGATGACAAATTCTTCGTTTCGCATCAATTGATATTGAGCATCAAGTTCTTCAGCGTGCCCGGTGAAAATTGACAAACCGGTATATGCCTCAAAAAGTATCAGCCCCAGGGCATAAATATCGGTTCGATTATCAATTTCTTTACCGGGAATAATCTGCTCCGGTGCCATATAACCCGGTGTCCCAATCGCTAACCCAACCCTGGTTTTGCGCGGACTTCCCTGAGGATGGCAAATGCCAAAATCAATGATTTTAGCCAGATTTCCACGACTGGAATTAATAATAATGATATTATCTGGCTTCAAATCGCGATGGCATACGCCCTTGCGATGAACATGAGACATAGCTACAGCAACATCTCGCATAATTCGCAGATTCTCTGAAATTTTATAATCATCCGGTCTTACGACTTTATCGCCTGCTTCTCTGCCAAAAACATTGTCCAGATACCGGTTGAAAGCCAAACCGTTCAAATATTCCATGATCATAGCCAAGGTATTGTTCTCATCCACCCATTGTAATATTCTCACTACACCTTCATGTTCAACTTGAGTCAAAGCTCCCGCTTCTCGACGAAAACGCTCACGGAAGCCGGGATCATGCTGATAATATGGGTTAATCACCTTAACCGCCGCAATTCCTCCCAGCTCATTTCTGCCCTTAAATACTCTGGCCATCCCCCCTTCGCCGATTTGGTTTAGAATCTTATATCCCGCAATTTCTCGCGGCACAGCAGCCGATAAAGTTTTTGACATCTTTTGCTCCACTTTTGTGTTGTTTTCAATGAACGATCAAAATACTATAATATATTGTTATCTTGTTGTCAATCTTTTTTGGTAATGTGCACACACATTTTGCACTGTCTGCTATCCTCAACACGCTATGACAAAATCATAAAAATTTAATCTCTGAACCTAGTCAAAGGGTTAAATTTTTATAGCCTTCGACAGGCTCAGGCAATAATTTAATTTTACGTTACTGTAAATTCAGGTGATTTGTCGCCAATATTTGTAATGTTATTATTTTATTTCTTTATCCAAGTTAATTAACTAAATAATAAAATTTAATCCCCGGACCGTAGAAGAGTTAAAGTTTACATAGCCTTCAACTGCGCTCAAACTATAAAATAGTTATACTAAATTTCCTAGTCCTCCTCCCCTCAGATGAGGGGAGGTGTTCCGATGTTACATCGGAACAGAGGGGTGCTGAAAAGATCTACGCCACCTTTTTAATTTTTTCCAAAGAAAAATGAACTGATTAATCTAACAAAGCAGGTTGAGAACCTGTCCTACTTTCTTCATTCTTCATCCTCCTATTTTATTTGTTTGTATCTTGTATCTTTTTTTGTTTCTTGTCATATTGTATCTCGTTTATTTTTTCCAAAAACAAGATAAAATTCTGCCCCACTTTATTCATTATTCTTTATTCATTATTCAATTGCTCTAAATGTTTAGATAAAAAAACACCCCGCTTAATAACGAGGTATTTTGAATCAGTTTAATCTGTAAATCCTTGCTTATTTCTTTTTCTTTTTCTTTAAGAAGGCCGCGATGCCCACTACCAAACCTAAAGATAATACCGCAATTACAACTTTCCAGATGGTATTGCCGGGCAGTTCGGGGATAATTTCCTCTTCTTGTGGTTCAAGCTGTGCAAATGTAAAATTACTTCCAGAAGTATTTACAGCTTGCCTTAAATAATCATTACCACCTGCATTCTCTTCATAAATCACTACTGCACGGCTAGAAGAATCTGCATCAACAGAAACTAATCCATAGGTCGATCCAGAACTTTGGTCTACAGTAATATCAGCCAATACCGCACCGGTTTCATTCGTTTTAATCAATTCAACCTGAGGCGCTGAAGCTCCATCTGCATTTGAAAATGCTATTGCGGGACCGGTAGAAATAGAGGTAGCTTCTAAATCACCAACATTATCAGATAACGACTTGACTGTAGCTGCAGTAGCATATGTTGTTGCAGAATTAGCTGTAAATTGTAATAAATCCTTATTTGTAGTTTCTTGGATAACTATAACGGGAAGATTATAGGTACTATCTTGCATTGCTATATCCATTTTGACTGGCATATCGGTAGTAGAAATTGTAATAACATTAGTAGGTAAACCCGTCAGGTTATCATAGCCTAATTCAAAATTTCCTGTAACAGAGTCCTTCCCTATAAAATATGTATACGCTCTAGTAGGATCTTGCCAAGCCACTACTCCCGGATCTTTATATAACATATCTCCAGTAAGATAGTTTAGCTGAATACCTGTTCCATCATTCTTTATAGTTAATACTCTCACAGCTCCTGAAGTTCCTGCAGATGCACAATCAATGTATACTATTCTTGGATAAACCTCTCCTGGAGCAGTATATTCTGTCACAGCCCAAGCTGGACGATCTGTAATTAAGGTTGGAGCATACGATACTATAGAAGTATCTAAATCCAAAGTTGCCAATCTTATATATGGGATTGTTCCAAGAATATTTTTATTTACATAATATATTGCCAATTTATTGACACCCGAAAGTTTATGAACTGCTCTTACTTGTGTATAAGGCTGGCTGATGATGTTATCATAGAATGTAATTGTACCAGAAACATTAGTAATACAATCAATAGGATTATTCTCTCCAGCACGATTAAAACAAGTGTATGTGTCATTTCCCGATACGTCAGAAGCCATATATGTATAATCTGCTGCGCTCACACTGCCCGCCACGGCAAACATTGCCGCGAAAGCAAACAATGCAATGATTAGTTTTTTCATTATTTTTTAATTAATTATTATTTTTATAATCTTTATATAGTTTACCCCCCCCCCCGACTGCCTTTGTCAAAGCGAGGTGTGGATAAGATTATTATTCAATTTACATTTAATGCCTTTACCGTAGGGACAGAACAGTGTTCTGTCCCTACAAAAAAATAATCCCTTAGCATGATCGAATGATAATTTTTTTGTCTAATCTTCGACCCGTCTGTCATAGCCTGGCATTGGCGGGCAGGCAGGCTCAGACAATATTTCTTACGTAATCCTCCTCCTCTCAGATGAGGGGAGGTGTTCCGATGTTACATCGGGACAGAGGGGTGCTGAAAAGATCTACACCACTTTTTTAATTTTTTTCCAAAGAAAAATAAACTTATTAATCTAAAAAGGCAGGTTGAGAACCTGTCCTACTTTCTTCATTCTTCAAAAATTAAACAAGCGTTGATTTTTTTATTAGCGTAGGGACAACTCGCGAGTTGTCCCTACTGTTAAAATATATTTTAAATAGTCCCTAAATATTTTTTCTAATTTTTTCCATCAAACGCATATAAAATCTGATATTGTGGATAGTGGCCAACCTTTGTCCCAAATAGTCTTCCATCATAAATAAATGCCGCAAATAAGCGCGAGAATGATTTTTACAGGTATAGCAATCACATTTAGGATCCGGCGGCAGGCTATCGTTTTTGTATTTATTATTTTTAATCTTTACCGTATCAAAATATACTTTATTTAAGCCCGAAAGCTTTAAGTTAACATAGAGCAGGCCATGGCGCGCGTTTCGGGTCGGAATAACGCAATCAAACATATCCACTCCTCTTTTCACCGCTTCCAATATTCCCCGCGGAGTACCCTCGCCCATCAAATACCGCGGCTTTTCTTCCGGCAAATGTGGCAATGTAAAATCCAAAACTTTAAATTTTTTTTCTTCCGGCTCGCCAACCGCCAGCCCCCCAATGGCATAACCGTCAAAGCCGATTTTTACTAAAGATTGCGCGCTTGCTTTCCTTAAATCTTTATATAGCGATCCCTGCACGATACCGAATAATAAATTTTTATTTTTTTTCTTGGTAAATTCCCGCTTGCACCTTTGCGCCCAGCGCGCAGTCAAAGCGATTGAATCTTTTACATAACCGTAATCGCTGGGATAAGGAATACACTCGTCCAGCGCCATAATAATGTCCGAACCGAAAGCCAGCTGGGCCTTGATTGAATCTTCGGGAGTCAGCATAATTTTTTCGCCGTCAATGTGGGATCTGAATTCCACCCCTTGTTCACTAAGCTTTCTAATTCCGGCGAGGCTAAAAACCTGGAATCCTCCGGAGTCGGTCAAAATCGGCCCCGGCCAATTCATGAATTCATGCAACCCTTTAAATTTTTTCAAAAGCTTCAGTCCCGGCTTTAAAAAAAGATGATAAGTATTGCCCAATATAATCTGCACTTTTAATTCCGATAAATCCCGCGGCGTTAAGCCCTTCACCGCGCCCTTGGTCGCGATCGGCATAAAAAACGGAGTGTTAATCTCCCCGTGCAGCGTCTTCAATAGCCCCCGGCGAGCCGAGTATTTATGACTTTTTTTAATAATTTTAAACATACAATATTAGTTGGATACTTCGTCTTTACCTTCCGCCAAAAAATCTTTCGTTAAGCTGGTATTAAGGCCGGCTTCGGTAAATTCAATTTTGTTATTGGTATAGCTATCCATGCCGATAAATTTGATCTCTTTAAGCAGATCCGGAGTTTTTCCTACATCTTCCGCCCGCGGAGTAATAAACAAATCAAATTCGGCCTGCATATGATTGGCAAATTGCCCGGTATTCGCGGGAATATTTCCAATTTCCCAGATAACTTTACCGCCTTCAAATTTTAAATCGCCGACAGAAACGCTAATTTTATTCTCCCATTTGGCCAATTCTCCTAAAATAATTTCCACTCGGCCGTTTTCCACATCATTGGTGCGATTAGCTAAAGTTATGTATATACGGTAGGTGGTTTTTTCGCCCACTTTGGGAGGCAAAGGTCCGGAACCGATTTGTTTTCCCTGGAAATCATAATATCTGGCTTCCGCCGCTAATGTGATCTGGGTATTTATTTTGGTTGAAATTTCATTGCCTTCAATCACCACTTCTTCATCGCCCGTTCCTCTTTTGGCCACATGCAAAGGTTTAGCCTTGATGTTGAAATTAGCATCTTCAATATTATCCACTATAATCGGATCAATAATTTTAATCTTGAAAACAAAAGCCCCTTCTTGGCCCGGTTCAATGCTTTTTAATTTCTCTATTTTTTCAAAAGACCAAACCGCTTTATTTTCAATTAAATCTCCCTGATCCGTCACAATACTGCCTGTATCTAATAAATCAATATGATCCAGTTCCAAGGTTAAAATATTATTTTTCAATGTTTCCGAACCGGTATTTTTATAAAATAATGTATATTCCAGCATATCGCCAGGATTTTTTGAAGTTTCCTCTACGCCGTTAACCAGTAGCTTTAAATCTCCGGAAATATCGACAGTTTTTACTTTTTTAATCTCTTCTCCCTGCAAGTAAAATTTGTTATGAGCATCAAATAGCCCGTATCTGGCTTTAAATTCCAACTCATCCCCGGTTTGGCTTGAAATTTTACCCGTAATCTTAACTTCCTCGCTTTTACCGGATACTATTTTGGGAAAATCCCAATAATAGCTGGATTTATAATTTGGCGCCGCCGTGATCAATTCAAAATTATTTGGCAGCAGGGCCTCAATTCTAATATTATTGACATCAAAATCTGTATTGTTTTTAGCCTTAATAATATATTCAAAGTCTTTGTCGTTTTGAACCGTATCCGCAATATTTATTTCCAAATCAATATCGACGGGATTAATTTTAGTAGATAAATCAACTGTTTGATTAAAATTTGAGCTGACATTCCTGGGTTTATAAATTAAATTCGCCGCAGTGACAAGCGATGCCCCCACCTCGCCATAGATATCTCCCTTAATTATAACTGACTCGCTTTCACCCGCCCGCAAAAGATCAAATTCCCACTTATTGTCATTAAAGCTTTTTGATTTAGGATCGCTGCTTTTGAAGATAAAACCGTCGGGATAAATTATACTGATTTCAAGATTTTCCAGATCAATATTTTCGTTATTTGTGTATTTGATTTCAAAAGTTGCCGTTTCGCCCGCCGTCAATTCGCTCGGTCCGCTGATATCAAAATAGACATTTTCACCGGTGAAAGACTGTTCTTTTATTAGAAAAAGCCAAAGCAAAAAAGCGGTCAATAAGCCAATTAAAACTATAACTGCGGTGATAATCAAAATCTTTTTTCTTAATTTATTTTTTTTAATCATTACCTGTTCTTGATTTTCAATTTTATTTTCTTCGGTTTTTTCTTCCTGCATATTTATTATTATTTATTTTACCAGCTGCCTGATGCACCTCCGCCGCCCGACCGACCGCCGCCGAATCCGCCAAAGGAACCTCCGCCGCTGGAAGAACTCCCTCCGCTGCTAAAACCGCCAAAACCGCCGGAATTGCTTCTCGGAGGCCAGCTTTTTGAACGAGGCTTAATATTGCTGTTCCCGCTACCTCCCTTTTTAGAAGAGCGGGAAATTATTATGATAAAGACAATGACGACAGCCAGGATAACAAAAAATACAATTACCCCACTGTTGCTGTCTGATGGTTCTTCCTCCCCCGTATATTCTCTGCCGATAGCGGCGATCAAGGCATCAACGCCCTTTTCAATCCCTCGGCTATAATCACCTTGAGAAAAACCGGGAGTAATTTCATTTCTAATTATTGATCCAGCCACGCTGTCCGGCACCGCCCCCTCTAATCCATAACCAACCTCAATTCTCACTTTTTTTTCATTTAAAGCCACCAGCAAAAGAATCCCGTTATCTTTATCCTGCTTGCCAATTCCCCATTTTGTGAATAGAGTAACCGCATATTCTTCAATGGACGAATCGCCAATCGATTGAATCGTGGCTACGGAAATTTCATTGCCGGTTTGTTTCTCATAATTTTCCAATTTTAATTCCAATTCGCCTTCATTGTCTATAATTTCCGCAAAATCGCTTACATAGCCCCGCGGCCTTTCAGGATATATGGCTTCCTGCGCAGATACAAAAGAAAAACAAGCTGTGAATATTAAAACCGCAAATGATATTTTAATAATTTTTTTCAACGTTAAATAACTTAATTAAATTGCACCTGGGGAACATCTTTAACCGAATCTTCCACCTCAAAATACTTAAATTCATCAAAGCCGAATATTGAAGCCAGCAAGCTGCGGGGAAATGTTTTGACATGCTTATTAAATACCGTAACATCATCATTGTATCTTTTTCGCTCCACCGCTATTCTATTCTCTGTGCCCTCTAATTGATCTTGCAGCTTCAAAAAGCTTTGGTCGGATTTTAACTCCGGATAACTTTCCACTACAACCATTAGTCGGGAAAGCCCGGATTCTAAACTATTGGCAGCGGTAATTTGTTCATCAATATTGCCTGATTCTCGAGCATCGTTCCAGGAAGATCTTAAACGAGCCACTTCGGTAAATATGGTTTCTTCTTGAGATGCATAGCCCTTAACGGTTTCCACTAAATTGGGAATCAAATCCGCACGGCGCTGTAATTGATTTTCTACCTGCGCCCATTTATTTTTTACGTCTTCTTGCTTCTGCACCATATTGTTATAGGTGCCGATCAAATATCCACCAATGCCAATAATCAATACTACTATCAGGCCAATGACAATGATGACTATAGCCAAGCCCTTTTTCATTTTTTTAAATTATTTATTTTAAATTATTGTAGTTATTATATATAAAATATCGTTTTATTTCAAATGATCTACCTTGCGCATGAAATGCAAAGATTTAATATCTTTTTCAATAATAAATTTAATATAATTATTTAATATTTCGCTAATATAATTAATATCCGCCATATTTACCTCCAACCTCAAGATTAAATTAAAATCATTGCCGCCTAGTACCCGTAATAATTTAAACTGCCCAAAATTTAATTTCAGAGCGGATTTGTCAAAAGCTTTGCATTTATCGCACACTACGCCGCTAAAAGCATTGCTGAAATAATATTCGGCCGCCACTTTTATCTCGCTATTACAATTTAAGCAGCGATCCAGCCTGGGAGCAAAGCCTAATAATTTTAACAATTTAAATTTACTGGCCTGGATTAGCAGATTTTCGGATAAATCATTTTCACTGCTTGGCTTGTTTAATAATTGAAAAGTCTGGACGCATAAATCAAAAACCCTGGTATCTTTATATTCATCGGGAGTTAATTTATCCAAAATTTCAATTAAATAATAGCCTTTACAGGTTTTAGACAAACTCCCGCAGATATTAGTAAAGTTATTAAGAGTTTTAACAGATGTTACTGTTGCTAAATTTTTTCCTTCCGCCAACATTAAATCAACTACATTAAATATTTCCAAATGCCCTCCCATTTTGGAGCTCGTTCGCCTTACTCCTTTGGCGATCGCTCTAATTTTCCCCATATTCGCGGTAAAAATGGTTAAAATCCGGTCGGCTTCCGCATAATCCATTTTTTTTATAATTATCCCCTTGGCGCGATATAAGGCCATAAAATTAATTTATAATTAATAAATAATTTTAGCATAAAAATTAGACTATCAATAGAGACAGTCTAAATAAAAAACTCCCCCGAACGCGAGAGAGTTTTTATTTTTGTTTATTCTTTATCTTTATCTTCTTTTATCGCTTTTACCACATTGGAATCATCAGTCAGCTTCTCATAAAATAGAATATGCTCCTGGTTTAGCACCATTTTGTCTTCTGGCCCATGAAGTTCCTTGCCTAATTTTACTAAAGACAATTCCGGTTGCTGTTCTTGTGATTGATCTTGTAATTCAGGTTGTTCACCTTCTGCCGGTTGCACTTGGGCTTGTTGCTGCTCTTGCTGTTGCTGTTGCTGATTTAACTGTAGATAGTAGATATCATTCAATTCAGGAAAATCCTTGGATACATTGGATAAGTGTCCGAAATATACCTGGCCATTAGATAAAAACACCGCATAATACGCATTCTCATCAATGCCATTTTCGCTGGAAGAGAACTTGTCTTTTATGGTTGGGAATACCATCACGCCCAATAGTATCACTACTACAATCACTAAGATAGTTACAACAAGCAACATAATGCTTTTACTGTTGCCCTTAATTGGCGCCGCAGATTTTGGTTTCATGTTTTGCATCATTTTTTATTTATTATTTTTTTACTGAATAATTATACCAGATTTTTATAATTCGTAAAAATCGCCTGTTGATAACTTCAGCTCTTTTTTAAACCGATAATAATCCGGCTACTATTAATACTGATCTTTTTTTCAATATCGTTATCGGCTGATTTTATATTGTTTAGCGATTCCGCCAAAGTTTCTTTACCGATATAATCGCCGAAATTTAAAATAGCTGCCTCAATATCATCATTGGAATCCAATAATTCATAATTTATTACAATTCTGTCATCTACCTGAAAATTGGCCTCTTTGCGTAAATCCTGAATATATCGCACCAGATCCCGAGCCAAACCCTCTTGTTTCAATTTGGCGGTTATATTCGTATCCAAAACAACAATAAAATATTTATCTGATTCTACGCTGTAATTGCCTTTGGCTTTATATTCAATTTCAAATTCATCCACGCCCAACTCAAATTTTCCTAAATTTAAAATTCCTTCTTTTAATTTAAATTTTTCCGCGCGCAGCAATTTCTGCATACTTTTAACTTCTTCTCGATATTTTTCGCCCAAAATCTTAAAATTTAATTTTATTTCGCTGTCGGCATATTCTTCGGCTTGACCTTTTTTCGCGATTAATTCCACCGCTTTTACATTTACCTCCGCCAAAAGAATATTTTTCAAATTTTTATCAAGCTCTGTGATACCAAACACAAAAAGTTTATTTAAAGGTTGCCTTACTTTAATTTGCGCTTTATCTCGCGCAGCATGAGCCAGACTTGAAATCTTTAGCACTGACCGCATTTGGTCGTTAAGCTTATGATCAATCAAGGCGTTTTCATATTTGGGATAATCACATAAATGAATGGATTCCAGATCATTTTTAGATAATCGCCCTAAATTTTGATACATTTCTTCCGTCAAAAATGGCATAATCGGAGCCAGCATGCGGATAAATATTATTAAAACTTCATAAAGAGTATGATATGCTTGCAATTTATCTTCGTCATTTTTTGATTTCCAAAAACGCCGCCTTGATCTCCTGACATACCAATTGGCCAAGCTTTCTAGAAATTCTTCCACATAATTCATTGCGGTAAAAACATCATATGATCCAATTATTTCGGTAAAATTTTTGATAGTTTCATGCAGCAGTGAAATAATATATCGATCTAACTTATTGTTAAGCTTAGAAAAATCTATTTTGCTTTTAGTGGGATCAAATTTATCGATATTGGCATACGTGATAAAAAATGAATAAACGTTCCATAATAAAATTATTCTACGGCGATAAGCATCGGCCGGGCCATAACCAAAATTTAGATTTTTATAAGGATGAGCGCTGGCATACATATAGCGCATCACATCCACTCCCATTTTTTCCGCTGCGTCGTCAAACCAGATGGCATTTCCCTTTGATTTATGCATCTCCTCACCTTTTTCGTCCCTAACCAATGAATGTCCCAAAACAGCCTTGAATGGATTAGTATTTTCCAGCACAGTGCTCATGGCAATTAAAGAATAAAACCAATTTTTAAATTGTCCCGGAAAGCACTCTAAAATCAAATCCGCCGGAAACCATTTCTGCCAATATTTCTTGCCGGTTTTTTCTTTACCGTCAACATCAACAATTTTATCTCTGAAATATCCCATGGTGGAATATGGCACAATGCCGGCATCCAGCCAGGGATTGCCAACGTCCGGTATTCTGGAAACGGCCGTACCGCAATTTGCGCATTTAATTTTTACCTGGTCGATCCATGGCTTATGAGGGGTATGGCCGTCAAAATCATCCCAGCCTGCTACCGCCCGCTTTTTTAATTCTTCGCGCGATCCCATCACTTCAAAATGTCCGCACTTTTTACATTCATAAATCGGCAATGCCAAGCCCCAATATCTTTTTTTGGATATTAGCCAATCATGCATATTTTTCAGCCAATCCAGCTCTTGGTCTTTGCCGAAACTGGGCATCCAATTAATTTTTTTGGTAACTTCCATCATCGGCTGCCTTAATTCATCCATCGAAATATACCACTCATCCACCACTCGCCAGACCAATTCTTCTTTACAGCGCCAGCAAGTGGGATATCTATGTTTATAATCTTCCAATTTGTATAAAAACCGACCACCGGCATTTTCTTTCAAATAATTAAAGATTAGCTTGGGATTTTCTTTGGCATTTTTACCAGATAATTCTCCCATGCGCTTTAAATATTTGGCTTCTTCGTCAATCACGGCAATCACAGAAAGCCGTTGTTCCTTGCTTAAATCAAAATCTTCTTTACCGCAACCCGGCGCAATGTGCACCATGCCCGTACCTTCCGCTTCGGTTACTAAATCTTCCGCCATAATAACGGTATGGAAAGTATCCGGATTTTCTTGTCGGGCCGCTATAACTAAATCCAAATCATCAAAAGCAGCTTGGTATTTTAAGCCGGATAACTCCTTGCCCTTTAATTCTTTTATCAGCTTAAAGTTTTGATAATCCTTTTTAAATATTTTTTCCGCCAGCTTTTTTAAAACAATAAATTTTTCCTGGGTCTTATTATTCTGATAAATACCATAATCAAATTCCGGGCTCATGGCCACCGCGACATTGGCCGGGATGGTCCAGGGAGTAGTCGTCCAGACCAACAAATAAGTATTATCAAATCCCGCGGATATAATCGGTAGCTTGAAATAAACCGCAGTATGGACTATCTCTTTGTATTCTTCCGTTAGAATTTCATGTTGAGAAATCGCCGTTCCGCAACGAGCGCACCAAGGAACCGAATCCCTTCCCTTATATAAATATTTTTTCTGATGGCATTGTTTTAAAAAATGCCATATCGCATAATTATTCTCCTCGGACATGGTGTAATACGAATTGTCCCAATCCATAAATTGGCCCAACCTGATTGATTGTTTGGTTTGAATAGCAGAAAATTTCTTAACTCTTTCCTTGCATTTTTCCACAAACTTATCTACTCCGTATTCTTCAATGTCTTTTTTATTTTTGAATCCCAATTCCTTTTCCACTTCCACTTCCACCCAAAGCCCCTGGCAGTCAAATCCATTTTGAAATCTCTCCTGATATCCCTGCATATTTTTAAACCTCTGAAAAACATCCTTGAGCGTTCTTCCCCAAGCATGATGCACTCCCATTGGATTATTCGCGGTAATCGGACCATCAAGAAAAGACCAGCTCCGCTTGGAATTTTTATTTTTACACTGGAATTTTTTAAATATTTTATTTTTTGACCAAAAACGCAAAATTTTATGCTCCATCTTAATAAAATCCTGCCTGGGATCAACTGCTTTAAACATTTTTTTCATTTGCTTTATAAATATTTAGCATAATTTTAACATACTTTATATGTTTAACAAGTATGAATAACACATTGCTCATTATTTTATTGTTCATTTAAAAAATATAAAAAACCATGTTTTATGCATGGTTTTGTTTCTATTAATCATAATGCCTGCGATCTTAAAAACATTGGAGTAATGCAACTTGGCAATAAATTCCTGCTCACATCGCATCCTTAATTTTTTTTATTTTGACTAAATAATTGGGATAAATAATTAGCGATTGGCTGCAATTGGTGCATTCACATTCAAACGGCACCGAATTCTTGCCCACAATAATCCATGCTCGGCATTTATTATTTGGACAAGTAATTACTCGAATGCCTAAAAATGTATAAACACAAGAAAAGATAAAAAAAATTGCCAATAATCCCAATGCTGCATAACTGACAATGTTCATTCGCCCCTCCTCTGATTTAAAAGTACAAATAATTATTCAAATATTTCTCGATATACTTGCAAAGTTTCTTTGGCGCATTTTTTCCAACTGAATTTTTTAGCTTGCTGATAACCCTTATTAATCAATTCTTCTCTAAGCGCATCATTATTTAAAACTTTTTTTATTGCTTTGGCAATATCTTTTACATCATAAGGATCTGCTAATATGCCTGCATCCCCTAAAACTTCCGGCATTGAGGTAACTTTAGAAGTTATTACCGGAGTGCCCTGTTGCATCGCTTCCAATATTGACAAACCGAAGCCTTCATAAAAACTTGGAAAAACAAACAAAGAGGCGGCATTTAGTAGGCTCCACTTATCTTTTTTGGTAACATAATCGGTAAAAATCACTTTTTTGGTAAGAGCAAGTTCTCTCACTAAATTATAAACCGGCTCATATTTCCAGCCTTTTCCACCCGCAATTACCAGCTGATAATTTTCAAATATTTTTGTGGATCTTAAGCTGTCAAAAGCGCTAATTAATCCTTCAATATTTTTACGTGGTTGTACCGTTCCCACGAATAAAATAAAATCTTGTTTAATCTCATATTTGTCTTTGACTATTTTGCGGTCTTCCGTCTTAACATCATCAATATCTTTTTTCGGCTCTACTCCATTATATATAACCGCCACCTTATCTTCCTGGACTTTAAAATATTTTATTAAATCTTTTTTGGTATATTCAGAAACCGCGATAATTTTTTTGGCTTTTTTGATTGTTTGCGGAACCGCTACGCGCGTAGAAAATTTTTGTCCCTTGGGAAACCAATCCGGATTATGGTATATGGCTAGATCATGAATGGTAACTACCGCTTTTTTTGAATATGCCAAGGGGATTGTGCTGGCCGGCGAATGAAAAATATCGATATTTTCTCGATCAACATAAGCCGCGATCAAGAGATGAGAATAGGCTCCCGGTAAATATTTTTTATAATCCACGAATGGGAAAAACTTTATGGTAACATTTTTTTGCTTAAAATGTCCCGCATCCCCAATCTTAGGATCAAAAAACAAAACATACTGATTTTTAGCATCCAGTTTCAGTAAATTTTCCACTAAAAAATAAGTGTAGTGTCCTACCCCGGCTTGTTCTCCCCTTTTGGGATCTAAAATTGTCCGACAATCAATTCCTATGCGCATTTATTTATAATAATCATACCGCTGATAAAAATCATCTTTTGCACCGACAAATTGCATAGCATAGCCATGGCGGGCGGTGTTTAATATTTTAATCAATTTATTAAATTTATCGTTATCAATTTTATATTCGCTGCTTGTTTTTTTAGATTTTCCCTCAGGATTAAATTGAAATATTCGCCACTTGCTAATCCAGGCAGGAATAATATTTATCATTCCCGGAATATTTTTTAAATTCTTTCTGGTTGCTACTGTTGAAATTATAATCTTAATGTCTTTATTTTTCAACTGCCGCAAGAGTGAAATAATTTTATTAAAATGCCCATTGGTTCTCATTGCATCGTTGGTTTTAACATCATTCCCATCCAAGGGTAAGTTTATCTGATCTAAGACATCAGCCGCCTGCCGAATAAAATTAGTAGTAACTAAAACGCCATTTGTGTGTAAAATAGTATATAGGCCTTTTTGCTTGGCATATTTGATAAGCTCAATAATATCAGATCGCAGTAAAGGCTCCCCGCCGGTAAAAACCAACGACCTGTATCCCTCCGCAGACAGCTTATTAATATTTCGTCGGGCCGCAGCGGTAGTTAAACATTTGGATTCGCTGATTGCCGGCCCAAAACAAAATTTACATTTTAAATTACACTGATACTCAACATTCCAAACTGCTATTGAATTTTTAGCCATTAAATTAAGTAATTTCCGTAAAAACTACATCTTTTCCGGCGCATTAACTCCGATTATTTCTAAAATATTTTGCAGGACAATTTTCGTTGCGCCCGCCAAGGCAATTCTGTTTTGATTTAATTTTTTATCGGCGCTAATTACGCGGCATTTATTATAAAAAACGTGAAACATTTTTGCTAAATCAACCGCATAATAAGGCAGGCGATGCACTTCATATCTTAAGGCAATATCTTCAATCATCTCCGGAAACTTTATTAATTCTCTAATTAGATTAAGCTCATTTTTATCAGTAAACGCATAATCGCCCGAATGAATTTTGTTAATTTTAACATCAGCCTTTTTTAAAATATTAGCAATCCTGGCATGTGCGTATTGCACATAATAAACCGGATTTTGCTCTGATTTTTCTTTAGCCAAATCCATATCAAAAATTAAATGCGAATCCCAATCTCGCATGATGAAAAACCAACGTACCACGTCCAAACCGACTTCATCAATTAAATCGCTCATTATTTCATAGTTGCCTCGCCGCTTGCTCATTTTTAACTCTTTGCCATCTTTATATAATTTAACCAATTGCGTTAATATTACTTCCAACTCACCTAAACCAATGCTTTTAACACCAATTTTCAGTCTAGAAACATAACCATGATGATCGGCGCCCATAATATCAATCAGTTTTTCATAGCCCCGATTAAATTTATTCTTATGATATGCGATATCAGGCAGGACATACGTAGGTTCACCGCCCTTGGCGGCAGATTTTCTAATTACCCGATCCTTAGAGTCTCCAAATTTTGATGTTTTGAGCCAAACAGCGCCATCTTTGTTATAAATTAGTTTTTTCTTGGATAAAAATTCAAAAGTTTTATCAATTTCACCCAAACGATGCAGCTCATATTCGCTGAACCAATGATCAAAAATTATTCCCATTTTTTTTACTGCCGGCTTAATTTCATCTTCTAAAATAATCCGGGCAAAATTTCTGCCGGTAGCATAATAATCCTTGCTAATTTTTTGAGGGTATTTTTCCGCTAATATTTTTATATAATCGCCTTGATAAAATTCTTCTGAATCGGGAATAAGCTTAGCAGCGGCCTGGATGGATTTACCCAGCAATTTGACTTGAAGTCCGGCATTATTAACATAGTATTCTCGGGAAACTTTATAGCCGGCTTTTTTCATAACATTTGCCAGCACATCGCCGCCGAAACCTCCTCTGCCGTTAGCAATGGTGAGCGGTCCGGTGGGATTGGCAGAAATAAACTCCAATAAAACTTTCTTTTTTTCGCCGATATTTAGTTCGCCGTATTTATTGGCTTGCTGCAATATTTCATTTAGGCTTTTCGCCAAATATTTTGGGCTTAAAGAAAAATTAATAAAACCCGGCCGCACCACTTTCACTTTTGAAAAAATATCCCGGCTCGCTGGCTGCTTATCAATATCAGCTTTAATCAACTCGGCAATTTCCATAGGATTTTTATTTGTCAAACCGGCTAATTGCATCGCCACATTAGTCGAAAAATCTCCGTACTGCTTATTTTCCGGATGATCGATATTTAAATCCTTAACAAATTCAATATATTTAAGGGAAATTAATGCTTGGTTCAATATTTCTATTATTTTTTTTCTGGCCATTATTTTTTTCTTTTTAATAATAATTTATATCCTCCTTTGCCATTTTTCATCCACCAAGAAATTCTAGCGATAGTCCGCGACGATAAACCGGTTTCTTTTTCAATAACTTTATAAGAAATCCCTTTCCCCAACATAGTTACCGCCCTCCAACGGTTGCCAAACTCAATAATTTCTTTTTCCGTTAACAAATCGCGAAAAAATATTTTAGCTTCTTTAATATTTTTTATTTTTAAAATTGTTTTAAACAGTTCTTCGGTTTTTTTATTGTCCCACTTTGGCATTTTTTAGCTTTATTTTATTAAAGCATAATATTATTTAAAATTGTTGTCAAAAAAAATCGGGGCTACCAGTTGGCAGTCCCGAAAAATCAACAAGAACTAAGGTTAAATAAAGTCAAAGATCAATCACGATCGTATAGCCACACATCGCGGCAGTATACAGTCGTAGCCGGAGTCAGCACCCAAGTCATAAAAATAATCATCAAGATGCTGCCCACGAAGAATCCGACATAGCCCCGCCTGACTCCCCGATCACCGTAGTACCGCTCAACCCCTCCGCTATTCACAATGCGTATGATCAAGCAGACCGTAGCAATCATGGCAGTTGCGACCATCGCGAAAATGTACACATGGACCAACATTGACCATTCATTCATTTTTTCCTCCTTTTCGGTTTCTAGGCTTGCAATAACTTTATCACATTTTTAATTTTTTGTCAATACTTTTTATCATTTTATAGCTTATCTGCGATATTATGCTATTATTTAAATATGAAAAAGTATGCAATTAATAAGAAAGTGAGATTTGATTATGAAATCCTGGAAAAAATCGAGGCGGGTTTAGTATTGGCGGGGACTGAAGTTAAATCAATAAGAGCTGGCAATATCAGTTTAAAAGGCTCATACGTTACCTTAAAATCATCCGGAAAAAATCCTGAAGCCTGGCTGATAAATGCTCACGTTTCTCCCTACAAACCGGCCGGAGATCAACCCGGTTATGATCCGGAAAGATCCCGTAAATTACTGCTGAAAAAAAAGGAAATAAATTACCTAATCGGCAAGAAAAAAGAACAAGGCTTGACATTAGTGCCATTATCGGTGTATAATAGAAGATCGAAAATTAAAGTTGAAATTGGTTTGGCTCGCGGCAAAAAAAGGTACGAAAAACGAGAAGATATCAAAAAAAGAGAAGCTAATAGAAAAATCAGGCGAGCGTTAAAAAATTAATAATAAATTTTTATTGTAGTTATTATCACCTCCTCTCTGACTCCCCTCCTTACCTAGGAGAGGAGGATGATTACCAGAGAGGGGGATGACAGGCTTCGATAGAAATTTCAAAATGTATTATTGCAAACTGAGGCGCGCGATCCTCATAAAACCTTGCGCAAAGTTATAAGTGCAAACTTACTAACTAAGGTAAAAGACAATGTTAAAGCTTTTGCTTCTAGCATGAGTCTTTCACCGATTGCAGCAGCATAAATCCTGTTGCCATTCGCCTTTTTCCGCCTGAGGGAGAAGAGTCGGGTGTCATATTTTCAGGCTAGATATTTTCTCCCGGCCCGAGAATTTATCGAAACCATATCGGCCTAAGCCTTATAAGTTTTTGTCTATTTTATACTTATCTGGCTGACAAAATAAATAGACTACGTTTGTAGACAATTTTATATTTAAATTTCTAGACGTGGGTTCAATTCCCACCATCTCCACTTGATATAATCAATCTCTTTGGGATTTACTTATGCAATAAAATACATGAGATTAAATGAAGATGGTGGCATAACAATCAGAAATAATTACAGCAATTTATAATGCCCAAAATTTAAAATTTTTAAATGTATTATTTGTATATATTAAAATGCTCAGATAATTCGCTCTATACCGGCATTACTAAAGATTTAAAATTAAGATTTTCAAGCCACCGAAATGGCACCGGGTCAAAGTATGTTAGATCCAGACTCCCCTTCAAGCACGTTTATACTGAAAAATTTAAAAATCAAAGCGCTGCTTTAAAAAGAGAATTTCAGATTAAGCAATGGCCTAGAAATAAAAAATTTTTGCTATTAAATATTGAGCCATAATTATATTTGAAGGCGTTAATTAATAATGATTTTGCCAAATTTTTCAAAAATAATGTTACCTGTAATTGGAAAACCTTGACTGATAGGTTTTTTTTAACTAAACTAATAAAGTAGAAAATTAATAAATAAAAAGATTTATAATCCAAACTACAACAAAAATTATAAAAAGTATCGTACTAGGATAAACGAATATATTAGAATTCCTCAAGTAAGAGTAATCGATGAAGATGGTACTCAGCTTGGGGTTTTAGATACTAACGAAGCTAGAAGATTAGCCCAAACCAAGGGGCTCGATCTGGTTGAAGTAGCCCCTAATATCAGGCCTCCGGTATGTAAAATAATGGATTACGGAAAATACAAGTATCAGCAAGAAAAGAAAGAAAGGAAAATGAAGAAAAGCCAGAAGAAAGTAGAGGTAAAGGGGGTAAGAATTTCTTTAAGAATCAGCCAAAACGACTTGGAATTTAAAGCTAATCAAGCTGATAAATTCTTGGCGCAAGGCGATAAGGTCAGAATTGAAATTGTATTGCGAGGTAGAGAAAACGCCCATCGCGATTTAGCCAGAGAAAGACTGAATGAATTTATTAAAAAAATGAAGCACGAGGTGATTATTGAGCAAAAGCCTCAAAAAGAAAGGCTGGGGCTTGCGATGATAATATCTGAAGATAAAAAAGCAAATATTAACAAAGGATAATTTATCAATATTTATGCCAAAGTTAAAAACACATAAAGCCACAGCGAAAAGAATAAAAATTTCCGGATCTAAAAAATACTTGCGCCGAAAATCCACGCAAGATCATTTTAATGCTCGAGACAGAGGCAAAGATACCAGAAATAAAAGGGGTTACAAAAAGGTTCACAAAACAAATATCAGCAAAATTAAAAAAGCCTTACCTTATTCATAATTAATAATAGTAACTTGATTATATGACAAGAGTAAAACGCGGAGTCTTAGCTTCAAAAAGAAGAAAAAAGATATTGAAAAGAACCAAGGGTTATCTTTTAGGCCGCAGTAAAAAATACCGCCTAGCCAAACAGGCATATTTAAAGGCTTCGGAATATGCTTTTAGAGATCGAAAGGCTAAAAAGGGCCAGTTTAGAAAACTTTGGATTATTAGATTAAATGCCGCAGTTAGAGAGCATGGACTTTCTTATTCAAGATTTATTGAAAAATTAAAAAAAGCTAAAATTGAAATTGATCGCAAAGTCCTGGCTGAAATTGCCGTCAATAATCCAAAAACTTTCAAAATTATCGTCGATAAAATAAAATAATATTTTATTAACAAGATCCTTCGTAATCCTATAATTACTTATTTAAGATGAAGAAGGATTTTTAATTTATAAAAGCTATGACTATACAACAAATCTATGACCTCGCCATCAAATTAGGCAAACAGGCCGACCTAAGAGATAAAGGCGCAATTAATGAAAAACTGCAAAGAGAAAAGCTTAAGTTCAATAGATTAAACGCTAAAGATAAAAAATATTTTGACCTAGAGCAGCTAACCAACCCCTATTCCGATACCAGGGTTTTATTTGGAAAAATGAACGCTAAAATTAAGAGAATTTTGACCGGGATTGATATTACTTCCGGCGATGTGCTTTTGGCTGACCGTTTATCCGAGAAAGGTAAAAAAATAGACTTAATAGTAAGCCACCACCCGCTGGGAAAAGCTCTCGCCAAACTGGATGATGTTATGGAGCTTCAAGTTGATTTATTGGAACAGCTGGGCATTCCAATAAACATTGCCGAGGGATTAATGAAAATAAGGATGAGCGAAGTATCACGGTCAGTATCCCCGGTCAATCATAATAAATCAGTTGATGCCGCTAAAATTCTGAATATTCCCATTATGTGCACTCATACCATAGCCGATAATTTGGTATCTAAATTTATTAATGATAAACTCAATAAAGCAAAACCAAATTATGTTTCTGATATTCTTAATATTTTAGATGAAATACCGGAATATCAAGAGGCTAAAAAAATTAACGCCGGCCCGGTTTTATTCGCCGGTTCAGCGGAAAATCGGTGCGGTAAGTTTGCTTTGACTGAAGTAACTGGCGGTACCGCTGGATCAAAAGATATTTATAAAAGATTATCAGAGCTCGGAATTGGTACTATTATTGGTATGCATATGTCGGAAGAATATAAACAAGAGGCGGAAAAAAATCATCTCAATGTTATTATCGCGGGACATATGGCTTCAGATTCTCTTGGCATGAATTTATTTTTAGACGAGCTTGAGAAAAAAGGAGTTGAAATTATTCCCTGTTCCGGACTAATCAGAATCAAAAGATAATATTAAAATTTAAAAATATTATACCTCTACGAAAACAGAGGTATTTTTAATAAAGATCAAATTATAATATTTTTTTGTTCAAGCGCCAGTCGATAGGATGAAATTACGGTTTCTCTTCCATTTGGTATTTCAATGGTAGTCTAATATTGTGGCCCAAATCCATTTAACATAACTTTATTGCAATCAATATTATGCTTCCAACCTCCTCTAACCTCGCAATTACACCTGATTTATTCTCCCGCACTAACAACCTGAAAAACGCAATCAATGTAGTTTTTATCAGGATTTATTCTAACTCTGTCGTCCGGCTTAAACACCTCGTCCTTCCAATATTTAAGGATTCAAGATATTATTTAAAATTTTAAGATTATATCAATAAAAAATCCGAGGGTAGATCCTCGGATGAATTTTTTATAATGTTCCATTTCTAATTTTGTCTAAAACCTTACGAGCATCATCTTCCGAAATTGATTTCTTTTTTCCCAAAATCTGAATCAAGCCCTTCACTACTTGGGGAAACTCTTCTTCAGATGCTCCCACCAAAAGGGCAAAATTGGTAGCATGTAGTCTCATATGTCCTTCGGTAAAACGCTTATTGGGATCTACCAAGGCTGAAATTGCGGCATAATTTTGCGCCAACGCCGCAGCTCCCATCACCTCTCTCAGTTCCCGCGCTGTTTTTACCTTCATAATTTCCAGCGAAATTGTCGCTATCGGATGCATAATTGCTCCACCAATGATTCCGATATCGATCGGAGCCTTAAATACTCCAATCAAATCGCCTTCAGACATTCTCCATTTAGAAATCGCCAGCTCTTTAGATTCAAGCGCGTAAGTATTGATCAATCCCATCACAGCCCGAGTATCATTGCCGGTAGCAGTAGCTATCGCAATCAATGAATTCGCCATACCCTTATTATGAGTCACCGCTCTAAACAAATTTTGTTCTGCAAAGCGCGATGCAATTTCTATTCTACGGCCCATCATCTGATCATATGTTTTTAATCTGATTTTACACTCCACCATTTTGAGAGTGTAATTGGTAAGAATACCCATAATCATTTCGTATCCGGTATCACTGGCGATACGCGCTCCCAAAAACTCGCAAATTGAAACTACTTTATTTGCGCCCATTGCGTCAACCGTATCAGCCGCCACATGCAATACGACACCGGTGTTTTCATCATCAATACGATGCAAATAATTTTTCACCTCAATTGATTTTACTCCGCCGCCACGCTCAACATCCGCTTGAGCAATGTCCAAATTCGCCATAGCGATCAAATCCAGCTTATGACTATCCAAATAAGCCTCAAATTGCTGAATCTTTTCTGGAGGAACGATTATCAAAATCTGTCCGACTGATTCGTGACTGCCAATTGATTGGGTTTCAATGTACCCATTATGCTTTCGAAAAACACTGCCGGCTCGATTAGCTGCCGCTACCACTGATGTTTCTTCGGTCGCATAAGGTATGTAGCGGTCGGTGCCATTAATTGGTAAACACACAATTCCTAAAGGGATTTGGAAATATCCCAAACAATTCTCAATTGCTTTCTCTCCCCATTCAACGGAAATTTGATCTCGGCGTAACATTTCAGCATGAGCGGGCGTAATAGCGCCCATTGATGTCAATCTTACTAAACGATCGCGCCGCGATGTCAATTTACTAAATCCACTAAAGGGATGTCTGCTATTCATTATTTTGTCCCTCCTTTGTCAAAGAACATTATGCTTTAAACAATAATTTCAAATAATTCAAATTTAGTCAAATAAAAAAATGTTTTTCGCCTAATTAACAATTTTTTGATTTTTAAAAATTCCCCACGGCTACATAAGCTCCGCCGCGAAAATTTTCGTCATACGCAAAGAAATTGTTATAAATTTGCGTCCCGTCTTTCTCAAAAATCCTAATTTGCGGGCCGCCGCCCATTCCCGGACCGGTAATTAATTCAGCCTTACCGTCAAAATCAATATCAAATGCTTCTATATTAGCTCCGGTTTCCACGCCTTCCGGATAAGCTCGAAACTCTCCTAAAATAGTTTGTTCTTCGTTGTATTGATATATTTTTGTCCAAGCTTCGCCATTGGCAAGTTGAGACACCGCTACATCATCCCTGCCATCGCCATCAAAATCTCCAGCCGCCACATCCACTCCAGTTCTAGACTCGGGATGAAAAGCAAAAAATGAATAAGGAAGCAAACTTCCGTCGCCTTTAAACATTCTCACATGAGGACCGCCTCCCGTTCCTGCGCCAGCAATTATTTCATCTATGCCGTCGCCATTAAGATCGCCTGCTGCAACTGTTACTCCTCCGCGAAAACCCGGATCAAAAGCAAAAAAACCGGCAGTTAATTTAGGATTGCCATCTTTGTCAAAAACTCGTATATGCGGGCCGCCGCCTACTCCGGCACCGGCTATAATTTCGTCAATGCCGTCGCCATCCAAGTCTCCGACTGCAACATTAACCCCGCCCCGAAAAGATTCTTGATAAGCGAAAAACCCCGGCGACTGCACACTGCCGTCTGCCTTGAAAATTCTAATATGAGGACCACTGCCATCTCCAGTTCCCGCGATGATCTCATCTTTGCCATTACCATCAACATCGCCAGCCGCTACTTTTACTCCATTGCGTACATATTCTTGATAAGCGAAAAAACCGGGATGCTGAAGATCTCCCAGGGGATTAAACTGCCTGATCTGCGGACCTCCGGAAAACCCGGCGCCGGTAACTATCCTAGTATTACCAATTAAAAAATTTAAAATAGCGGGACTATTCTCCCAATTACCTACGCTATTTTTTGCTCTGGTTTCAATTTTATGGATTCCTTTTGATAAAACAGCTGTAGTAAATTTGAAATCCTCCCGCGACTGATTAAACTTCCCATCAACCGCCTCGGCTCCCTGCCAAGACCCACCGTCCACACGATATTGAACGGTGCTGATTTCATCAATAGTCATATCATAAGATAGGCCGCTTCTACTAGTGCTATAATAAGGATTGAGATTCTCCAGTTGATACACTTCCGCCGAACCATAAATAGTGGGAGTCGTATCGCTGGAACTGCCGCTTGATCTAATTATAGTATTAGGATAAGTATCGAGTAAATCAGGAATATTATCCTGATCGCTATCACGCCATCCGATTTGCCCCTTGGCGTAATAATCAATCTGTCTATTAACGAAGGGTGCGACTCCACCTCTCATTAAGCTTGGATGATTGCTAGCGCAAGATCCGCCGCTGGGATTATATTCGCTATTCTGATTTTGAATATTTAAATACCCCACGGAACGATCACAGGGCTGATAGGCAGAATAATATTGATCTAAAGCAAAAAAAGTATGACCTATTTCATGCGCAAAAACAGAATCCATATTACCGATTCCGTAGCCATTATTATCATATGTCATAACCATAAAGGGTCCGCCATAATATGAATAGGCAAATTTACCGTCCTTAAAGCGGCCATCCCCGTCATTCTTGCTATCAACTATAAAAACCGCAAATGCCCAATCCGAATTATCCTTTTTAATTAAATCGTTCAAATACGCTCTCACCTGATCAAAATAGTCGCCATTTGAATATCCCATTTTATTCATAATTTCATTAATCCACAAATCTTGCCCTCCGCTTTTAGTCCAGGAATCTCTGATAATGGGCTCATATTTAGTTTTCGCACGGCTATCTGTGCGACCATTAATAAAATGATAAGTAAAAGACAAATCGGCTAAATTTCCTCCCATGTCCTGCCACCACTTAGCGCCCATTTTTATTTCCCCGTAAACTTGTTCTTCCCGACCGCTTTCCCAATTTTCTATCGACTTGTCTAAGCTGCCATCACTTTCCACCAAAAATGCGGCGATAGATATTTTCCCCAACATAAATTCTGAAGTATCATAAAACCCTCCGCCGTCTGCCTCTCCGGGAGCATCTTCCGGCCCCCCTATTTCTCCAAAATTTTGAAATAATAAATCTCCGCCGATGGGGCCAGGTTCATTGCTGGGAATTTGATTAACGTCGGTTAAAGCATAATTCCATATTTTAGCGGAATTTTCAGCCGCCTGGCCGTATGGTCTTACCTGATTGATATCAATAACACTCTTGGAATAAAAATTAATCTTAACTTTATTTTTCAATAAATTAAATTTTTCGTCACTGATGCCAATCTCAATAATTTCATGAGTATAGCTTGACTTTAATTTTCCATTTAAACTTGGCAGCTCTTCAATAATCTGATCTTTTTGGTCGGTAATAACAAAATAATCAACATTAAAATTTTGGTCTTCTTGTGATTTTACATTTTGCGCATCAAAATAAAATACCCCAAGAGAAAAAAATAAAATAAAAAGGGAAATTGGTATAAGTTTTTTCATTTTTTATATTTTAGCATTTTAGTGCAAACAATCTTTATATTCTGCCCGATACTGCCATTGTTCAAAGGGAATTTCAAAATGGATTGCGCCATTGCATATGTATGCCCGAGATATCACCTCTACCGGATAACCGCCATAGACATAGGCCTTCACCAATGTTCCCCAATTTTCAGAATTTATTTTTAATGTTTGATAATTATAATTTTCCTGCAGGCTGGTCTTTAATTCATTTGCTTTTTGAGCTTCTTCGGTTATCAAAATTCTGGGTTTATTATAGGCGAAAACAATTACTCCCCCGGTCCAGTCTTTATCGATAAATTCTATATATTCCGGCCGATCTTTCCAAAGATATTGGGGAATTTCCGTATGAACGGTTTTACCTCCGTAGCGAATCGCCTGGGCAATCGCTTTTACGGAATATCCTCCGTAAATATACGCACTTACAAATTTTGGCCAATGTTTGGCGCCGGCAGGAATTAATCCTTTGCCAAAGTAATATTCCAGGCGCCTCTTTAGTTCCAATGCTTTTTCGGATTCCATTTCCAGACTTAACCTTTCTTGATTATAAGGCCCAATCGGCACTTTTTTATACCAATTCCATGCCTCGCGCGAACTCATATCCTTATGTAATAATCCAAAATTATTTTCATAATCATTTATATAATCGTAATTTCTAATGTTATATATAAATATTCTTTCGACAAAACCGCTATCCATTACGATACGCGTTGCTTCATCTAGATATTTTTTTTGAAATTCTTCATTGATATCTCGCTCGCCGGTAGAACATCCCATTTCCGTAACCCAAGCCTTTCCGCCATTATTGTTATTAATCACAGATTTTAAATTAGTGAGATCATTAATCAGTTTATCGTAATTTCCCTGATCTCGACGATAACCGCAATAATATATATGAAAAGATAGCGCATCAAATTTTTTAGTTCTTTTAAATAACTCTTGCGCAAAATAAACATTTGGAGAGGCCAGCCCGGCCGCCAAAACTTTATCGTTGGGATTTAGCTTTTTAATCCGATCATACGCAATTTCTAAAATCGGCAAATAATTATCCACCGTATTGGGCTTTAAATAAGTAAAAGAATCGGGCTCATTCCAGACCTCCCAAACATCAACATATTTGCCATAACGCCTCACCATATAGTCAACAAACCCTTCCCATTTTTTGGGATCGGGACTGGCAAAATTTCCATGTTCTGATCCATAAGCCAGCATTCCTACCACCTTGATCCCGTTATTCTTATATTTTTTTAAAATATCCTCATAGCGATAAACCCAGGCTTGATTATCTCCATAAAACACTTCGGTATAAAAATGCTCTCTGGCCCACTTGGTTTTACTTTCATCTAAGCGCTTATTATAAAGATTATCCTGACCAAATCCTCCCAAAGTCCAATGCACATTGAGGCCAATATTATCTTTGGTGGGCGCGGAAAAAGCTAAAACCGATGCCTGTATGGGCATTAATAGCATAAATCCCGCTAATATTAAAAATAAATATTTTTTATACATATTCCTTTTCCACTAACATTATACAGGCATTTATCAAAAATTAAATATTATCGCAAAAATTAATGTTCCGTCGGAAATTCCCTCAAAATATTGCCCTAATTTCATCTCTCAATTAAACTTATGCGTGCCATGGTTCCATTAAACTTATCCGATACTGCGCAATAAATAGGAGATTTGAATCCACAGAATATCAATTAAAAATAAATAGGCTAAATAATAGCCTAAATAAAGAAATAATATTGGAAATTTTGTAAATATCCGAAATAAATAATATATTTTTTTCTTATGGTTTGAGCGTAAAGCCAATGATATCTTTTGCTAAAACATAGCTTCCTCTAAGCACAGACGCCTGAATTTCATATTTACCCTCAAAAAAGCCGGAGCAAGATGAACATTGGGGCAGCTGCTTTTCAATTTTAATTGTCTCTTCGGCATCTTTACTAAGTTTTATTATTTTTTTTTCGTTAAAATAATTTACCCCAAAATCATTTTTCATTCCTTCAATCAACACCATTAATTTTCCAGAATCCGAATTACTGCTTATCTTAATTTCCAGCTGCGCCATATCATTCGAAAAATATACCTCTTGATCCAGATGTGAAAAAATATCTACCTTTTCCTGGATATTTTCCGGGTAGGCTAAAGAAGGCTTATCGTCCCCATTTCGACTTAATACTATCTGCCAAACCGCAACAATTAACACAACCCCCAAAAGCACCCCAATAATATATTTACCGTATTTGCTCATATTAATTAATATTTTCTTTTTTCCAGAAAGTTAGCTAAACCAATAAAAACTTTTTTATCATAGACATTTAATATTTTTGACAGCCTAACAACTCTTTTGGCCTTTCCAATATATTTATCAATTTCGCTGTCAACTCGCTGCAGGGCGCCTGAACGTTTTATTATGTTTTTGAACTCAACAATCTGCTCTCTGGTCACTTTTTTATTTCCTAAAAGTTTTAGAAGATAATCACGTGATATTTTTCCTGACTTCAGCGCGTAATATATCAATAGTGTAATTTTTCCCTCTTTAATATCAGAATCGGTTGGCTTACCAATCTCTCGCCTCTTGCCGAACATTCCCAATACATCGTCTTTTAATTGGAAAGCCAATCCTAATGGCACCGATAAATTTTTATAAAATTCCTGCTGGCTATTTCGAGCTCCCGCTAAGGTAGCGCCCAATATTAGCGGCTTTTGCGCGGTATAATCGGATGTTTTCCTCATCATAACACTAACAATGCGATCTTTATCTGAAATATTTTTAACTTCACTCAAAAAAATATCTTCCGCTTGTCCGATCATTATTTCGTTCTTCATTTCCTGATATAGCTTAAATACTCGGCGGTTATTTAAATTAAAAACCAATTCATTGGACCAGGTGCTGAGAATATCACCCGCCAAAACCGCTAAGCCTAAACCGAAATCACTGCTGCTACCTCGCCAATTTTTACTCTGGTGCCATTCCTGCAACATAATGTGAAAAGTGGGTTTATTTCTTCTTAAATTGGAAAAATCAATTATATCATCATGAATCAAAGCAAAACTATGAAATATTTCCAGTGCCATCCCCAAGCGCATGATTTTTTCATTATTATTGCCTCCGCTAACTTTGTATCCCATATACGCTAGAAACGGACGAATTCTTTTACCGCCCGCCAATATATATTCAGACAAATATTGGACTAAATCCGTATATTCCGGACTGATAACCGCCGCTTCCTTCTTTTTGACCTCAAAATAAGCCTCTAATCTCTTATCAAAGGTTCCTTTGAAATTGACTATTTTATTAATAAAATCCTTCATACGAGTTAATTATATTAATTTTATACTAAGGTACCGCTCTTGATTATTATATGTATAATTAGAAATATTTCAATTTATTTTGCATAAAGATAAATATTTTCTTTTTTTAAACTATATTCCCAATTATTAAATTCGTAACCGTAAGATATTACTTTGGCGCCCGCCTTGATTTCTTTTTTCAATTTTTTTTCCAGACGATCCATCTGATACGGAATTAAAAATAAAAATATAATAGTAAATTCGCTCAAATTTTCTTTAAAATAATCTCGCTTTGTAATTTCTATACGATTTTCTAAACCGAATTTTTTAATTTTCCGTTTTGATTTTAAATATAAAAATGGATTGATTTCAAAACCAGCAAATTTATTACCGGCATGTTTTTCGGCTGCTTCGATTAAAATTCTTCCATCCCCCGAGCCCAAGTCAACGATTTTATCAGAACTTTTTATCTTGGCAATTTTGATCATTGCCCTAACTTTAGCCATTTTCGTTCCGGCATATGGCGCACCCTTGATAGAAGCTAGGATTTTAAAATAACAAAAATATATTAAAAATAAAGCCAAAAAGAATAAACAAATTGCAATAACTAACAATAAATAAATCATTTATTAACGGTTCAATAAACCAAATATTTATAAAATTTCAACATGGAGCTTAAATATTTATCCAAACATTAACCAACCCGGTTTAAATATCAGTAAAATTCCTAAAATTAAAATAATAATGCCGCCGATTAGACTAGAATACCTTGAATACTTGCGGCTGATACCTACCGCCCGCAAAGTAATCATGGCAATAAAAAATATAATTAAGTCATCCAGCATAAAGATCAAAATATAGAACGCAATATACATATAGTATTGCCAGCTTGGAATATCAGATAAAGATAACACACTAGTATAAATGGCCGGCAGCCCGGCAGAACAAACCAATTCAACCAAATTGACAGCAAAAGCGATTAAAATAATCCCGCCCAAGGCAACTATAAACCTTTGATTGGAAGAAATCGCTTTAAGCCGATCAAATATTTTTTTTCTGCCCTCACTGCCCATGATGGTTTTACATCCTTTGCGATTAAGCCAATATTCACGCAAATGATAAATTCCGCTTCCGGCCGCTATTAATCCCACGATATAGCGCACCCAAACAATAAATCCGATAAATAAGAACAAGTTCAGCCAAGCAGACATAAAAAGAAAATAAGATATGCCGGAAGTTAATATAAATGTAATGCCTAAAATCCACATTCTTTTCTTGTTTTTCATCCCGAGGAGCAGGCTTATTAGAAATAATAACACCCACATTGCACAGGGATTAAATCCATCCAGCCCGCCGATAATAATGGTTAAAATAGGCAAAGAAAAATTTTCAGTTTTAATTTCCCCGAAAAAGGGCAGCTTAATATTTTCCGGAAGTTCTTTTTCAATTAAGTTATTGTCTTTATCAATATCAAGTTTGGTAGTAGGAGCATCGCTTTCCTCAATAGTTAAATTGCCATTTTCTTGTTCTCTTTTAATAATATCTCCAGCCGGATCCGGACAATTTTCTTCTTCGCATAAATTTATTAAATCAATAATTTTTGCGCCGGTAGTAGCATCATCCATATAGCCATAAACGACTTTGTTATTAACAATGGTTACCGGCACGCCGGTAATATCAATATTCAATTCTTTTCCCAGCGCTGTTAATAATTTGGAATTTTCTCGATTGCGATTGACTTCAAATCGCTGAACTGCAACTTGCGGATTTTCCGCTTCGTAACGATCAAAAAATTCATTTTCTTTTTCACAATGAGGACAGCCCTCTGCCCAAAAAAAATAAATATTTACTTCACCTGCAGAAGCAGCACCGCTAGAATTAATTATAAAAAAAACTGATAATAAAAATATTAAGACTAAAAAAAACGCTTTAATAGAATTTTTTATCATAAAATCACTTGTCCTTATTATTAATGATTATTTCAGTTAACTCCTTACGATCAATTTCTCCTTCCAGCCTCATAAATTCCTCTCCATTTACATCTAAAAATACAAATACCGGCGGATTCTTGACTTGATACTTATCCACAATTTGTAGATTTTTTTCTTCATCAATCTCGTAATATTCTGTTTGCAGCCAGGGCAGCTCTTGTTCAATTTTTTCAAAGCGCGGCTTCATAATTAAACATTCCGGGCACCACACTGCTCCAAATTTTAATATTTTCATCTTACAATCTAAATTATTTCCAATTGATTTTTAAATCCGATACGCCTAAATCTAAATCTATACTCAAAAATTTTTCCATATTTTGATAATCCCAGGATCGATAAGTATTATCTTGCACCTCTTCAAAATTATCAATTTGTTTTGAAGTAACGCCAGCATCAATATTTAAATCAACGCCAACAGTCCGAGGAACAGAGATATCGACTGAACTGGCTCCGGCATCAATATTTAGCTTAGCATGCTTGATTTTATCTCCCATGGTTAGATCCAAATCAGATGCGCCGGTATTAATATCCACAATTTCTGCAAAAACATTCGACAGATCAAAGTCCATATTTGCAGCTCCGCTATCAATATATAATGCCATGGGAATATTATTATTCAAGCTTAAATTAAGATCATTTTGATGCCTGCCCGTATATAGAATCTTACGTGAATCAAAATTTAATTTTACCCTTTGTACATCTTCAGACAAATTAGATTCTGGCTGCAAAGCTAAAATATTTGATTTTAAAGATCCGACCGCAAACTCGTCTGAACCGCCTTTAATTTTAATATTACCTGCGCCAAAATCCAGATCCAACTGACCTTTTTTCGCATCTGCTTCCAAAGAAATATCAATCGGAGATTCCTCCACGTCCCAATTGGCGTTATATTGCCCCCAGATAATAAATGCTCCGATCAAACCAATGAGAGCTACAACCGTCACAATGCCCAAAAAAATCGTTATCCAGCTTCTAAGCTTTAAAAATGACAGCCCCGCAATAATAATTAATACCGGCCACAATTGCCATAATGATATTTGTAAATCTTGCGGAACAAGATCCAAATTTCTAGCCAAATAGTATAAACCGATAAAAATCACAGAAACGCCAAAAAACACAGTGCCTAAATTTATTGGATTAATTTCATATCGCATTGTCCGATCTTCATTTTTTAATTTTATTTTTGCTTCTGGCATATTTTTAGTTAATTATTTCTACCGAACCAAAGATGGCAGCGCCGGTAATTTTTAAAACTTTATTTTTCACCTTGGATTCTGATTTGAATTTATTTTCCCAGCTACCCATGATTGGAGTTCCGCTGCTTTCTATCCTGATATTTTTTGGCACATATATTTTTATACTGCCAAAAACACTAGCAACATCCATTATGGCGCCATTGGTAGACAATTGAATATCCCTCAAATCAATTTTCATCCCCCCAAAAATGCTAGTAGCCTTCCCTCCTTTAAAATTTTTTGAATCGATGCGCTTATTCTTTCCGGAAAATATTACAATTTCATCTATGCCGCCGACCGCTTCCACTTGAATATTATCCGCTTTGCTTTTTTCAATTTTATTCTTACTTGTTTCGTCTTCCTGGTTACGAAAAAGAATGATAAATCCGATCACAATAATAATTAGCGGCCAAAAAACGCCCCAAAAGCTCCAATCGAAAACGGTAGAAATCACCAATCCAATCCCCAAAAAAGATAAAATAATTCCCCAAATAAAACTGCGGCGATAAAGCAATAGTATTCCTAAAGCTAAAATTAAAAGCGGCCACAAAATTCCAAAAAACCAATCAGCGGTTAAGCCCAGAGGAGCCAAAAAGCCCAATTGATCAATCAAAAAAATAAACCCGACGGCGATAAATATTGCCGCAATCCACGCTCTGCTATTATTTTTCATTTGTTTTTTGTTATTTATATTTTTTTTATTATAGCAAAATTTAAAAAAATAAAAAAGCGAGACATTTTTATCCCCGCTTTTTTATATTACAACTGTCCAGCTTAAAAGGTTACAAAATTAAATCCACATTGTTTTGTATCGCTGGATATCGGATCTTCTATATACACCAAAAGTTTTCCCATCATACTACCCACGCTGGGCAAACAATCATCATCAATTGGCGTGACTATGGTGACATAGTCAGAATAATAATAATCAATGCCCTCAATGGCAATTTCGTATCTATGGGTCCCGGCATTCCATGAACACACAACATTACTAGTTCCACCCAGCGTTGATCCATCATCATCACAAATACCATAAGCTACAGGTAGTCCTACTCCATTCGGTCCGGTTAGTTCATTGACAATAGTTTTACCGCTTACCGTTAAATCAGAATTCAAAGTTGTACTGCCAGTTACGGTTAAATTACCATAAACGCTTACATCATCATTCAATTTTATTGGCATACTGTCACCAGGACCCGATGTGGCTCCCCGCCAGATCATGCCATCAATTCTAACATCATCTCCAATGGTAACCGGAACCGGTTTATCATTTTCATCGGTAGTTTCATTAATAATCGTTCCATTAAAAAAGGTTACGCCACCGACTCCCTGTTTGCCCACTTTGATTGAATCAAAAATTCCCGTTCCATTTACAATTAGATTTTCATCATAAATAACGCTAGAAGCAGGCTGCAATACATCCCCTGTAGAAGCAGAAGCCAGCGCAACAAAAGCAAAAATACCAAAAAATACTGCGATTGTTCCTAATGCTTTTTTCATTATATTTTCACCCCCTTTCGTATTTTTTTATTCTCCCAAATATTTAAATAAATACATTAAAAATATTCCCAACAGAAATATTAGAAAGGCTTGTAATGATTTACTCAATTTGGTTTCTTTGCCAATTTCCGGAATCAAGTCTGCGGCGGCTATGTATAAAAATCCACCGGCCGCAAAAGGCAATAAAAATATTTTGGCGGCATCAATATGGTCCAGAAGGAAAAATCCGATTACCCCGCCAAAAATAACAGTAACCGCTGCCAGGAAATTAAGCAGTAGGGACTTCCTTTTGGTAAAGCCGGCGTGAATCAACACGCCAAAATCGCCAATTTCCTGCGGTAATTCATGCAAGGCAACCGCCAAAGTTGTCAATAAGCCCAATTTAAAATCGACAGAAAAGCTGGCGGCAATAATCAATCCATCAATAAAGTTATGTACTCCATCTCCCACGATATTGGTATAACCAAAAGTATGTATCGGACAAACTCCTTTGTGACAATGACGCCAGTGTAAAATCTTTTCCAAAAGAAAGAAAACAATAAAACCGAATAAAACAAAAAGAAAAATATTTTTACTTTCTGAAGCTTCAAGAGCTTCGGGAATCAGATGAAGCAGTGCTCCGCCCAGCATTACTCCGGCCGACAAGCCCACCAGCGCTAATATAATTTTTCTTAAAAATTTATCACTAAAATATAAACCAAAAATGCCGACTAAAGCTAGCGAACTTATAAAGGCAGTGGCTAAAATTATCCAAATAAGCATTTTTTTATAATTATTTTAATTTAACTGCAGTACCATAAACTAATATTTCCGCCGCCCCTCCCATTACGCTCGTCGTAGAATATCTTACCCCAATAATCGCATCGGCTCCCTTTTGTTTGGCCTTTTCTTCCATTATTTTCATGGCGTCTTTTCTGGCTTGAGTAATCATATCGGTATAGCCCTTTATTTCTCCGCCAATAATGGTTTTTAATCCAGCTGCAATATCCCGACCGATCCAGCGAGTTCTTACCGTATTGCCGGAAACAATACCGATTATATCAACGATCTCTTCGCCTGGTAATTTGTTGACTGTAGTGATGATCATAGCTTTTGTATATTAAATAAATTGAACTCTTAAAAATTTATATTTTATATAATGCAGGCCATGAGATTACGCTGATAAAAACCCTCCGTCCACTGCGACAATCGCGCCAGACATATAACTGGATAAATCAGAGGCCATAACCAGCGCCATCTTGGCCACTTCATCCGGCTCTCCCAGCCTTCCCAAAGAGATCCGCCCCTTAAATTTTAACGCGGAGTCCAATAGCCCTTTTTTAAATTTAAAGATTAATTTTGCCGCCCCCTTGGTACCTTCGGTAATAATTCCGCCCGGCAATAACACATTGATTTTATATTTCTTCCTTCCGTGTTCATTCGCTAATGCCCTAGTCAAAGCGATTACACCCGCCTTGCTAGAGCTGTAATGCGCCAGATCTTTTTTGAAAGGGAGTAGGGCTTCAATAGAACCGACATTCACAATGGTACCGCCCGCCTTGCCCCTTAATTTAATCATGTTCTGGCACATCCAAAACACCGAATTTAAATTAATATCCATCACTTTTTGATAATGCTTCTCATCGATATCAACAAATTCTCTAAAAGGATAAATTCCGGCATTATTAACTAAAATGTCGGGTAAATTATTTTTTATTTTTATCCATAATCTATCTATTTGCGGCTTGCGGGACAAATCAACTTTGAATATTTTAATCTTAACGCCATATCTGTTTAATTCAGAACGAACTTGATGTAATTTTTCGTCTTGAATATCAATTAAAATTAAATCGGAACCCGCTTCTGCGAATCGCTCGGCCATCGCTCGGCCAATCCCGCTGGCAGCGCCGGTAATTAATGATCTCTTTCCCTTGAGAGAAATTAATTCTTCTATTGATACCATTTGATTTAAATATTTGATTATATTTTAACAAAAATAATTAAATAATGCTACAATTGAATAAATACCAGTAAATTGAATTTTTTTACAAACAATCTACTTTATCATTGACATTGTTTATTATTATACCTATAATAGTTACTCTATGAACTTTTTAGCGAGGAGGGACAATGCCAAAAAATGTGCTAATAATTGAAGATAATCCTCAAGTTCAGAATACCTTGATTAGACTATTTCATCGAAAAAAGTTTGAACCGGTTTCTGCTTTTACCCCAACGGAAGCGCAAAAATTATTTTATCAACATCAAGCTGATCTTAAACTAATAATTATTGACGGCAATCTTATGGTCGAGAGAGATACGGTGCCGCTGGTAACAGAATTTCGGCCCTTATTTTCCGGCACCATGATAGCCATTTCCGCTGATGAAGATATCAATCAAGAACTGGTAGCCGAAGGATGCGATCTTTATGGCACCAAGCCTGAAATAATGGATCCTATTATTAAAGCATTGGAAAATCTTAAGCACAGATAGAAAGAACTTAGAAATTTAAGTTCTTTTTTTTAAATTAAAAACAGACTCTAAGTCTGTTTAAAAAAACTAGTCCCCCAGCGTTTCTCGCTTTAAGCAATTAAGACATTTATCGGGAATATTCCCCGCCTGTGAAAGATCAATCTGAATATCTTCTCCTTCAAATAAAATCTTTCCCCGAATACTGGTTAAGTGCCCACATCTGGCAACAACTTGTTTTTTACTTAAGCGATCATGGCAATAAATCAAATAAGCCATTACCAAACCGCATACCAGCAATAAACAGATAAAAATAAAAAGAACCGCTTGATCAATTTCTGCGGATGAGACCATACAAGACCCCTCCTTTCAATGAGCATTTTGTGATGAGAGCATTATACCTTAAATTTTTTTAATGTAAAGATATTAAAAGAACCCGCCCTGCGGCGAGTTCTTTTTGACAAACGATTTAATAAACTATCTTTTTTTACCAGTTGTGGCGCATCATACGATTAGCTCCCGCTTTTAATCCAATCTCTTGTTTGATATTTCTGGCCTGCTTGAACTTCTCTTGGCCTTGTTGCATTAATCCATGAGCCTCAATCAGTCTGGGAAATTCTTCTGCAGTAACTTGATCAGCCCTTTCATCACCGACCGCTTCTCTCCAAGCCTGATAATCTTTATTTTCCAGTGCAGCCATTACCGCTTCTCTTTTTTCCGGATCACTGTTTTTACCCTGCATTATTCCCTTTCGTCCTAATCCCAATTCACCCATACTCTCTTTAATTTGCCTTGCTTCTTCAAATTTTCCCGCCTGCATTAAGCGATGAGCTTCGGCCATTTTGTTAAAATTTTCCTCGGTCAATAAATTTTCGTCTACTCCTCTATTTTGCATCGTTTGCTTCCAGCCAGCAAAATCATTGCTTTCAATCGTACCCAGTATTTCCTGATTCTTGGCATTAAATTTACCCTCGCCTTTCTCTCCGTTATTTTGGGCATAACTGACACCAGCTACGATGGCGGTAGTCACCACCAGTCCGACTACTGCGATTCCGACTTTAAATAATTTTTTTCTCATATTTATTGTTATTTATTTATCAATTGGCGCCTTTCGCTATATAATACGCATTTCGATAATATTTCTTTCAATTTTCTGCTGCGAGCTATCCAAAATCTGAATGTTCATTTGCTTATAATAGAATCCCCGGGGCGCAAAACGAACACTGCGCGCGCCAAAATTATCATTTTTAATTATTTCGCCGATGATTTTAACCGGCCAACCCTCTTTGATAATATTTTTTTCCTCAATAGTAACTTTAGAAATATCCACAATCCATTTATTTTCCTTCGGATCAATTATTACCACCTGATCGGAGTTTTTAAATTCTATCACCTTACCTATTAATATTCCCTGTTCCGGCTGTAGCCAAATATTGTTGCGGCGTTCAATTATTTGCTGATATTGAGGTAGGCCGCGGCGAAAAGCCAAATCCAATGTTTTAGCCAAACCCGCCTTATACAATATTGATCCTGCCACCAGAACAGCGATAGCGCCTAAAATTATCACCAAAGAAAATTTAAAGCGATAACCGCCCTTGATTTTTCTGAATATAAAATAAGATATTAAAATAAACAGTATAAACAGGATCAGCCAAATATAAGGAAATGTAGAAAATAAAAATGCCAGCAATCCCGGCGCGACCCGGCGGCGCAAATCCCAATCATTATTAATCAGCAAAAAAAGCAGAATGGAAAATGCAATGCTGCCAAAAGCCAGTAAAAGTGCGACAAAACCGGCGAATAATACATTTTTCACAGTAAAATGCCACTTGGGCCGAGGCTTGATTTTTTTCTCCCTGATATCCTCTAGAATCTGACTGCTTAAATCTTTTTTATCCATATTTATAAATTAATATTTTCCTGCTTCAATTCGTCCCGCAGTTTTTCTTTAGCGCGGTTAAGCCAAGTAGCAATAGTGCCAGCCGGCTTTTTTAAAATAAAAGAAATTTCCTGATAATTCTTATCCTCAAAAAATCTCAACATAATAACTTCCCGATATTTTTTATTGAGCCGACTTATAACGCTTTTAATTGCTTCTCGCGCTTCTTTGGCCTTAAGATTTTTTTCAATATCCAAATCGGCGGCCAGCCTTTCAAATATTTCGTCATCAATGTCCAAAACTAATCCTTTGGACTTAGCATGGCTTTTTCTAAAATTACTAATAGTTTCATTGCGAGTAATACGGTAAATCCAGGTTGAAAATTTATACCGGCTGTCAAAATCGTTCAAGTTACGATAAGTTTTAATAAAAACTTCCTGCAAGATATCCTCGCTCTCCTGCCAACTGACATTGCTTATCCTTTGAATATATTTAAGCAGCTTATCCTGATATCTTTGCATAATACATACAAAATAATCCTGATTCTTCAACGTCAGTGCGATTAGTTCTTCGTCAGTTTTCTTATCACAGTTAAAAATATCGGACATAATGCGCTTTACTTATATATACGCTAAATACTATATTTTCTTTCGCTGCCTGTAAATTAAATATCGCCTTGCTTTTTATTTCCATTAATATTATAACAAAGAGAAATTCAGGGAGGAAAATTGTGGAAAATAAAGAAACGGACGCAGACACAGATAGTTTTTATAATCTGACCATGAAACATAAAATTATCTGGATTATCTTTGCACCTTTGACTCTTTTTAGAATCAATAACGAACTTTGCCTGTTTTGGGTTATTGGCAGCTTGATGGCATTCATGGCGCTAAATATTTATACCCGCATTGATAAGCCCACGATGTTTTTATTTTCTTACCTGGCAGCGATGTTGATCGTTCTTTTGACTATCTTAATTCATAAAAATCGGCAAAAAAGTTAAAGAGGTCCAATTATGGCCTCTTTTTTAATTGGAAATAACCTAATAATTTAGCTCATAAAATAATCGCGTATTAATTAACAAATCCGGTTTTATATAAAATAAAAAAAGCCCGCTTATAATTACGGGCTTTTTATCCAAAATTGTTTATTTACTGAATCACGCCGTCTACTACCTTTATCACATTGCTGCGAGTTACCTGTTTGGCTTGATCCACGGTACACACGCTGTAATAATAGGTCCCGGTTGAAGTTGCCTTGACCTCGGTATCAACATAGCTTAACTCGTCCCGCGATGCTGCTTTGATATAGCCGTCGGCAGGATAAGTCGGTGCCGGGTTGGTTTGCGATCTTACCACTTTATAATAGATAAAATCAAGGTCATTATTTTTAGTCCAGCTTAGATATACTCCGTCCGCTTTTACTTGCGCGGATAAAGCTGAAGCCGCTGGGAGAGTATTTTCATCGATCGGAGTAACCGCCACATCATTGCTATAAGCAGATACGCTGCTGCCATCGTAAGCTCCTACTCTGATATGCAAGGGCTTATTAGGAAGACCGCTCCAAGTATAGCTTCTGGTATCAGGCGTCACTTTTTGAACATAAGTTGCTCCGGGGAAGCTGGGATTAGCTGATTCGGAAACCAAAAGCGCAAATGCTTTAGGCGCGTCGCCGGTAGCATCCCAAAAGATATTCACTCCATTCGCCGTAGCTTGGGCTGAAGCCGTTACCGAAGCGCTAACAGCCTCTTCTTCTTTTACTTGAGCTGTCACCTGCGCAACATTGCCGCAAATTACTTCTTTGGCGGTATTGACCGCACAGACTCGGTAATAATATGCCTGACCTCCCTTAGCATCCGCATCAACCATGGCGGTAGTATTGATATCGGTAATCACTTTAATATATCCATCGTCGGGATATTTTAGATTAGGATTGGTTTCTGAACGAACGACTTTGTAATAAGTTAATTCGCCATTAAATTTAACCCAAGATAAATGCACGCCGTCAGACTTGGCAACCACGCTTAGTGATAAACTATCGGCTGATGTTTCTTCCTGTTTATCACCTTCATCGGCTTCATCTTCCTTGGTATATTTAACTTTAACTTCCAAAATAGTCTCATTGCCATCCTTATTTACCGCTTTAACTTTAATAGTATTATCGCCCTCGCTCAAAGTAAGCGCTTTTTCAAAACTGCCATCTTTATTTTCTACTTCCGCACCATTAACCGTGACTATCGCTTCCGGATCGGTTACTCCTTTCAATACCAGATTAGAATTCTTAACTTCCGTACCGCTTAAGGGTTCGGTTACTTTAAGCATTGGCCCTTCGGTAGATTTTTTTTCATAGACGGCATAGTCCTTGTCCTGATCTTTTTCAATGTTCCACAAGTACCAATCTTTAGCCAATTTTTCTTCAGACAAATCCTTTATTTCAATTTTTTCTTGGGCGGTATCTACGATTCCCTCTTTGCCTGCAGCGACGGTTTTGGAAGTTACTACCGTATTTTCCTGCTTTAATTCAATAGAAACTTGGCTATCCAGCACCGGCACTGATATGTCTTTTGTTCCCTCAACGCCGAATGCGGTGCCTCGCGCCGTTACGACGCTATCGCCGGCTGCTACCTGATAACTGGTGCCTTCTTTGACGCGATGATAACTGGTTCCGGCCAACTGATTAAGCGTTACTTTAGTATCGGTCAAAGCGCCAATTTCCATTTCACTCGCTTCATCCACGCGGGCAATACTGCCATCGGTAAAATCAATGATCGCTTTGGACTTGCTGTCTGTTCTAACGCGCATACCTTCCTTCAACAGCATATCGGTTTCAGCTGCAATCCACTCGCTATCGCCGTCTTGGTATTGCACCTCGCCTTGTTTAAAGCTCAAAAGCGCGCTCGCGCCCGATGCCACCTTGCGATCAGTATCTTCGCCGGGCTTTCCCATAAACCAAACTGAAGTAAAAATAGCCAGCAAAAGAACCAGAGTCGCCGGTACCATTACTTTCCAGTTTTTCCACCAGGCGGTTTTTTTGACAGGCTGCTCTATTATTTGCATATTTTTTTCCTTTCTTTGTGTTAAATAATTTTTATAAAGCTTGTCTCCTAATTGCGCTTTAAAATTTTCGTCGGGTAAATAATTTTTTCGTGCTTGCTTTAAATTTTCAGCAACGGCAAATAATTCTTGCGCTTGGCCGCCGCCGGCCTTGATTTCAGGATTATCTATCGCCTCTATTAAATTTTTAATCTCTTTTTTATTCATTTTCCTTAATAATCTCCTTTAATTTCTTGAGCGCGCGAAATATTTTCACTCCCAGATGATTATAGCCGATACCCAGTATTTCCGAAATTTCTTCATTGCCCAAATCTTGAAAAAATTTAAGTTCTAAAATTTGCCTGCTTTCCTCCGGCATTTTTTCCAAATTTTTGGCGATTTCGTCTTTACGAGCATAGTCTTCCGCTTGATCGCTTTTTCCATCCACTAGCTGATGTTCGTAATTTAAGAGATCAACATTTTTTCTTTTGCCCATTCGGCGGTAATAATCAGTTAAATTATTAATGGCGATACGATACAGCCAAGCGGAAAAGCGGATATTGTCCCGCGCTTCAAAATCTTGCAGGCCCAGCACCGCTTTTTCAAAAGTCTGCGATGTTAAATCCTGCGCTTCTTCTTTATTTTGCACCCTGCTCAAAAGATAGCCGTAAATGCGGGGCATATAATATTCATAAAGCTTATCAAAAGCGCTGTAATCGTTTTGCGCCTTGATCACCAGCTCCTGCTCTTCATTTTTGTCTAAATAATCGCTCAAGTTTTTACCCTTTAAATTTAAAGTGCTATTTTAGAAGCTTCTATCTACTAAAACGTCTTAAGCTTTAAAATATTACACTTTATTATAAATATTAACTTTTATTTCCTCCCCTTGATAAGAGTACCTTCCTTGTGGCAGACAGGCGCTTTGCTCATTTAGTCAAACCTACTAAAATACTCTGTGCTTTTTTTCTTCTCAACTTAAAATACCAAAGTTAATTTTAACGGAATAAACTGCTTTTTAAAATACCAAATGATTTTGCCGAAGTATTAAAAATATGTTATATTCATTGTATTAAATTTTTGAAAAAATAAATAACAAAAATGAAAACTAAGACTCAAACCAAAAAACCAACGAGGACGATCAAGCGCAAAACACAGCACAATTACGAAAGATTCAGAATTTTTAACTTAATCATGGGCTTTTTGCATCTGATGCAAGGAATTATCATGTTGATCATCAGCAACGATTTTAAGCTGCCGATCAATTCAGCTTTTATCCAATTTAACGCCACCACTTTAAAGCTCGCTCCGGTAATAGAAAAACTATATGAGCTCCAAATCGGACCGATTATCGCCGCCTTCTTGTTTTTATCTTCACTGGCTCATTTCTTGCTGACTCTGCCCGGTATTTATGACTGGTACGTAGAAAATTTAAAAAAAGGAGTCAATTTTGCCCGCTGGATGGAATATTCCCTAAGCTCTTCCATTATGATCGTAGTTATCGCCATGCTAGTGGGAATCTACGACGTAGCTAGCCTAATTTTGATCTTCGGCCTTAACGCCTGCATGATTTTCTTCGGCTGGCTGATGGAACTGATCAATATGTACACTAAAAAAACCAACTGGATTGCCTACTATTTTGGCTGTTTCGCCGGCCTGATCCCCTGGGTTTGCATCGGTTTATTCCTGGCAGGCGCCGGTAGCGGAGACGCCAAGCCGCCCACTTTTGTTTACTATATTTTCTTCACAATTTTCTTATTCTTTAATACTTTTGCCGTTAATATGATTTTGCAATACAAGAAAATCGGACCATGGAAGAACTATCAATTCGGCGAAGCAATGTATATTCTGTTAAGTTTAGTCGGTAAATCACTGCTGGCTTGGCAGGTCTGGGCGGGGACATTAAGGCCGCTGTAATATAAAAAAATAAGTTTAATTAAAAAAGACCGGTGAATATCGCCGGCCTTTTTATTATATCAATGTTAGTCCGGAGAGCTTTTTGAATATTCTATTTTGAAAGATTCAACTCCTAAATTGCTTGGGATCGTACCGCTGCTTGAACACGAAATGCGATAATTGTGATTTTCATAATCTATAACAGGATAAGTAATCGTACTGGTAGATACCGGCTGTGCGCTGGTTGATGGACTTAGCGGCTGGGTGGTTACGGAGGCCATCTGCGAATAGCTCAAATCATAATTATGCCGCAACAAGCTGCAAGAAATATGTTTTGCTGGATCATTATCATAAAATATCGCAGTTATTTTTTTAATTTCTGCGCCGTCGGACAAATCAAGATTCCAGTGAGCCCTCATTATAGTCGCAGCGCTTCCCCCGCGACAAACAAAATTATCCATATAATCGATATTAACTCCCGTGCACGCGAATCCATTAATGCCCTGATAAAAAGTTTTGGCGCTATTATAGGAAAATTCCGGAGATTTCAATTCTCCGCTCAATGTCCCGCCGGACAAAGGCAGATATTTGCTAACTGTAATATCATTGGGAATATCAGTATCATCCAACCCCTCAACCGCATTCACTGTCAAAGTATCGGCGATATATAAATTCCCGCCGAAATCACCGTCTTTAGCATATATTTTTTTCCAGCGATTAGTGGCTGATCCTAAATCGTTAACATTGGTGGTTGTAGGTATTGCCGTATCAGAAATTTTTAAAGGCATCCCGTCTGATGTTCCCTTTGATACACCCCTCCATATCTCTCCGTCAATCCGCACATCATCGCCGAAAGTAACCGGCACGGCTTCTCCAATATTTATAATTGTGCCATTAAAATAAGTAACGCCGCCAATACCCTCCTCTCCGATTCTAACAGACGCAAATTTGCCATAACCATTAACGATTAAATTTTCATTATAAATAATATCTGAAGCAGGCTGGAGAAGGTTCGTTTCAGAAGCGATTACTGATTCCCAACAAAAAAACATCCCCAATAGAAGTGTTGTAATTATGATTGTTTTTTTCATTTTGTTTTGGTTATTTAAATTTTTAATAAATATTTCGTCATCGCGAAGAGCGCAGCGACAAAGCCTGTCCGCCGAAGGAGGGCCTGCCCGCCGAAGGCAGAAATTTCATTATCCTAATTTAATCGCCAAACGATAAAAATTTAATCTCTGAACCTGTCGAAGGGTTAAATTTTACATAGCCTTCGACTTCGCTCAGGCAATAATCTATCTTCACGTTGTTATAAAATTACATGGGATTGTTTCGTCCCGACGTAACGTTGGGACTCGTAATGGCGTAAATATAGAACGTCATTGCGAACGACCAGAGGGAGTGAAGCAATCTCGTCTTATACAATATCTTCAAATAAATCTTTCCAATCCGGATTAAATGAATTAATTAACTTCATTTTGTTTTTCCTTGAACCGGCTTTTATCTGTTTCTCTCTGGTAATTGCATTATAAGGATCAGAAAAAGCTTCATAATAAACCAACTTGTCAATATTATATCTTGCGGTAAAACTTCTTTTTATAAATTTATTTTTATGTTCAAATATTCTTTTTGCTAAATTACTGCTTACTCCCGTATATAAAACTTTATTATTGTTATTAGTCATTATATAAACAATATATAATTTTTCTTCCATTAAATAATGTAATAAATAAACATGGGATTGCTTCGCTTCGCTCGCAATGACGTGGGAAAAAATGATTTGTAATTTGAAATTTGTTTGTCTCTTGTATCCTTGTTCCTTGTATCTTATTTTTTATTTATTTTTTCCGAAAACACAATAATATTCTGCCCTACTTTCTTCATTCTATAAAATACTAATCACTCTCCCTATCCCTCATTGCTTTTTTATATTATAACACGCCTCCATTGCACCGCCAAATTTACGTATATTTACTTATAATATTTTTATGCTATCTTAATATAATGCCCCTTAAAAAACCGGGAGGATATCATGCCGCGCGATAAAAAAATCAGCCTAAATATCACCCAGCCAATAATGGTTTATAACCCCGTTAAGCTTTATCAAATGCACGCTTTATACGAAATTATCAATAAATTTAGCGTTATAGACCAATTTTCCAAACGCTGTTTTATTTGGTTATTGGAACATTCCGAGCGCCTCACCCGGCCGGTTTTTACCCGCGTCCCCCTGGCCACTCATCGCTTCATTTGCGACGACGCGCGCCGCATTACCGACGTTTGGCATCTTAATTTGGTGCTCAAATGTATGGATTCTTTCATGAAATTATATAGCCCGGATCCCGACCCGGATTGCCCCGACTGCATTGTCCAAATAAGCGTCAAGTCGATCCAAGGGCCTGACAACCTAGAATTGCCCTTTGATCCAGAAAAGATCGCTTTAATCGCTCTTTAATAATCCACCTTGCGTGGATTTTTTATTTACATAGAGACAACTCGCGTGGATTTTTTATTCACGTAAAGACAATTCACGAATTGTCTCTACAAAAAACACCCCGCCGGAAGCGAGGTGTTTTAGAATCTGTTTAACTTGCCTGCCTTGGGCAGGTCTGTTCAATCATTGCTTATTTCTTTTTCTTCTTCATGAAAGCGGCAATACCGACTACTAAGCCTAGAGCCAAAACTGCGATTAATACTTTCCATAAGGAATTGGAAGGAAGTTCAGGAATAGACTCGCCCTCTTCTTGCTCTTGATAAAGCGGAGTTGGAGCTCCGGCATTAATAGTTGAATATAGTCCGTCTAGAATAGAAATATCACCAGTTGAGTAGGTAAGAACTGACTGGTTGATGGAATTAAATCCGGCATAAACAATCGAGTTAATATAATCGGTGTCAGAATTAGTAATATTTGTAGTTGAAACCGCCGAACCGTCTGATTTCAAACTGATATCCTGTTCCAAATAGTTAGTATCTTGATCAACAATAGTAACCATTACCTGTGCGGTATTAGCCGCATTAGTTATAGCATCAAATTTCATAGCAGCTGCAACCGTACCAACATTTGTTAATTGATCAACATCATAAACCGAACCATCGAAATCAGCTTCTTTAAAAATATTGCCTTCAGCGGTTCCGGTCTGATAAACGCTAGTAACTCTGCCATTATCCATGCCAATCGCAACGATGCCGGAAATGTTAGAAGTTAAAGTATTATCAACTACAACTGAGTCATATGTAGCAGTATCCGTGGAATAATTAAAACCTGTTGAATATACATCATCTAATGAATCCATAAAGTATACCGTATAAGCAATTTGATCGCCACCGGTCAAATAGACATCATGTACTGATGTTGTATCTGAATATTCTATTACATCATAACCCCATGCGTCAGATACATTGCTAATTAAATTTAACTGGCTTGGACCTTCTGAAGAATTCGCAAGGAAAACCGGATATCCCGCCGAATCAATACTGTCTGACATTACTGCGTCCAATGCATCACTATTCGCAACAACATCTGATATTTCTCTTGGAGCTACTGATGGACCTAGAATTTTATAGTTTACAACATGTAAATCATTCGTAGCATCAATATAGGCATACCACGCATAATCAGTACTCTGATATGTAATTCCAACCAAACTATCTACATCAGTTTCCACGCTTTCGTAAACTGTTGTGGTCGCATCCTTAACAATAAGATCAATATTGCCGGCATCTGTTAAAACTGCGGAAACGATATAGGCGTTAGTGGCATCATATATATCCGTATCACTATCTATAATAGCTTCGTCTGAAATCTCAGTTGCACTAACACTACCCGCAACTGCAAACATTGCCGCGAAGGCAAATAATGCAATAATTAGTTTTTTCATTATTTTTTAGTTAATTAATTTTTTTTAATAAGATCTGGTTGGTAAGTCGACCGCGAGATTACCAAATGCTAAAAAAGAGTAATTTCTTTTTTATTAGATAATTATAGCACAAATAAGCTATTTTAAAAAGATATTTATCCACAAAGTGCTTTTTCTTGTTTTTTTATTATTTTACCCTTCGAAAAATTGGGGATTAAATTATGCCTAGCCTTCGACTGCAATCAGAAAATATTTCTTACGCATTCCTCCTCCCCTCAGATGAGCCTGTCCGCCTTTGGAGGAGGGAGGTGTTCCGATGCATATCGGAACAGAGGGGTGCTGAAAAATCTACGCTACCTTTTTTAATTTTTTTCCAAGAAAAATAAACTTATTAATCTAAAAATGACAGGTTAAAAATTTGCCGTACTTTCTTCCTTCTCCAAAAATTAAACAAGCGTGGATTTTTTATTTGCGTAAAGACAATTCACGAATTGTCTCTACAAAAAAACACCCCGCCGATAGCGAAGTGTTTTGGAATCTGTTTAACTTGCCTGCCTTGGGCAGGTCTGCGTAATCATTGCTCTATTTCTTTCTACTTTTTGCTCTGGTTTTTCTTGTTCGTACGGTTTTAACCGCTTTTTTGCTTCCGGAAGCCTTAGTCTTAGCCTTAACTGATTTCACTCCCCTTTTCCTTAATACCGCCGCAATGGTAATCACCGCGCCCATGGACATCAAAGCGATAATAACCTTCCAGATGATATTGGTAGGAAGTTCGGGAACAGTCGGACCTTCGTCCTGCTCGTTTAGCTGCTCGGGAACAGTCTCGCCTTCGGACATCGCAAAAAAATCGTCAGTTGTGGTGCCTTCCACTCCCCAAGTATAGGTTTCAACATCCAAGCTGCTTAGGCTGACCGTCGGACTAATAATATCTCCGGTTTGAATAACGGTTTTAGTGCTTGCGCCGGTTGCTTGAGTAATTTCCTGCCTGACTAGGCTGGTACCATCATAATAAACCGCAACCGCCTTGGTATCATCAGCTAACTCCACGGCGGAAATATCGGTAGTATTAGCAAGTGTTTCCAGAGTTGTGGCCGTATAAGCGCTGCCATTATAGGTAGCTGACTTTACCGCCAAAGCATTGGTTTGATAAACCACCTCAAGAGCGGAATTTCTGACACCGGCCGCTTCAATATCAATGGTAGCGGCATCCATGGCTTCAATGGTAACGGGCGTAATTGCAGCGCTGCCAGCCGCCGCGAAAGATCCGGTTTTTAAATCAAGATCAGAAGAGTCTTGATAAGCAACATAAATATTAGTAGTCCCATCATAAGCTACTGCCAGCGGCGCGTCATAAACCGCGGCATTGGTTATAGCTGAACTTGTGCTATCGCGATATATGTATCCGGTACTGCCAATCGCATAAAATATAATCGGCTTATCGGAATATGTTTCGCGCGCAAAAGCGGCATTAAAATTCACATTACTGGCTACGGTAGTATCTGAAATCAAAGCCTCGCCATCCAAATCATAATGCACCACATGGGCTTCTGTTGGAGAAGATGTCTTGGTATAACCAAAATAAATACGAGTGGAATCCAGCGGATCTTGCACTACACCCGCCCCGCGCATTAAAGCAAGATTAGTTCCCGTCCTAACATTTGGAATAGGAGTAACTCCGCCCGGACCTTGCCAATGAATATCAATGCTGGTTCCACTATTAACCGATAAAGCCGCTATATAATTATGGACTGAGTCAATAACCACTGTTTGAATATTTCCTAAGTTTAAAGTTTGAGTTGTATAAATACCAACTGCTCCATAACACAAACCGGTACTTTGGTTTCTATAAATAGTAACAAATTTGTCTGCTCCCAAATTAACTACTTTTACAGTATCTATGCTGGTTGAATCAAAAATTTCACTATTTCCCCAAATTATGCCATTCCCACTAATAGTGCCTACTTTACTCGTTCCATAACTAGAATTATCGTCATCGGCATATGACGCAATAATAGTATTTGTATTTAATATTCCTGCCGAAGGTTCCGTAGCACCATTAGTCCCATTGGAGATTATTGAAGGGTTGCCAAAATTTAATGTATCTGTTCCTAAAACAGAGCCAACTACCGCCAACCCCTTGTTAATAGAACCGTAATAAGGCTGATAAGTAACAGCAAAACTAGTGCTTGTTAATTTAACTATTGATGTCCAAGCTGATGCATTCTGATTATCAATTATTTTAGGTAAACCAAAAGAAGTAATTTCATTACCTGAAACATTTCCTACGATGGCTGTCGCCTTTTGAGTATTGGTATCGCTATAAGCTATAACAAATTTATCTGAAGACAAAGCAGCTACATCGCTATATTCACTACCAGTGACATAATTATTTGATCCTCCAAAGGTAATTCCCGTGCCATCAATTGAACCAACTATGGCTGTTCCATATTGCTCGCTGGAGCCATACCCGTAGGAAATTACAATTTTAGTAGAAAGTAGCGCAGATATATTAACATAAAATGCTCCGTCATCTTCGAAAAATTGAGTAGCAGCACCCCAGCCAGCACCGTCCACCGTCCAACCAGCTGTTACCGTACCCACTTTTGCATATCCTAGTTGAATAGTTTGATCATCATATGCTACTACAAATTTGCTGCTTGATAGACATTCGATGCTCACACTCTCAACTACGCTTGAAGAAAATTGTGCATCTGCACTCCACGATATGCCATCTCCGGAAATAGTTCCGATTTTAATCTTGCCATCTCCAGCACCGCCATGATCTTTATATGCCACCGCGACATGATTATCATCTAATCTGCAAATATCATAGGTACTACCAGTATTAGTCGCAAAAGATGTCGGCGTGCCATAATCTAATGAAGCATTAGCCCTGTCGGTGGTTAAAAATAGTCCCGCAATAAGCGCCAACATAAATACCGGCGCTATCCATAGTTTTTTCCAGATGTTTTTCATTTGTTTTAATTTTAAATTATTATTTTGATAAAGATACTTTATTATAATAAATATATACATTGTTAGCTAGCCAAGTAGTCCACAGTTTAGATATTGAACAATTCAATAATTTATAAATTTTATTTTATTTTTATTCGTAAAAATAATCCTGATAAATAAGGTTAATTTTTTAATATTACTTTTGTTAATTAACATTGACATTTATTTTTATTTTGCTAGAGTGCAAATACATTTGCTCCTTAGGAGGGACGCATGTTTTTTTGGATTGACTGCGATGAGGTAAGAAAGCGCTTGCAACTGCTAACGGCGGGAACCAGAACCAGCAACGATTATTATAATTCCCAAATCGCGCATCATCTCTGTGGCTGCATTGATTGTACCCGCTACGCCATTTACTTAACGCGCCTCGCCAGCTAGACACATTATTCACATTATTAAGCAGGCTTTATTCCTGCTTTTTTCTTTAGCAATAAAAAAAGCTCCACAATGGCCGGAGCTTATAGAATAAAGAACATTTGTATTACGAAAGAATGCCGTCGCCGGTATTTTTTTTATAACAGGTGAGAGCCAATTCCACAATCTGCGGAGGCCGGAGAATGATCCTTGCCCCGCTTGGCAATCGCACCTGATAGGTAACTAGCACATCGCCATTGGCCTTCATGATCGCGGTATCCGCTAGATCAGCGTTTTGCAACACTGATAGCTTGGCTGTGGCATAATTTTCCCTAACCACATACCCCAGGGATTCCAAATATCTTTTCGCCCAATCGAAATCTTGCTCGTCCATTTTGGTCCCTCCTGTTATTTCCAGGTTCATTGCAATATAAACCTTTTGTTTATTTTTGTCAAGATTTTTTACCAATCGGAGAAAATAAAGAATGAAATTTTATTCCCTAAGTTTATAAAAAGTTAAATTTTGTCTAGCCTTCGACTGCGCTCAGGCCATAATATAGTTTTACTAAATTATTTTAGATATCAAAATAAAAATGCGAGAGCGAAAATTTAACCCTTCGACCGAGCTCAGGGATTAAATTTAATATAATCCTACCGGCTAAAGAATAGCCTGCCCGCCTTAGAAAAAAGAATTTTGTTAAGTTATAACAAAAAAGCAGAAAAATTAGTCCCTGCTTTTTGTGATTATCTATAATTATAATTATGGAATCGGTTGAATAGTAACATATCCGCCGTTAATTTGATCCCCGGATAAAGTTACAGCATCGACCCAGATAGAAAGATAATTGCTATTATTAGAATTTAAGTCCGTAATATTAATTAATGAATTGGTATTGCCAGTACCTAAGTTGGTACTGCTAGCATTATTTATTGAATTTGCATATATATTTACCGAACGAGTGTTGGCGGCATCAATATAAATTTCAGTAGCTTGATAGCCAATCGGTATAGAAATATTAGCTACTGCATTTGCGTTATCCGGCAAATTTATATATCTACCTTGATCATCCATGTATAAATGAAATGCCACTGAATCAGAAATAAAATCTGTCGGAAGCAGCTTAATACGATTAGTTGATCCGTGCCAGCTAGAAGGAGTACCCCATTCCGGGTCACTAGCGGCTCCATTGGTTTTTAGATATTCGCCATCAGTCCCTGCGTTTAAACCATCCCAATTACTCCCATCAAAAAATAAAATATCTCCTTGAGTGGCGGTAAGAGCTGCAATATCGTCCAAATATGCGTCTTGAGTTTGAGCTCCAATATTAGCTCGGGCCACTGTTGCATTACCGACATCAGATAAATTATTACTTGCTTGCAAATAACCAACAGCGGCATGATTACCCCAACCAAAAGCGGTATTCCAATTGGTAATATCCGTATCGACAATTCCGGAAGCGGCGGAAGGAGTAAAAATTGGATCAACTTCGGTCGTTAAATAACCTTGTAGCGCATGATTGCCCCAACCAAAAGCGGCATTCCAATCGGTAATTCTTAACGCAGAAATATCTACTCCGTCTACTGTCATGCCGGGATTCATTTTAATATTTTTTGTCACCCATAAATCATCGTCTACAATCACCGGGCCAAAGCCGCGGGTGATGCGTCCGTCCACTCGTAAATTATCGCCAATTGTTACCGGATTATCCTCTCCGTTGTTGCCATTGGTAGTATTAATAACCGTACCCTGTAAGAAAGACACCCCTCCGACCACCTGCTGACCGACATGCATGCCGGCTAAAAAGTATGTAGGTTTAGTCACTTTTAGGCTGCTATTTACATCTACCGGTTCGTCAAAAGTCATAGACGCTGGCTACATCCAATCCGCATCGCCGGCACAAACCGTTCCCGCAGTAAGGAACATGGCAAAAAGGAAAACCAATGCTCCCAATATTTTTGTTTTCATATTATTTAATTATTTTTTAACATCATTATACTTATTTATTATACCATATATTAAAAGTTGTTTCAACCAAGTTATACACATGTATGTATTGAGAATGGAGATATAAGATGGAAGATGACAGATAAAAGCTACCTAAAAATAAATTATTTAATCCCTGATTCCGGTTGAAGGGTTAAATTGTGCATAGCCTTCTACTTCGCTCAAGCAATAATATAGCTTCACGCTACCGTAAACACGAGATTGCCCCTCCTACGGCGGGCAGGTCTATGTAATTCTGTAAAACTTTTTTTAAATTATGAGATTGTTTTCAATACTTCATTCTTCTTTATTCATACTTCATTCTTCCAACTTATTTGCTTGTATTTTGTTCTTTGTAACTTGGATCTTATTTGTTTCTTGTATCTTTATTCTTTCTTCACGCTTCATTCTTCTTGCTTGTATTATTTTTTCTTTTTACCTTTCTTCCCTCGCTTCTTCAATACGGCTGCGATGCTTACTACCGCGGCTAAAGATATTAAGCTTAACAATATTTTCCACAGTAATCCCGACGGTAATTGCGGTACCGATGATGTTTCTTCCTGTTGGCTAAATCCGCCGGTATTTTCTATTCCTTCCACAATCCAATAGTTGGGATCGGATGTTACCAAATGATGAGATCCGTTATCCGGGTTGGAACCGGACAGAGTAAATCCGCCCGCGCAAGCCGCATTAACCTCGGATAAGTTAGAAGCTCCCGGACACATCCAGACGCTATCATGCCCTGCGCCTTTGGGAATATACAGCGATACATCGCCGACACTAGCTTTACTGGCTAAATTATGCACAAACGCTTTATAATTCCCAAAATCTTGCCCCATGCTGACATCCGTACCCAGGTTAGCGGTGCAATCAAGATCCACGCTGGCTACAATATTGGATGATCCGTCTTTGATAAATAAATCCTGCCCCATCGGCACCGTATTTCCGGAAGTTACACTTCCGCCCAGATAATCATACAACTGATACCCGCCCGTCCAGGAAGTATTGCCGGTTACGGTGGGATTAAAAGCAATCGCATGATCAATGTCTATGCGGGGATGAGATAGACTGTTTTTACTATCTGTCGGGGTAGTAGGAGATTGTTTCAAGGCGCATCTTATTTGCTCGGGCCCTAAATTTGGGTTCTCCTCCGCCATCAATGCCGCCGCTCCCGCCGCCATCGGACTGGCCATGGATGTTCCATTTTTGTCAATCACGCCCCCGCCCTTAAGTGGAGCCCAAATGATTGATCCCGGCGCTAAAATATCTAAAATCTCATCAGAATTTGAAGCGCATGCGACTTTATCGGCTTGTGTGGTTGCATCCGTACAATCAGGATCAGGAGTAGTCCAAGTCCGACTGCCAACATTGGCGTTATAAACTGCTCCGACAGAAATGGCGTCGGATGCGCAAGCCGGGTAGCTGATACCATTGGCAAATCCGTTATTGCCGGAAGATACAAAGGTGGCGATTCCAGCCGCCTTAGCCGCAGTAATACTTTGTCCGATTGCCCCGGCATCGCAAGAGGACGCAACATTGTATTGTCCGCCGTCGCCAATGCTCATATTCATCGCCACAATATTATAAGTATCTTTGTGATTGGCACACCAATCTATTGCTGCCAATATGTTTGTTTCAGTAGCGGCGCCACTTGAATTAATCACTTTAAGCGCGATGATTCCGGCTCCTGAAGCAATGCCGGAATAAGTCGCGTTATCCGATGCCACAATGCCGGTAACGTGGGTACCGTGCGTCTGATCATCATAAGGATCATTGTCGCTATTAACAAAATCATATCCGCCCAAAATTTTTGCATTGGGAAATCCCCCGCCGCCCAAATCTACATGGTTGTAATCAACTCCGCTATCCAAAATACAGACTGTTTGTCCACTGCCGTCTATACCATATGTCGTTCGCGCCGTGTCGGCGTCAATTAAAGGATTACTCAAATTTAATGTTTCATAGTATATCCGATTTTCCGCTACCTGCTCCACATATATATTATTTTCCAATTTAATAAGTCCCGCCTGGCTTACAAAACCGGAAAAAGCCGCAATATTGTCATATTGATATTCCAAGCTAAAATCATTTTCACTCAAGCCGGATAAAACCTCATCTTCAATTTCTTTATTTTTTATTTTCTCATTTTCTAAAGCTTCCTTATTCTTTATTTTTTTTGTTTTTCCGCTTAAATCCTTTTTTAAGGAAACAATCACCGGCACTTTCGCCTGCTTTTTAAGCTGATCTTTTACCTCTTTGTCCACCTTGTCTTCTTTGGCGATAATATTCGGAGATCCCACATTGCTAAATAAAAGAAAAAACGCCGAAATCAGAATAAGCGGTAATATTATTTTTATTTTTTTCATATTTAAAATTATTAAACCCCTTAAAATATTGTTATGGTAACTGGATAGTCAATAAATGTATTAGAATTATCAACCAATGATACTCTTAAAACATTTGCGTCCGTACCGCTTGGGCTCGCACTTGGCGAGATTCCTGGATATCCCGCATTTGCTCCCGTTAACTGCCAATATCTATCATTTATTTTACAATTTTCTTTATCCGTGCTTTCTCCAAATCTAACTTGATAAAAACCGGCGCTCACTTTCTTACAATATACATCTTTGCCCGGATTTTCGTTGTCTAAATTATTAAAATATCTGCTTACTTTCTTCCATTGCGTGGTGGAAGAACAATCTAAATTTACAATCGGCTCAATATATACGGCCGCTTTGGCAACGCCATCGGCTGTCCGCTCCTGGATAAGATTAGATTGCAGATTAATCTCATTGGCGTTTAATAACTCGGCTATATCAATGCTTTTGGTATTAATATTTCCGGAAAATTCAGCATCCCGGCCGGTTAAATTTCCGGAGTAATTAATATTGGTTGTATCAAGAGCGCCGGCCAAATACAGATCCTTCCATTTTAAGCTGCCGGATCCCAGATCATTGACATTGGTAAGTCCGGGAAGCAAAGAGTCCGCGATCTTTAAAGCTTGGTCAGTAGTATTGCCTTTATTCGGGCCGCCCCAAATCAAACCGTCAATACGGACATCATCGCCAAAAGTGACCGGCACGGTTTCTCCGATATTAACGATTGTGCCGTTGAAAAAAGTAACGCCGCCGACTCCCTCCGCACCGATATAGACGGAATTAAATCTGCCGGTGCCATTGACCGTCAAATCTTCATTGTAGGTGATAGCGGAAGCGGGCTGGAGAGTTTCGACGTCAGAGGCAGAAGTTATTCCAACAAACAGGAATAATCCCGGAAAGATCGCGGCAATAGTTAATAGTTTTTTCATTTTGTTTTAATTAGTTTATATTATTAAATTATTTTTATTACTAACTAATCTAGTGAGCTTTTTGTATATGTCACTCTAAAGCCATACACCCCCAAATTACTAGATGTTATACTTGTATTTGTTTGAACACATTCAATAAAATAACTATACTCTTCATTATTAACTTGAGCATTAGTAATTGAATTGCTAGTTTTTTCATAAGCTCCGACCTGTTCTATATTAGTTGTGCCCGCTGATACCAGATCATAAAAACCATTGTCTGTCGTTCCGGCAGTTTTTTGTCTTTTTAAAGTACAAGTTAATCCATTATCATTTGCACCGTCAAAGAGTTTCGCCCGAAAAGAGGTAATAATGGCACCATGCGGTAATTGGATGTTCCAGAATGGGTTCATGGCTTGCCCGGATGATCCATCCCATTTACATAAAATTGAATCTCTCTGTACATAGTTGCCAGAACACGTTGGGCCATTTATTGTTGCATAACCAATCTTGGGTGATCCCCAGTAAAAACCATTAGAAGTAATTGCAGTTGTAGTGATTCCACCGGCATTTAATGAATTGGTAAAAATTCCAGCTGGCACTGTAAGAGTCCCCGTAATATTTAAATTACCGCTTATTAATCCCCCGCTCAACTTTAAATAATCCGCATCATGATTATGTCCCTGTAATGCAAAATTATTCGCATGTTTACCATCTAAAAGGTCAGCGTTAAGACCAGAGCTTGGACCATCATTTCCTGCAGTCCACACTTTTTCTCCCACAACGGTTAAATTACTGCTAAAATCTGCATCCTGCGCATACAATTTGTTCCAACGATTTGTAGACGATCCTAGATCATTCAAATCAGTTAATGTTGGTATAACGGTATCAGAAATTTTTAGGGGCATTCCGTCTGAAGTTCCTTTTGATGTACCTCTCCAGATCTCCCCATCAATCCGAACGTCATCGCCAAAAGTAACCGGCACAGATTCTCCAATATTAATAATTGTACCGTTAAAATAAGTTACCCCGCCTATTCCCTCCTCTCCAATTCTAATTGAGTTGAATTTGCCATAACCATTAACGATTAAATTTTCATTGTAAGTAATATCTGAAGCAGGCTGAAGAATATTAGTATCTGAAGCAGCTAAAGATGATCCGGTGAAAATCATTAGGCCGAAAAAGATTGCCAAGATAGCTAATAGTTTTTTCATTTTGTTTTTTTTATTTAAATTTTTAATAATTTTTAGTAATTGCGAAGAGTTTAAGCGATGTGGCCTGCCTGCCGAAGAAGGGCCTGTCCGCCGAAGGAGGGCCAGCCCGCCGAAGACAGAAATTTCATTATCCAAATTTAATCGCTAAACGATAAAAATTTAATCCCTGAACCTGTCGAAGGGTTAAATTTTACATAGCCTTCGACTTCGCTCAGGCAATAATCAATCTTCACGTTGTTGTAAATTTACGAGATTGCTTTGTCCCGCCGAAGGAGGATAATCTCGTGGATTCATCAATGAGATCGCAATGTCGTGAATTTTTTAAGATTGGCGCGAAAACAAACAAATAAAGCAATGCTGTTTCATTCTCTGTTTAATATTTTATTTATTATAGCAAAAATAGAATATTTATGAAATAAAAAAACACTCAATGATGAGTGTTATATTTTTTATAAATAATATCCGACCCGATATGCCTTTTTCGCTCCGGGCGGCACAACATCTATCCCCGTAAATGAATATTCTTTCACATGATCCAACGCATCTTTGACGGCTTGAGTCGATAGTATTTCCCAAGATTTGGCAACATCCTCGCCCAATTTACTGGCCGCGTTGACCTCCGCTCCGTAAACGTCGGCGTTTCCAATCTTGAGCACTTTGCCATATCCCAACCCCACGCACAGCAGCACGTGTTCTTCGGGCAGCCTGCCGTCGTTGTAGATTTTACAGGCTGACTGCATATTACAGGCTGACTGCAACGCCTTGAGCGGGTCTCGGAAAATCACCAAATAGCTGTCGCCTTCCACTTTAAGTAAAATACCGCTATGTTCATCAATAATAGGTAGAAACAGCCGATGTGATTCGTAAATAGTCTGCAAAAAATGAATGATGCCAAACTCCGCCACGTTACGAGAAAAACCGGAAAGGTCGGTAAACATAATACACCACTGTTCACCGTACAAATCCCAGATCTTCTCATCAATTTTCGCTTTATCGGCGCCCGGCAAAAGTCGCTCCCTGATCAATCTTTCAAATCTTTCCTCTGACGCGCTCGCCAAGCCTTTTCTCAATTCCAATAAATTGGCTTCGGACATTATTTATCCCTCCTTGGGTTGAATGAGCATGATAAATTAATATAAAATAAAATATACGGTTTGTAAATAAAAAAGAACACTATTTAGTGTTCAATATTTTTTAAAAAGGTCAAAGTGTTGTTTTCCGTCTGTTTTTGATGCTCAAGCTTAAATCCCAATGACTGAATAAATCTGACTATTGAACCGGCTTCAGTCTGCAAAGTCCTTAGATCGTTATAAAAATTGGAAGATAATTCCTCGGCTGTTCCTTTTTCTTCTTGAATGCCCAAAACATAAAGAACAAAATTCCGGCCATGCTGCCGGTGAAATATTAAGATTTTTTGAATCTCTTCTTTGGGAATATTCAATTTTTCCCTCCGTATTCACAGATTGCGCTTTTAACCCAAAAAACTTTATTTATTTATAGCGCAATTGGTATATTATGTCAATATATGTTGACATTAATATTATTTATGCTATGATGTGTAATTATAATATGTTCATTTAAGGTTTTTAACCCGTTCCAAAGGAGGGACACGTATGAAGCACTATCGGCAAAGCATCGAAGGCTATCTACAGAGCAAAAGAGGGTTGGATCCGGACTACATCACTCCGCAGGATCTGATCGATCTCGGAATCCCGCCCGAAACCCTGCCCCGACAAATCTCCCCCGAAGAGATCACCGCACAGAGCATGGATCCGCTCTGGCTCGCGCTCACCGAAAGCGACAACCGCTACTAACCTCCGCTCCTTTCCCGCCACCTAACCCCCGCGATTATTTCAAAGGGGTTTTTTATTTATTTTTTTAGTTTTGCATTCTAGAACCGCCAAAATTTCCCCTTAGGTTTTCCAGTTCAGCTCGTTCATCATCATTAACCTTTTCGTCCTCGCAAATCTTTTCCATTAGGCTATTTTCTTCTTCCATGCGATCTTGAAAATTACTGGGAACATCAACGCCATCAGGCAACTGACGTTCTTTTGTATTATCCTGCCTTTCCAGCCAGCGCTCACAAAGGTCTTCGGCAGAAAATTCCTGGTCGGCAAAGCCTCGCGCCAAGCCAAAATCATTTTTTTTGTTAAAAAAGAAAAAATAATAAACAACGATGGCAATAATTACCAATAGCGCAACAATATTAATAATTATTATTGTCTTATTTGATTTCTTTTTTTCTACTTCCTTATTTTTTTCAGTAGGATTTATTTCTTCAACTGTCATATTTTTTGGTTAATTATTTAAATTATTCATACCTCAAAGCTTCAATCGGATTTAGCTTAGCTGCTCGGCGTGCGGGATAATAACCGAACACGATACCAATCGCAATTGAAACTCCACAGGCTAAAACAACTGCCGGCCAAGTCACTGCAGTAGCCGTATCTAAAAACTTAGTTAATAAAAATGAAGCGCCCCAGCCAAAAATTACTCCCAGCACTCCTCCCAAGAATGTCAAAGTAACTGATTCGGATAGAAACTGCAGATTAATATCGGCTGCTTTCGCCCCAATCGCTTTTCTTAGGCCAATCTCGCGAGTCCTCTCTGTAACAGTAGTCAACATCATATTCATAATCCCAATACCGCCAACCAGCAAAGATATACCGGCAATAGAGCCTAATAGAATTGCTAAGGTGCTGCTAACCGAAGAAGCCATTTCTAACATATCTTCCATATTTTGAATAATAAAATCAGCATCATTCTCACTTTTGATTCCATGGCTTTGCAATAAAGCTGCGTTTACTTTGTCTTGGACATTATCCATATTTTGAGCATCATCAACTTTTACCACAATGCTTGACAAATTCTTACTGCCAGTAAAATATTTTTGTGCAGTAGAAAGCGGCACCAACACTGCATCATCAGAACTATTAAATCCCCCGCCAGTTTCTTCCATTACTCCGATTATTTTAAAGTTTAGTTTATTGATTTTGATCTTTTGTCCCACCGGATTAGCACTTTCACCAAAAATGTCTTCGCTGACTGTCGCTCCCAAGACAACTACTTTTGCAGAACTTTTTGCGTTATTGTCTGTGATAAATGAACCTTGGTCCATATTAATTTCTTTGACGCCAAAATATGATTTTTCTACACCCATGACCGAGCTGTTTAAGTTATTATCCTGATAGATAATTTGATATCGACTGCTTGTTTGAGGAGAAATTGACTCAATATGATCAATATCTAATATTATTTCCGCGTCTTTATTAGTTAGAGTTTCGGCAGTACCCGGGGCTTGTCTCACCCCCCCCCCAATGCACTGCTTGAACCAGGGCTGACGGTCAATAAATTAGTGCCGCCCGATTCAATTTGTTCTGTAATGGAAGAAGATGCTCCCTGCCCGATAGAAATCATGGCAATCACCGATCCAATACCAATCACGATGCCTAAAATCGTCAAGGCCGATCTGGCCCGATTAGCATTGATTGCCGCTGTAGTTTCTTTAAATAAATCTTTTATTCTCATATTATAACGTTAATCCATTTTTAGCCGAGCGCTTGTTGCGATTTTGATAATCTTCAGAAATTACGCCGTCTTTGATCACAATAATTCGATCGGCAAACTGCGCAACCTCAATTTCATGGGTTATTAAAATAAAACTGCGTCCTTGTTCGCGGTGTAATTTTTCAAAAGTAGCCATAACAATCTCACCAGTCTTGCTATCTAAATTACCAGTTGGCTCGTCAGCTAAAATCAGTCTGGGGTTATTAACCAAAGCTCTGGCAATCGCTACCCGCTGCATTTGACCTCCGGAAATTTGGTTGGATAGATGGCTCCAAATATTTTTATCCGCAAGGCCTACTTCACATAAGGCCTTCTTCGCCCGCTGTTCTCTATCGCTTTGATTTTTAGGAATTCCCGAATAGATAAAAGGCAGCATCACATTTCGCATCACCGTTGTTCTTTTTAATAAATTAAATGTTTGAAAAATAAAGCCTAAATATTTTAAACGAATTTCCGCCAGTTCATTATCGGCCAACTTGGAAATATCTTTATCAAAAAACAGATGCTGCCCTGAAGTCGGAACATCTAACATTCCAATAATATTCATAAGCGTAGTTTTACCAGAACCAGAAGGGCCCATAATGGCAACAAATTCTCCCTCTGCAATTTTAAAATTCAAATTTTTTAAAACTTTAGTTTCAATTTCTCCGGTTCGATAGTTTTTAATCAAATTTTTAAATTCAATCATCGGCTAGTGATTATTATCTAAAATTACCCATAGCCCGGCCTTCGAATGGCATGCCCGAACCGCCCGGACGCTGCTGATTATTTTGAGAATTACTATTATTATTCTCGGATTGATCGCTCGGATCAATAATATTTAACACGATAATATCGCCCTCGCTTAATCCTTCGCTAATTTCAATATTAATATCATCAGAAATGCCAGTAGTCACGCTCGCCATCAGAGTTTGAACGCCAGTCAGCTCTCCTGAACGTCCAATCGATACTTTATCGGTTACTACTTGTACCGCGCTGCGATCTCCCATGGCAGTGACAGCGCTAACTGGAATTGAAATAACATCTTCCTTGGCAGCAACTGTAATATCGACATTAGCAGTCATACCGTCCTTTATTCGTTCGTCTTGTTTATCTAGAGTAATAGTTACATTGTGCGAAACCACTCCTTGATCTTCGGTACTTAACTGATCGATCTTACTTACTTGGCCAGTTAGCTCCAAGTTTTCAATAGCATCAAAGGTTAATTTGGCCGTCTGGTCTTTTTTAATATTTAAAATATCTACTTCATTAATTAAAACTATGGCTTCCATTTTGTTGGATATTATGCTTGCTGTTGCTTGAGATTCGTTATTTTGAGAAGTAGAGCCGCTTGAAGCAAGATTATCTCCCGCTTTAACGTTTAAAGCAACAATAATTCCATCATTAGGCGCAGTAACCGTATAATCTTCCCGACTGGCCACTAAATTATCTAGCGCCATTTGTTTTTCTTGGATTGCGATTTCCTGCAAACGCAAATCTTGAGAGCTGGATCCAGCCTTAATATCATTTAATGACTCCTCTTTTTCTTTTATTTTGGCTTCTGCTTCAGATATTTCCATAGGATGATTTAATTTATAAGCTTCAATTTTCCTTTCAGCTTCTGCTAGTTTGTCTTGGTAGGTTTGATACAGTGGATCATCTTCATCGAGCTCTTCTAGCTTTGTTTGAGCACTATCTTTGTCCGCCTCAGCCTGCTCTGTTTCTTGTTTATGTTTTAAAGATAGCTCCGCTAAATCATTTTTTGCCGCTCCCAATTCATTTTCAGCGCGCAAAACAGATAAATTATCTATTTCTTTCATTTGATTTATCTTTATTTGAGCCGACTCTAGTGCTAATCGTGCTTTTGAGATTTCTTGATCTAAATCAGTTGAATCAACAATAAAAAGTACGTCTCCGCTTTTTACTTCAGCACCAACCTCTACGTTAACCTTGGTTACCTCGCCCGTGGCTTTTGGTGTAATATCGACTTGATTAATATCCTGCATTTGTCCGGTAGCTGATACCACTTTTTCGATATTACCCTTTTGTACTTGCTGTACTTCATACTTGATTTCATTGCCTTTTTGCTGATAAATTAGATAAACAAAAAAACTCACCGTCAAGAGAGTTATAATCGCCAGAGCAGTAGTAAATTTATGCTTCTTTATAACTTCCCATAATTTTTTAAACATTTTGATATATTAAAACTAAGCATTAAGCATGCTTACATATATATACGCAAACTATTATATTTGCTTTCAAATAAAAATAAGCTTCGCATAATACAAAGCTTATTCATAACTAACAAATTTTATTTAGTCAATTCCTGGCATTAATAACAATTCATATGCGGAGTAGATAGATCAATCTTGCAAGCTCGGCTACAATCATAATCCCATCCGCCTTCCGCTAGATTATTTTTCTACGTCCTTTAATTCCCACTCTCGATATTTTTTTAAAGTTTTAAAATTAGATTTTGAATTTTGGCGCCAATTGTCAGATCTTGTAGTTTTATCATACTCAATCAAAGTCTGTTTCTTAAATAACTTTCCAAAAAGGCAATCGATATTATAATCACTATGCCAAAAATTACTCCCTAATAGTTTTTATAATTTTTCTCCTATTTTTATAACAACAATAAATTATTTAAATAGATATCTATTAAAGTATCGTTAGAATTGATTAGCATCACAATATCATTTTGATCCCAAAGCGGTAATTTGCTGCCAAAAGTATATTCCCCTTGGTTGGTATATATTCTCATATTCTGATAACTGTTGAGCGTAACATCCTGATTAAGCTGATAAATATTTTTTAATTTAAGATCAGAGATAATCCACTGATTTAAATTTTGGGGAATTTTTCCATAATTTCTAATTTCCACATACTCATCAGGTTCATAAGGAAGAGTTCCGTTATAATGGATATAAGAAATTTCAATATTTGGTTCAATGGTAAAAAGATCTGCTGTTTTTATCCCCAATCCCAAAAAACGCATAATAGCGAAGGCATCGTCGGGCCTTCCCATATAATATCTTTTTCCATTTACCGGTGATAAATACCAGGCCTCGCCATGTTCCTCAACTTGCAATAAAATTTGCCCTTTCAATCGATTAATTAAATTTGCTTCGCCATCCCACGCCACGCCATCAGTGGGAATTTTTGCTAAATCAGAATTAGTTATTCCTAGCCCTAAAAACCGCATAATATTCCAAGCGTCAAGGGGCCGGCCAAGATAATACCTTCGATAATCATTGGGATAAATATACCAAGCTTCTCCGTTTTCCTCCACTTGCAATAATATTCTTCCTTTTAAACGGTCGCCCATCTCGCTGTATGCTTGAGCATTATTGATAATAAAAATCATTGCACAAACACTTAAAATAAATCCCAACAATATTTTTTTCATATTTTTTTCATTAATTATGCCTAAAATTTATCATATTTGCGCCTTTTTTCAAGAATAAATCGTTGAAAATTTTTATTTTTTATAAATAGAGCGTTGAATCCGCGCTAGCCCGCGAACTTCCTGACGCGCTGATCCATAATTATACTGGAACGGGATAATTTCTTTTTTAAAACTAGTCCCCCGAGAGTGGTGCACCGGCTCAAAGCCACATAAGCCTGTCCGTGCGCAAACGTCCCCCACCCCAGATCAACGATCACTTTGTCAAAAGTTTTTCCTTGGCTTTTGTGGATGGTTATCGCCCAGGCCAGCTTCATGGGAATTTGGGTAAAAGATCCAATCATTTCGCGCTCAAATTTTCCCTGATTAAAAACATAGCGCGATATCTCCCATTCATGCCGCCACGCTTCCACGATATCACCATTGCTTTTTTCCACCCAAACCGCTTTGGCGCCCTCCTGATCTTCAGATATTTTTACCACTTTCCCGATCGTGCCGTTTACCCATCTACGCTCGCTATCATTATTGATAAACATAATTTGCGCTCCGACGCCCAAGGTTACTCTGGTATCGTTCGGATATAAATTACTGGCTATTTTTCCCGTTTGGTGCGCCTCAAATGCCACCTCCTCGGCATCTAAACTCATAAGCTTGGCTTGATTGATCGCCATCGCTCCCACGTTGGTGGTCATAAGATAAATATATTTTTCTTTATCGCTGGGAACAAAATCGGGATCTAATCGCTTGTTTAAAATTTCCAGATGTTTATCGGAGACGGTATTATCGCGCACCGCGTTAAGCACTTCAATGAATTTCATATCCTTCTGTCGATAAATTTTAGTAAGCTCAATAATATCCAGCTTAAACTTTTTAGAAAATAAATTCTGCTGCCCGGAAAAAACCTCGGCATCAAAAAAGTAAGGCGATGCATATTCAGAACAAAACTTCTCACGATCAGCCGCAGTTACCACCGGCGGCAATTGATACAGATCTCCAAAAAATATCATCTGCACGCCCCCAAAAGGTTGAGTATTTTTACACGCTCTCCGCAAAACAATATCAATCGCGTCCAAAAGATCAGCTCTAACCATGGAAATCTCATCAATCATAATAGTCTTGATCCGCTTAAATTTTTCCTGCTTCCTTTTATCAATCTTCATTTTTTTGGCTTCATCCTTTTCATAGCCCGGCTTCAAAGTAAAAAAAGAGTGGATCGTGTCTCCATTCACATTGATAGCGGCAATCCCGGTCGGCGCCAGCACAATTATCTTGTGATCAATCATGCTGCGAATATATTCCAGCAAGGTGGACTTTCCTGTCCCCGCCTTTCCGGTCACAAAAATATTGCGATTGGTGTTTTGAATTAATTTTATAGCCCTTTTGGCTTCTTTGGAAAATTTCTTTTTCATTTGATGTAATCTTATATAGTAGATAAGTATACACAATAATTTTGATAAAAAAAATACCCAAGCTATTGGGCAGTATTGTAAACTCCGGTTTATATTGCGATTTTGTCAATCTTCTCCCCGAGATTTTCAAAACGACATCTCTCCCCGTTAGACAGCCCAAGCATGGTGAAATTTATAAAAAACAAATTCCAATCATTTTCACCATCAACAAAGCCGACCGACTTTCTGTTAATATACTTTTGGCCGTAATATTTTTTCTTTATTATATCAAATGCAATTACCAAGCAACAATCGCCGCCATAGATATTATAATATCTCATTAAATAAATATTGCCGTTTTTCTCAAAGGTATCAAAATCAGGTTCATACAAAGCCGTTCCGGTAATTATATTTCCATTTTTTATTTTCTTTTTCATAAAAAGAACCTTAAGAGGGAAATTACTTAATTGGGAGTTTGAGGCGATTTGCAGGCGGCGTGGAATGAAACTAAAAAAAATCCCGCTCTTAATCGCCTTTTGGACTTTTTCTTTGTCGATATTCATAAATTTTAGTTAATTATTAATAAAAACTCTTCCCTGCGAAGAAAAGAGTTTTCTATTTCCGAAATAAAAAATCGACCTCTATCTTTCCCTCGTCGGGCTAGAATTAGCACCTTCCGGACGGATTACTCCGGGGTTGCTGGCAGGTCTTCGGGCTAGCTCCCTCACTGCGCTCCTGATAATTGATTATTCAATTGTATTGCGCTATTAGTATATTTAAATTCAGAATAATTTCAAGCGATCTTGAGTTTTTTGCGAGCGCAAGTCCGCTCCACCACGCGCCTCACAAAGCGTGCGGATACCACCATTTATCCTAAGCTTGTCGAAGGAAGTTCAGAAAATAAAAAATTTTAGCAAAGCTTCGAGAGTAAAATTATCTGAGCGAATTAAAAAACAGGATTAATATCCTGCTTTTTTATTCCCGAGATGGGATTAAATCGCAAGTAGACTTATATCTTTCATCCATCATGTCTCTAGTCTTATTGCCATAAATTTGTTTTGCTCTGCAAACCGCACCGCCAATATAAATTTTCTCGTTTATTTTTTATCAGTAAAAACTATTAGCCTCTCGGAATAACTTTTAGAAATATCGTCCCAAGCTCCTTCACAGCTAATGAGGTTAAGATGCGATATTCCGTCATTTGAGAAAAATACTTCCTCGGCATCCGCGTCGGGATCATACTTCTGTGTAGCGCGTACCACAAAAGAAATAATTGTTCCTTTATCATCTTGAACATAAATTTCATCACCTATCTTCAACTTATTTAAATCATCAAATACTGATCCTTCCCCATTTTCCCAGGTACCGTAATGTCCGGCGATAACTGCACTGCCTTTATTCCCGGGGCGCGGTCCAGGCTCATACCAAACTACATCCTCCGGTTTTTTTGGTACATCCATGGCGCCTTCGGGAGTCAAACCCACATGCTCGACAATCGCGTCAACCTTGATACTCGGAATTTTAAGGCGCACCGGCAATCCAAAAATTACCTGCTTTTGTATTGGAGGAACGACAACATGTTCAATCAGTGACGCAGAGCTGCTCTGAATTGGCTTTTTATTAATTAAATATATTAAAGTCACTAAAAAAAATATAAGTCCAATATAAACAACGGCCAATAATATCCACCTTGATGAAATTCTTCGACGCATAGATTTTACTAAAAATTTTTTACACAAATACACCGCCTATCGGCATTTCTCTTGCCTCGGGCGGTGTTTTACATTAGCTGATTCTACTCGACTGTATTAGATTATGCGTTTTTTTAGAACCATGACAACCGATATTGAAGCTAAAATTAGGCCAACCGGGATAACGATATTCCATGGGATATTTCCCTCTTTTAGGGAAGAGCCGGTTTTGGGTAATGCCGGAACAATAGTTTCTTCATCGCCTTCAATTCCAGCAATATCGTTATTAGTAATCGTACAAGTTTTGTCATCACCAGCAACTAGCGTAACATTTCCACTGGCGTCACAATCTCCACTAAAGCTTCGCGCGTAAGAAGAGTTGGAATCTTCACTGACAACATAGGTGCCTTCAACTAGTGAATACGAAGTTCCGGGTGATGCGGTTCCGGCCGCTGGACTTCCGGTAACATCATCTCCGTCAGAATCTTTTACATATAGATCAAAATCACCAACCACGGCGGTGCCGCCATCATCGTTGACGACTGTTTTAATAACATGAAGTGTGGCAAGAGAAGCTTCACATACCGGTACAGTAATGGTGTCGGTGTCAGTTGAAACCGTTCCCCCAAACGCCAAGGCTTGACCTGTCCAGTCTACAGTACTGCCGATTGTAATCCCCGAATCATCAATATTAGTTCCTACAAATATTGAGTTAGCGCCAAGTGTCGTAGCTTCAGTCGGAGTCCAAAATACATCACAGGGTGATGCGCCGTCGGCTAGTGTGACCACGGAGTTAGCGACCGTAGTAAGCGCTCCATTTATTCTGAAAATGTAGGTTCCTCCACCACTTAAAGTAATCCCCCCCGCTCCAATAGACGCAGCGCTTGTAGCTGTAGTACAATAGACGCCGGGTTCGTAAACTCCGATTGTTCCGTGTGAGGTATCAGTAGCAAGATCAACTGCGCCAGCCGGGAATATATGAGTACATGCCTGGCTATTAAGATCAGTCAAAGCAGCACCTTGATCTGTGCCGGCAGTAGTGTATTCACTGTCAGGAGGACTGAATGTCGTACCATTTACCGTAGGCGTTACTGCTGGTCCGGTTGTATACCCAAGATCTCCATCAATAGTAGTTCCCCCTACAGTATTGGTATAAGTACTGGAAAGAATACCGAAAGTGCTCGCCATTCCCAAGGAGGGCGTAGATGCCGCGTATGTAGCCAATAATCCACTTAGACCAAATACCAGCGCCAAAGCCAAGACCATCCCCACCGAAACTTTTTTTAGTGTTTTCATGATTGTTTTTTATTTTTTTAATTATTTTTGACCTTTTTGATAATATACCACATTGCGCTAATTTCTCCTATTTTACATTTAAAGTTATCCACAGTTAAAATTGTAACTTCAGGATAGTAAAAATATTTCGCCTCTATATAAGAAAGGCGAATCTACAATCTATCCCGCCTACTAATCTACTTCTCATATAATCAGTCGCTCTTGACAGAACAGACAGATGCCACTAACTATTCTAAGCTTGTCAAATGAACAAGCAAGACTTCGAGGGTGGGATTTCTATCTTCACGAAAGCTTCCGGCGGACAAGCGAACCCCTGTCTGCCGACAGGCAGGCACGACCCATCCCGCTAAGCAGGATTGCTCTTTGTCCGCTTGGCCCAGCTTAGTAAGAAAAGCAAGTGCCGCTGGACCTGGAATATTAAAAAACTGACAAAGCTCCGAGGGTGGGATTCGAACCCACGACCCATTGGTTAACAGCCAATTGCTCTACCACTGAGCTACCTCGGAACCCTGCCAGCTTTATCATAAAAACATAAAAACAAAATAACATATAACTTTTTTTACTTCAATTGTTTTTATGTTTTCTTGTTCTATTGTTCTGGTAAAATATTAATATTCCTTTAATTTAGAAACATTTTCATGCTCGCGGATCTTTTCCAGCGCTTTCGCTTCAATTTGTCTGATGCGCTCCCTAGTCACGCCGAATTCCTGTCCGACTTCCTCCAACGTATGGGATATGCCGTCAATCAAGCCAAACCGCACTTCCAAGATTTTTTGTTCTCTGGGTGTCAAATGCTGGATTATTTCTTTAATGTGATCCTTCAAAAGCTGCCGCGAAGCAGACTGGTCGGGAGAGATGGTTTTAATATCCTGAATAAAATCGCTAAGCGTGCTTTCATCTTCTTCTTCACCCACTGACGCGTCCAAAGAAACCGTCTCCTGGGATATCTTGATAATATTTCTGATTTTATCTATCGGCAGACCCATTTCAGCCGAGATTTCTTCCGGCATAGGCTCTCTGCCCAAATCTTGCACCAACCGCCTTTCCACCTGTGAAAATTTATTGATTGTTTCCACCATGTGCACCGGAATTCTGATAGTGCGGGATTGATCGGCCAAAGCTCTGGTAATCGCCTGTCTGATCCACCAGGTGGCATAAGTGGAAAATTTATAGCCTTTTTTATAATCAAATTTTTCGACCGCTCGGAATAAGCCCAAATTTCCTTCTTGAATCAAGTCCAATAAAGTCAAATTGCGCCCAACATATTTTTTGGCGATGCTAACTACCAAGCGCAGGTTAGCTTCAATTAATTTTTGAAAAGCGTCTTGATCGCCTTGATCTTTGCGGCGAGCCAAAGAAACTTCTTCTTCCGCCTTCAAAAGGGCGACTTTACCGATTTCTTTGAGATACATTTGGATTGAATCCGTACTCAAGGCAGAGATATCAAATCTTAATCGATCATCTTTTTTCTCATCTTCCATGGTCAGCTTATCCACTGTCTTCACGACTTCAATATTATATTTCAGCAGCTGATCAATTAAGTTTTCCAAATGGTCGATATTTTCTTCCAGATCCGGAATAGCATGCATTATTTCGTCTTCGGTTACAAAGTTTTGGTTGCGGCCTTTTTTAATCAGATACTCAATCTTCTTGGGATCAAAAACTCTTTTCGGCTTCTCCTTTTCTTCCCTTTTGGCCTTGGCATATCCGGAAGCTTTGCCGCGCGCGCGCTTATGCTTCAGATGCTCCCGCCCGATTTTGGAATTGCGCGTATGATAAACACGGCAGCTACGGCAATAATATTTATTACTTTCGGTTTTTTTCATACGCTGAATGGTTTTTTTTCTAGCTGCCCTTTGGCTAATTTTTTTCTTGGATGTTTTTGTTTTTGTTTTAGCCTTGATTTTTCTTGGCATAAAAATTAGAGATTTAATTTTGATAATTGCTCAGAAATATGATCAAACTCAGCAGTTAATTTCTCTAATTCCTTTTTATTATTATTATTTTCTGCAGTCTTCATTGCTTGCTGAAGATTTGCCATTTTATTTTTAAGGAATTTTTGCTTTAAGTTGATTATTATTCTATTGATGTCTATGCGGGCATCTTTCGGCCCGATTTCAGAAACCAAATTGTCTTTTTGCAAATATAACTCAACCACATCCGCAATTTTTGCGGCTGCTTGATCTTCCTGCCTAATTGTGGTTATAAATTCAGTATAATCAAATTCTTTTCTTTTAGCATTATAATAGTTTTGTAAAATATTGTAAAGATTCTGATATTTTTCGTGCAGTGATTCCGTCTGAATCTTTTCAATTTGATCTCCAATCAGCTCGGGATAATTAAATAAATATGATAATAACTGCAAAGTTAACGACTCGGTGCTATCGATGCTTTTAGCCGGAGCGGATTTTTTTTCATTAGCGCGATAATTTTTAGCTGGTCCGGATTCGCGCGCTTTAAATTTTCCCAATAAATCATATAAAATCCGTTCTTCAATATTCAATCTTCCGGCTAGTTTTTGCAGGTAATGCGCTTTTTCCACGTCATTATAGATTTTGGCGATTATCGGGATTAAAGAGGCGGCGGCTTTTTTCTTGTCTTCCACTTTTTTTAAGTCCAATCCGCGAAAAGTACTGGTAAAATAATAATCCATCACGCTTTGCGCTTCTGCAATCGCTTGCTGCCAAATCTTCACGTCCTTTTTGACCGCGTCATCCGGATCCATACCCTCGGGCAATTGGGCGATTTTGACATTCATACCGCTGCTCAAAGCCGCCTCAATTCCCCGCTTGGCCGCGGTATCGCCCGCCACATCCATATCAAAAGCCAAGATAATATTTTCCGTATATCTTTTAATGAGCTTAATCTGTTCCTGCGTTAAAGCCGTACCGGACGCGGCTACCACATTTTTCACTCCGGCCTGGTGCGATGAAATCACGTCCAAATAGCCTTCCACCACGACCGCCCGATCCTGCCGCCTGATTTCGGCTTTGGCTTGATTCAGCCCGTATAATATTTTGGATTTATCATAATATTGAGTCTGCGGAGAATTAATATATTTAGCCGCTTCTTTTTCATTATCTCCCGGCATTACCCGCCCGCCAAACCCGACGATTCTTCCGCTTGCGTCAGCGATAGGAAACATTAAGCGATGGCGGAAACGATCGTAATAACCCGTCCGACCCTCTCTTTTAATAATCAAACCGGCCTCCAGCATATCCTTTTCCTGAAAACCTTTCTTCCTTAAAAAATTACTGAGCGCGTCCCATAAGTTCGGCGTATACCCCAGTTTAAATTGACTGATCGTCGAGCTTTTGATTTGCCTCTCTTTGAGATAATCCCGCGCCGGAGCGCCCGCTTGGCTCCGCAATAAAGCCTGATGAAAAAATTCCGCCGTAAGCTCCAAGATATTTTCCAAATTAGCTTTTTGGGTTAATACTTTGGGATCCTGCTTTTTTAAGCGAATCCCGGCTTTTTGCGCTAAACTCCGCAAAGCGTCAACAAATTCCACTCCTTCCATTTCCTGCACAAAAGAAAAAACGTCACCTCCTTTTCCGCAGCCGAAACAGTGCCAAATCTGCTTTTCTTGGCTAACCATAAAGGACGGAGTTTTCTCGCTATGAAAAGGGCAATTGGCTTTATAATTATTGCCTACTTTTTTGAGCTGAATATATTCCTGCACCACGTCCACAATATCCAGCCGCTCTTTAATTTCATCCGACGGTTGATTCACAAATTTAGCGCTTAGTTGATATTAAATTTTTATAATTAATCTGCGATAATATTTTCCAGCGGGCTTTTAATGCCGCTTAATTTATCCGCCGCCACTTTGGTATAAATCCGGGTAGTCTCCAGCCGCTTATGTCCCAAAATCTCCTGAATGTACCTGATATCCACCCCGTTCTCCAGCAAATGCGTGGCAAAACTATGGCGCAAGCTGTGGCAGGTGGCAGCTTTTTTAATCCCCGCGGCTAGAAGCGCCAGATGAAAAATTTTTTGCACCGAGCGGACAGTCAATTGACGGCCGCGATTGCTTAAAAATAAATATTGGCTTCCGCTCCTACCATTAGTATATTTCTGTAAAACTCCGAACATCAAATCGGAAAATAAGGTCTGGCGGTCCTTGTTGCCTTTGCCGCCCCGCACATAAATTATTTTATTATCAAAATCCAAGTCTCGGACTTTTAATTTTACTACTTCACTCACCCGCAGTCCAGCGGAATATATCATTCCCAAGATTAATTTATGCTTAACATTTTTGATATTCGCTAAAATCTTTTTCACTTCCGGACGGGATAATACCACCGGCAGCTTTGATTCTTTCCTCGGATGCAAAATATTGCCAAAAAAAGATCGTTGATAAAAATTTTTATAATAATATTTGAGCGCGTTCAAGGCCAGCGATACCGTCTGGGAAGATCTGCTTATAGCCAATTTTTCCAGATAATTTTTGATATCTTTAGCTCGCACCTCGCGCGGCCCCTTGCCGCTAAATTTCAAAAAATCTTGGTTATAATATAGATAAGCTTTAATCGTTTTAGCGCTGTAATTTCGGATCTTTAGATCCTGCTCCAGCTTTTGCAGTTTGATAATTTCCATCACTTATGGTAATTTTTATATATTAAATAACTTGATTAGAACCTCACTCTAATTAACGTTTTTCAGTTCAATAATAGCATATCAATAACCCATTACCAATAAGTTCGTATAAAACATGTTAGGCAAAATCGCTTCGCTCTTTTGCCTAATGGCGGCGGCTTTCGCCTCGTTAGACTGCGCCGCTGCGCGGCTTCGCCTAACTCGGTATATCCAAAATCCCGTTTATGCAAATAAA
>JBGTBM010000009.1:0-135588 GCA_041749335.1 Patescibacteria group bacterium
TGAAATCGACATTGCAACCCTAGATTCTTCTAACGTTGCCATTGGATATATAGATACTGCTACTGGATATCCGTTAATAATTAAAGCTACAGATGCTAGTCCAAACTGGACATTTGGCACTACGTGGTCAGCTACATCTTCTTCGGTAACAGATCTAAATATATCAACACTGGATAGCTCAAATGTTGCTATTTCATACATTGGAACTGGTTACGGCGTTGCACTCCCTGGTACCGTATCTGGTCCAAATTGGACATTTGGAACACCTTTCAGTTTTACAGATAGCACAACTACTGATATATCCATGGAAGCCTTAAGCAGTACTTTAGTTGCTTTTGCTTATAAAGATGGAGGAACAAGTAGTGGATTATTTAAATATGGAACACTATCTGGAGGTTTCTTCGGATATAGTTCTTCGTCGACTTATAATTCAGATTCTTCCACTTTAAATGATATAGTTGCTTTAAACAGTACAGATTTTACTATTGCATATTTTGATGGTGGAACAAATCCATCCACTGGTGGTGTTGCTATTTTTGGAGAACTTCAAGAAGAGGGTGAATCATCTATTCCCGAACTTCCCGGAAATACTTTATGGAAAGTACTGATCGCTGTTCTAGCTCTTGGCCTGGTGGTCGGTGTAGCAGCATTCTTGAAGAAGAAAAAAGCATAGATTAAACGAATTTAACGGATTTCGATACTAAAACACCTCGTTATTAAGCGAGGTGTTTTTTTGTTAATGATTTAAATTGTAGGGGCAACTCGCGAGTTGCCCCTACGCGAATAAAATATCCCTGCCGGTTGAATAAATAAATAATATAATAAAAGTAGGGCAGGATCTTATCCTGCCATTTTAGAAGAGATTAGCAACTTAAGAGAACGTTATTGTGATCTCGCTTAGCTGGAGAAGCCTGCCCGCCGAAGGCGAGTAATCCCAGTAATAAATCCACGAGATTGCTTCACTCCCCTTGGTCGTTCGCAATTACATTTTCTATTCACGTCATTGCGAGCCCCGACGTTACGTCGGGACGAAGCAATTTCTTGTGAATTTATAATTACATGAAAATATATTAATCCCTGAGCTTGTCAAAGAGTTAAATTTAAATAGAATATAATTTTTAATAAGACATTTGAATATATTTGACACTTATTATTATATATTATGTAATATATGTTAGTTAGGGGAGTATATTGTGTTTAATTTATTTGATATTTATCTATTCGTCCATCTATAAAGCGGGGTAGTGACATATAAAATAAGTTTATAATTTAATAACAAATAGCGTGGAATTGAGTACAAATCCGGAAAAATAATTTTTTATATAATTTAACTTATTTATTATATATAGGTTCGCATAACATACATTGTGCGACGTGTACTTATTCTACTGATAACCTCTTTCCTCTATTATTATGGCTTTAGTTTTAGGAATATTAAACACTTTCTAGGTCATAATATACCCATAAACTAATAAATTTTATTGATAATTTGTATATATCCCCCGAATTAACAAATTTCTATGACTTAATTGACATAATTTAATTATATTGCTAAATTATGATGTTCTTTGAAAATAATTGTTTTCAGGCTCTTCAGGAGGCGGAAAATGGCCAAACCGGAAAATCTATCATATTTAAATTATGTATTGTTGGTAAAATCAATGGGACATAAGGATAATTATCGAGTTTGGAATTCATTTGCAAAAAAATTCTTGGCGACTCACAACGGCCATTATATTAAATTAACTTACATGAATTTCGAAGACTTTGATTTGCGCAATGCTGATTTAAGATGTGTTGATTTCACCGGCAGTCGACTAGTTAATTGTAACTTATCCGGCACCAGTTCAGCATTAAAAAATCTCACCGGTAGTATTTTTGATTACGGTGACCTCAGAAGCGCCAATCTTTCCCATGCGTTGCTGGCCGAAGCTTCATTCATTAGCGCCACTTTAATTGATGCAAACGGGTCTGACCCTGCTCAGCTTAAAAACGCCGTGATGAATAATTCCAATTGGGAACGAGCACGTGTGACTTCAGATCAGCTATCATTGACTCACATCCACGGAGTCAAGAACATTAATCCTGAAACTGCCAAAGAAATTGTTACGGCGCTTTATCAAAGCCTAATCAAAAAAGATAAGGCAAAAAAACCGGAACAGGCGGTTCACATCACTCAGGAGTCGCAGGGTAGCCCTAATGTTCTGGTATCAGGAGAAATTATTGGCCACGATACCCCCCTGCCGTCACCTTCCCCATTCGTACAACCCATCCCGAAAGAAAGCCAATAAGTTTACGCGCGTTCTTTAATACATAAATGACCAGTCTGATTTACTGGCCATTTTTTTTATTAAATTTATATAATTTTACTATTTTTTACTCTGATAATCATCAATAGCCGCTTTAATTGCTTCTTCGGCTAAATTTGAACAATGCTCTTTAATAGGAGGAAGTCCGCCCAGTTGATGTGAAACATCTTTATTGGTAATTTCCAGGGCTTCTTCTATAGTTTTACCTTTGGCTAAATCAGTGACCATTGATGATGTTGCAATGGCCGCGGCGCATCCCATAGTTTCAAATTTTATATCCGCAATATATTCTTTGTTGCCTTTTTTATCAACTTTAATATAAAGCTTCATCATATCTCCGCATGTAGGATTTCCCACCTCTCCAATACCATCAGCATCTTTAATTGATCCCATATTATGAGGATCCTGAAAATGTTTAATTACTTCTTTTGAATATAAACTATTTATCATAATTTTTCATTATTTATTATTTTTATTAAGCAAAACCTATTAATTATTTTATCGGCGACATTTTGCGCAACTTCACAATAATATTAGGTAATACCTTCATTACTTTGTCAATATCTTTATCCGTATTATTTTTACCAAAACTAAATCTAATGCTGCCGTGCGCTTTATCTTTGCTGATTCCCATCGCAATTAACACATGCGAAGGTTGAAGCGTTCCGGAAGTGCAGGCAGAGCCGGTTGATACCGCGATTCCGGCAAAATCCAAATTTAGCAAAATACTCTCCCCTTCAATTTTATCAAACCTGATGTTGGCTATATTGGGCAAGCTTTTTTCAATACTTCCATTCAAATAAGTATTTGGTATGGCGGAAAAGACACGATCAATTAAACTTTTTTTTAATTTTAAAGTATGTTGATAAAGCTTTTTCTGATCTTTCTTAATCAGTGAAATTGCCTCCCCCAGCCCGACAATTCCGGGTACATTTAATGTGCCGGCTCGCTTATTATACTCCTGATGTCCGCCTTGCTGCATCTTTTCAATTTTGGTTCCGGCCTTAACGTAAAGCGCCCCTACTCCTTTTGGTCCATAGAATTTATGCGCAGACAACGACATTAAGTCAACATTGTAAATTTCCGGACGGCAATCCAAATACTGGATAGCTTGAACAGCATCGGTATGAAATATAATTTTATTTTTTCGAGATTGATTGGCTTTTTCAATAATTTTTCCGGCTTTTTTAATGGGCTGAATCGATCCCACTTCGTTATTGGCAAACATTATACTTACTAAAACCGTATTTTCTTTAATACTTTGCTCTAATTCCTTTATATCAACTATTCCATCACGATTGACTTTCAAATAAGTAACATCCACCCCATTTCTTTCTAAATATTGGCATGTTTCAAGCACTGCCAAATGTTCAATCGCCGTGGTTATTATGTGAGGTTTTTTCAATCCGCATGCTTTAATAACGCCCTTGATAGATAAATTATTGCTTTCTGTTGCACCGGAAGTAAAAACAATTTCGGAAGTCTTGCAATCTAAAAATTCAGCTAATTTTTCTCTGGCTTCATCTACCGCGATTATCCCCTCTTGCCCAATAGTATGGATAGAAGCCGGATTCCCAAATTTTTCGGTAAAATAAGGCAGCATTTTTTCTAAAACGGCTCGGTCCACCGGCGTGGTAGCGCTATGATCTAAATATATTTTTTTTTGATTATTCATAATTTAATAATTTTTTTATTCTTACGGTATTTTTTATAAATTCTTTGTATTTTTTGTCGGGAAGTTCTTTTAGTACTATCCGATATTCGTTTAACTCTTTTCCCATCGATAACTGTCGTTCCGATTTATATTTTCTTACCTCCGCTATCGCCGCAACGGCTTTCTCAAATTCATTTATAGTTTTATCGTCAAAATTCCACTTCTTATTTATCTCAGGCCATTGAGATAAATGAATGCTTTTATCCCCTTCTGTTTTTTTGTAAAACATTTGATATATTTCTTCCGTTATGAATGGTAATATTGGAGCATATAGCTTTATTATTGTCAACATTAAATAATATAAGGAATGTCGAGCCGCGTTCTTTGATTCTTCCATCTTCGGATCTTCACTATATAAACGATATTTAATAAATTCCAAATAATTATCGGTAAAATCTCCCCAAAAGAACTCATCAATTATATCTCTAGCTTTTGAATAACTATATTGTTCGTAACTGTCAGTCGCTTCCTTGATTGTTTGATTTAACTTAAATAAAACCCATTTATCCGCATCCTCTAAATTAACTTTCGCTTTATTTAAATCAATCTCGCTTAAATGCGACCAGGTAAATTTAGAAGCGTTCCAAAGCTTTGTAACCGTACGTTTTCCCTTTTGGATTTCCTGCTCATTGTAGCGCATATTTTCGCCTAATTTTGCGCCGGTAGCCCAATATCTAAGCGCATCTGAACCATATTGTTTCAATATAATATTGGGATCCTTAAAATTTCCCAAACTCTTTGATATTTTTCTGCCTTTATCGTCCAAACCATGACCGGATATCATCACATCCTCAAACGGCAGTTGATTGTGGTGGTAATATGATTTTACTACGGTATAAAATAACCAAGTCCTGATTATTTCAAAGGCTTGAGGCCGAAGCGTCGCCGGATATAGTTTCATTTGAACACTTTTCTTATTCACTAGCTTGGAAGCAATGAGAGGAGTTAAAGATGATGTCATCCAGGTATCCATCACTTGCTTTTCCGGTATAAAATCATTGGATCCGCACTGGCACTTTTCTTTAGGTTTATCCACAGTCGGATCAACCGGCAAGTCTTTTTCTTCCGGCAGCATTTCTCTACCGCATTGTTTACAATACCATACCGGAAAAGGCACGCCGTAATATCTATCGCGTGAAATGCACCAATCCCATTTCAAAGCCTCTACCCAATCCCCATACCTTCTTTTCATGCTATCCGGAAACCAATTAAGCTTCTCTCCTTGCTTTAAAAATTTGGCTTTATTGCTTAAAATATCAATAAACCATTGCTTGGTAATAATAAACTCGGCCGGGGTGCCACAACGATCATGGGTATTCATGACATGGCTGATATCCACCTGTTTGATCAGTAGTTTTTGCTTCTGTAAGTCAGCTATAATCTGTTCCCGCGCCTTCATCAGCTCCAACCCGGCGTATTTTCCCGCCAGATCAGTTAATTTTCCTGCTTCGTTAACTATTTTCCTGGTATCGAGCTTATATTCCTTCCACTTTCTGACATCTTCTGCATCTCCCCAAGTGCAAACCATCATTAATCCCGTGCCAAATTCCATATCCACGCTTTCCTCGCTTAAAATCGGCACCTGATGATTGAAAATCGGCACTGTTGCTTTCTTTCCTATTAATTCCTTATATCTTTTATCTTCGGGATTTACAAACAAAGCCACACAGGCAGGCAGCAGTTCAGGCCGTGTAGTCGCAATTACAAATTTGTTTTTATCCCCTCCTCCAAATTGAATATAGTTTAACTTGCTTTTTTCTTCTTTATCATCCAAATCGGCTTGGGCAAGCGCTGTCTGGCATTTTGGGCACCAATAAATCGGCTCTTCTTTTCTCTGCACTTTACTTTTTTTATATAGATCTAAAAACGACCACTGGGATATTTTCCGGCTATGCTCATTGATTGTGCTATATGTTTTTGTCCAATCCACCGATATCCCCAGAGCAGTCCATAAATCACGGTAGTTTTGAGCGCCAATTTTTGTTTCCTGCAAGCACAGCTTAATGAATTCATCTCTTTTTACCCGCGATTTATCAATATTATATTTTTTTTCCACATATCTTTCGGTAGGCAGCCCATTATCATCAAAACCCATTGGATAATAAACATTAAATCCCTGCATTCTTTTATACCGAACGACAAATTCCGCCTGTGAATAGCTCATAATATGCCCGGCGTGTAAATGAGCGGCGGATACATATGGCGGCGGCGTATCCACTGAAAATATTTCTTTCTCGGAATTCTCGTCGAATTTATAAATATTCTCTTTTTCCCAATACTCCTGCCAATATTTCTCACGCTCCTGGAAGTTATAATTTTTTGCGATTGCTTGCATAATTATTAAAATTTTTATAATTAATATTTTTATTCTACGTCCAGCCCCGGACAATTAGCCGCGGGCTCTAATCCTGCCGCTTGTGCTTCTTCAACGCTGTCAAAATATACTTTATTTTCCTCTTTTATTCTATTTGCACCGCTGCATGATGGTAAGTAATATTTTGTTCCGTTTTTGGATGCCACATATTTACCGGTTTCAGAATCAGTATTACTATCTTCATCCTCCACCGCTGCATCTTCTGTGGATTGATACTCTTGATAACCTTGTCCCTCTGCATCTTCCTTGGTATCAAACCAAATTAATTTACTTTCACCAATTTCGGCGATCTTGGCTTGAGTGGCCAGATAATACACACTTCCTTGCAGACTGCCGACATATTTACCTAATATTTCAGCATCGATGGCCTGATCATTATTGGAAGCTTCAACTTTTTGCGATAAAATTTCATCGTTTTCATATATATTTATTGGCACTTCTCTCTCAATTTTTGAATATCTGCCCGCGCCAAAACTAACAATTCCAACTAAAACCACAAATACCGCCTTAAACATTTTATCTTGGTGTTTTTGAAAAAAGGCTTTAATTTTATCCAAAATATTAAAAATAAATTAATTTATTTAATCTTATCACTGATATTGACAATATTCAATACTTGGCTTAAGATAATTATATATTTATTTAACTGATAAATTAAACGTATGGCGCATAGAAAAGCTGGTGGGTCTACTTCTCTAGGGCGAGATTCACAATCAAAAAGACTGGGAATTAAGTTATCCAGCGGACAATTTGCTAAAACCGGCTGTATTATAATTACCCAAAGAGGCACTAAATATCATCCTGGCATTAATGTTAAAAGAGGTAAAAACGATTCTTTATTTGCTATGACCGAAGGGCTAGTTGAATTCAAAAGAAAAAAGGTTAAGAAATTTAATGGTAATTTGGCAGAAACTTGTTTTGTTAATATAATTCCCAAGTCTAAATAATTTAAAAAAAGGACAATTTGTAAATATATTGTCTTTTTTTATTTCTAAATTAATCAGTTATTTCACCGCCGCTTTAATAAATTCCATAAACAACGGATGAGGCTTCATTGGGCGTGATTTATATTCCGGATGCCCCTGCGTAGCAATAAAAAATGGATGAATTTTTTTTGGCAACTCAATCATTTCCACGAAGAAATCATCCGGCGAAGTTCCGGAAAATACCATTCCTTTTTCTTCCAAAGGCTTGCGATATTTATTATTAAATTCATAGCGATGTCGATGCCGCTCGGATATCTTTACATTTCCTTCGGCTTTTATGCCCAGTTTTTCTTTCTGCTCTTTGTTAAGCTTCTCTCCATATTTATATTTTAAGTAAATAGCTCCGGCCAAGGAATCTTGTTTCAAATAACAATCATACGCCCCTAATCTCATCGAAACCCCCTTCCCTTTTATTACTTGGTACTTTTCATTCATCGGAATATCGTGAATAATTGGATGTATGGTTTTTGGTTTATTTTCTACCGTATCGGCATCTTTAAACCCCACTACATTGCGGGCGTATTCAACGCAGGCTAGCTGCATTCCATAACAAAGCCCTAAATAGGGTATTTTTTTCTCACGAGCATATTTGATAGTAGCAATCTTTCCTTCCGCTCCTCTTTTTCCCCAGCCGATTGGAACAATAATCCCATCCGGATTGCCAATAATCTTTACCCCTTCATTTTCCACCGCTTCAGTGTTAACAAATCTTAAATTAAGATCAATGTTAAGCTGCCAGCAAGCGTGCTTGATCGCTTCAATTAATGAAGCATAAGAATCCAATAATTGATAATCGCCCGTGCTAATATATTTTCCCGCAATTACAACTTCCACCTTTTTACTTTTCTGTGACTTAATTCTTTTAACTAATTTTTGCCATTCCCCCAGCTTATTGGTTTTATAATTTAATTTTAAATATTTTAATATTTTTTTATCAAACTCCTGCTTGGCAAACTCCAAGGGCAGTTCATAGACGCTCTCTAGGTCTCGCGCCATGATAACATTATCGCCTGGTACGGATGTTTTAAGGCCTAATAAATATCTCCTTCTTTTATCAAACGTGGCTTCGGATCTTAATACTAAAAATTCAGGCATCAGTCCCATGCCCATCACGGTGCGCATAGAAAACTGTGTTGGCATTGTCTTGGGCTCTCCTATGTGTTTTGGCAAAGGGACATAGCTAACATGCACATTTAAAATCTGTCCCGGCATTTGAGCTTTCATAATTCTGCATGCTTCATAATAAAGCATGTTTTGGTATTCTCCGGCCGTACCTCCAAGTTCAATGATTAATATCTCATTGCCCTCTCCGGCTTCTTTTATTCTTTTGATGATTTCGTCAGATACGTGGGGAATCGCCTCCACATCTTCTCCTTGATAGCCAAATGATCTTTCACGATCAATTACGGTCTTATATATTTGGCCCATCGTGGTAAAATTTTTATATCCCATTTCTTGATTTAAAAATCTTTCATACGTCCCCAGATCCATATCGGCCTCTAGCCCGTCTTCACATAAAAAAGGATCGCCGTGTTCAATAGGATTAATAGTGCCAGAATCAATATTAAGATAATTCTCACATTTGATCACGCCAACTTTATAACCGCGGTTTTGCAGCAAATGGCCGATGGAAGCCGCTACTACGCCCTTGCCCAAACCCGATAACACTCCGCCAGAAACGAATATAAACTTTGTTTTTTTATTTGCCATTTTTTATTTTTCTTCTTTAACGATTAATTTAATTTCTGTTTCAATTTCTTTACTAATTCTAATTTTAATCGGATATTCTCCGATTTTTTTAATTGGTCCATCTAATTGTATCATGTCTTTAGAAAATTCCGCTTTAACTTGATTATTTAAAGCTTTTAATATCTTTTCCGCCTTGACTGATCCAAATAAAATTCCGTCTTCTTTAACTTTTTCACTTAACTCAATTTTTATGCCTTTAATTCCGTCTGCCATCTTTTCAAGATTCTTAATTTTTTTCTGCTCTTCTTGCGCTCTTTGTTTTTTCAGTTTTTCAGCCATATTAATAGCGTGAGGAGTGGCAACCTCTACTAATTTTCTGGGCATTAAATAATTTCTTGCATAGCCATCAGACACTTCTTTAATATCACCCTTCTTACCTAAATTTTCAACGTCTTCCTGTAAAACAATTTTCATATTTTTATATTATTTTAATAAAATTTATTCTTTGCATATTAATAAAGTATAACAAATCCTTCCAAGTCTCCAATATATTTTAATTGCTCCACGTCAACGGTTTTTACTTTAGCATAACGAGGCCCTTCTTGACACCACTTGATGAAATTTAATAAATTATTTTCATCTCCTTCAGCCAATATGCCGACCGTGCCGTCTTTATTATTTTTTACCCAGCCGCAAATATTCAGTTTATCGGCTAAGCTCTTAGTCTTTATTCTAAAGGTAACGCCATGCACCCTGCCAGCAATTTTAAGCTGTAATCTTTTCTTCATTTTTTTGCTTGGTATTTTTCCGCTAATTTTATAAAAATTCCCAATGCTCCGCCAATTATCGCCAAATCATCCAATTGGCCCAATCCGGGAATTATGTCAGCGATAAAATCAAAGGGATAAATAATATAAAGCAGCCCGAAAACAGGAATTAATTTATAAGAAAAAGGAATGTCTCGATCAAATAGTAGTGCCATCCCCTTTTTAAACTTTAGATACGTATTTTTTATTTGATCAATTATCTTCATTTATATTTTGTATTTCTTCAAGCGCTTTATCCAATTGCGGATCTTGGTCTTGATTATAATCTTCATCCGATAAATCAATTTCCAAATCTGGAGCTAACCCCTCCCCGTTAATATTTTTTTGAGAAGGCGTCAGCCATTCAGCGATACTAACTCGCAATGAAGAGCCATTGTCCAACTTTTTCAACTCTTGCACCGAACCTTTGCCAAAGGTTTTCATGCCAATCAACTTAACATTTCTATTATCTCTTAATGCCCCCGCTAAAATTTCCGATGCGGAAGCGGTGCCTTCGTTTACTAATACCACAATTGGTATATTCTGCAGCCGAGATCCATTCTTAGCTTTAAATTCATTTTTATCGCCATCGGAGAATGATTCATAGACAACAATATCACCCGCCGGTAAAAATTCAGAGGCAACTTCAATTGAGCTTTGTAAATACCCTCCGGTATTATTTCTCACATCAAGAATAATTCCGTCGACGCTCTTGGCTAGAATTTCGGTAACCGTATCTTTGAAATCCTTCGCGGTATCATCGCCAAAATATAAGATTTCCAAATGAACATAGTTTTTATCATCTCGATCAATTATTTTATATTTCACGCTATCAATTTCAATTTCATCTCGAGTTATTTCTATTTCTTTTGGTTCATCAAATTTATCACGATAAATTGTTAATCTTACCTTAGTCCCTTTTTCTCCTCTAATTTTAGAAACCGCCTCAATCAAAGACATACCAGACGTATCTTCATCATCAATTTTCAAAATTGAGTCTCTGGCCTTGAGCCCGGCTTTTTCGGCCGGTGAAGACTGTAACGGAGCGATAATGGCCAACTGGTCATTCTTGATACCGATCTCGGCGCCAATACCATCAAACGTTCCTTCAATCTCATCTTGAAACTGTTCAGAAAGTTCTGGATCCATAAAAACCGTATAGGGATCATCCAATGACTGCAGCATACCATTAATAGAGCCATATAACATTTTTTGATAGTCTTTGTCTTTAATAAAATCCTTATCAATAATATCCCACACGTCCCAAAATAGCTCAAAATCAACCCGGCTGGATTTATCCGAATTTCTTGCGGTTAATTCTTGGTTATTGTTTAAGTATTTTTGGGAAACAAAATTACTCCGACCAATATATAAGCCAAAAATAAAAGCCCCGCCCAATAATATTAATACCGCCAGGACACCAAGAATTTTCTTATTTTGCCTTTTCGTATTTTGATTGATATTCGCCATTTATTGTTTAATTTAATTTGAAGATAAACGTCTTGTCTGTTAACAAATCAGAGGTTAATTCAACATTGCCATTTATTTTTTTTACCTCGCCTTCACCTTCAAAGCTTGTATAGTGATAATTCTCGGGCAAAGTGGCAATTATTTTTATTCCCGGCTTAATTGTTCCAATTTGTTTTTGAGCTAATATTTTGTACACATTATTTTTTAAATAATCCATGCTCTTTTGAGGCAATTCATATTCAAAAGTAACGGTTTTTGATTCTCCCGGCTCAACATTAAGAAAAGTGCCGAAAGCTTGTTTGCCAAATTCTTCCGTGACCTCATAATCCTTGTTTAAATTTGTATAATATTTAGGATTTTTTTCATTGCCGTCAACCCGAATTATTTTACTATTCAGAGGTGCGTAAACTCTTGTCCAGCTGCGATATCTGGTCGTCAGCCAAGAAAATCCTAAAGATGTGTTGGTATAATTTAGATACAGTTTTACTCGAGGATATTCGCCGGTAAAATCAATATTATAGTGCCATGCCCTTTCCATAAATTGATCAGTCTTGCGGCTAGCCATATTTGAATCAACTACCATTAAATAATCCGTATCATCGGTTACATTTTTAATATCTCCACCCCAGCCCTTATCGGCAACATAATCTTGTATTTCATCGTTTTTAAAATACATTAAGAAATGTTTTTCCTCCATTGACTCACCGATCGTCAGCAACAAATCATCCCATTTTTCTCTTTCAAGCTTAAATAATTTATCAATTAAAATATCAGCGATTTCACCGATAATACTTTTACGGTATTCTTCGGATATCCCGATTTCAACGAACCTGCGCTCTACGTAATATTGCAATAAAGTAGTAAAATTTTCGCTATTAAATTCTTTAGGCTGCCCGGGAACATTAATCGGGCCGGTAATCTCCATTAATTTTTCAATAAATTCCGGTGTCAATGCGATAATCCCATTAAATTCACCTTCACCGCCCTCAGTATGATAAAACCACTCAGCTTTTTCTGCGTTAGCGGGATAATCAGGCGTCCAAGACGAATCTCTAAAATACCAAGTTCTAATGCCGGGACTAAGCAGGGTCTGAATCTGCCACGGCATTTCAACAGTACCTTCAAATTTATCGTCTAAATTATAAGAATCATCAGTTTTAATATCAATCAGTTCAGCGTCTTTTATCTTAATTACGCCGTAGCTGCCGATAAATCCTCCTCCCGGCCTCAATTCATCATTATTATAAAATAACATTAAATAATTTGTGGGATCGGGATAACCGGCGATTTCCGGCAAGAATCTGGTGAGAATTTGAGCTCCGCTCAAGACTTCTTTTAGCGTCGGCAAATATTGATTTACGAGATCTTTCGCTTCTGTTATTTGAGATAAAACTAAATTATCCGGAATTTTGTCCATTTCAATTTGAGCTAGATCAACACTGCTAATTGCCATTTGAATTGCCGGCGTTGATTGCTGTAATTTCTTGAGTATTTGCTCTTTTTCCTTGGTATCCAAATCATTAAATGAAGTTTTTCCGGTAATAATCGGGCTAATAGCCTCCGTCAAAGCGCCTGAAACCGAAATTAAAGAATCATCCAATAAAATAGCTGCATTCAGCAAGCTTTCAGCGGCTTTATACTGTCTGCCCGCATAAGGCAGATATTTTATTAGAAATAATTTTTTTAAATTATCTCTGGCCTGTTCAAAATCGTTTTGCGATTGCTGCAAAGCTTCATTGGCAGCGGAGAAATCTTGTTTTTTAATTTCTTCTTGAGCTATTTCTAAATTACTTTTTCCGGAAAGAGCTCCCTGATAGGCGTTGACCGCCGGCTTATATTGGATTGCGGCCATTAAAATCAACACCGCCAAAATTACTCCCGTTGCAATTAAAACCTTTTTTGCTCTAGATAATTTTTTTCTTTTATTTCCAACTTTGGTTTCAGTGTTAGCAATAACCTTTTGGTTTTCCATTTTTGTTTTTTAGTTATTTTTAATATATTTATTCCTTGGGACCGCGGCCGTACACCTTGCCGCTATGCATGTATTTTAGAAAATATTTTACCGCGCTATTAATATGAATTCTTGTTTGTTTATTAAACATAGACAAAAATATGCTTGATTCTTTGGCGGAAGCCCGAGCATAATAATGCACCATTTGTACATGCGGATAATAATAGACCTTCCAGCCTTTCTGCCAGAAACGCCGACACCAATCAACATCTTCCATATACATAAAAAATCTTTCATCCATTAAGCCAACATGATCAATTGCTTTTCTTCTGACCATCATACAGGATCCCAATATCCACGCCACTTCCCGGCTTTCCCGATGATCCCAGTCTTTCATTAAAAAATCGTCAATTAATTTTTGTTTTCCGGTTAATTTTCCGAAGGGCGTCCGACGATATAAAACCACTCGCGGAGAGGTATACCATTTAAAGCATGAATATTGGATGCTGCCATTGGGGTTAATCAATTGCGCTCCGGAAGCGGCGATGCTCTCATTCTTATCCATATATTCCAACATCTGATTTAATGAATCTTTTAGAACAGTAATATCAGGATTCAACAATAGAATATAGTCGCTTTGAGATTTTCTAATGCCTTGATTCACCGCCTTGGGAAAACCAAGATTCTCATCGTTGGCGATTACAATCACTTGTGGAAATTCTTCTTCAATCATATCTATCGTTTCATCTTCGGAATTATTATCAACCACAATTATATCATAATCATGACTGGGCGGATTTTTTTGAATAGACTTAATACACTGCCGCAATAAGCTGGGAGTTTTATAATTAACTATAATTACTGATAATTTTTTTAGCATAAAAATTAATATATAAATAAATTAAAACCACCTTCTAATATCAGACGGCTTTAATTTACTTTTAGACAAAATAGCATTTCTTTTTTGCAAAGTCAATGACAGCGACAAGATAAAATCAACCAAGCCTTTGATGGTTTTTCTCTCAAATAAAAGTAAATATATAAATTTTTTTAATTCATATAAAAATATTGCCGGGAAAAATATAATCAAATTCAACAAAAATTGATTTTTAAAAATTAATAAAAAGTGATTGCGGTATGAATAATAATTTACCAGTTCGGATTTCAATTTTCTATTTTTAATAACGCCAGTATCCACATCCGAACTGCCGGTCTCCCAGCGATGATGATAGGCAAGAGCGCCGGGTATATAATATATTTTCCAGCCTGCATGCCTAAGCCTCCAGGATAAATCAACATCCTCTTTATAAATAAAAAAATCGTCGTCCAAATAATTCTTATTATAAGATATCGCTTTCACATCATCCAATGCTTTCCGGCGATATATGGCAGCGGCCGCAGATATTCCAAAAACTTCCCTTTTTTCATCCGGTAAGATTAAGTCATCCTTTTTATTGGCATCGATTTCCACTACCCGATGCGATCGAAATATTTTCAATCCCTTAGTGTCAATAATTTTGGTTTTGACAATATTTTTATCTTGCAGTCTGTATTTTAAAATTTTACCGGACACCGCGCCAATTTCACTGTCCGTGTCTAATATTTCAACAATCTTTAAAATATAATCCCGATCCAAAATAACATCTGGGTTGAGCATCATGATATAATCCCCGGCTGCTTTTTCAATTCCGATATTATTACCCCGAGCATATCCTAAATTATCCGAATTATTTATAAAAATATAATTATTTTCCCGCGCTAATTTTTCCAAAATCACTTCGCTGCCGTCTTGCGAGCCATTATTGATAATTATTATTTCTAAATTTGGGTATGTTTGATTTTTTAAAGTCCGCAAACAATCCGCAATGTATTTTTGGGCGTTATAGCATAAAACAATGACGCTAACTTTGAAATTTCTCTTTAACATATTCAGCTCTTAAAATATAAATAAACAGCATAATAACAATAATATAGCCAATTCCCATCGGATGATTCAAATATGGAGTAGTAACGTTGGTAATTATAATGCCAAAAAGCCCCGATAGCATTCCGATTATTAATATTTTATCCTCTTGATGCAAATTGTTTTTTATTCCTTCCCTAAAAATTTTAAATAAAAACAGTAAATATGCTAGCAAGCCCAATAAGCCGATTTCGGTGATCGTATCAAGGTAGGACCATTCAAAAGCAAATACTCTTAACGTTCCGTACTTTTCCGGCACTACACTCTCATACTCTATCGTCGCGCCAAATCCCGATCCCAAAATGGGATGTAATTTAATTTTCTGAAGCGCGGGACCGATTAAATTAAAACGATTTTGGCCGGCTCCCTCGCTCTGCGGGTGGACAATGCTGTCCAACCGATAAGCCACTAAATCGTAAAATGTCGGAAACAATGTTCCGCTTAAAATAATAATAATTAAGATCAGGCCGATAATATATAAAATAATTCTCAATGTTTTTTTCCAGGGAATATTAAAAAATATAAACGCAGTCAATCCGGCCAAGCCCAGCCACAAACTGCGCGAAAAGCCTAAAAATAATGCCGCCGCATTGATTGAAACAATCAAAATCGCTAAATAATACTCTTTCTTTTTGAGTCCGCCTTTAAAAAGATAAATTAATAATATTCCCAGTCCGACCAATGAATATACTTGAGCGGCGCTAAAAAACCTGAAAAAGGGTCCGGCTAAATAAGCTATTTGTCCGATGCTGGTATCTGTAACCCAGCGATAGATGGGAGCTTTTTGATTCTCAAAATCTCGTATCGGCCCGTATTCCAAAAGTTCGTTTTTGGCAGTTGTTGAATGAGAAATGGTGGAGCCAATTTCCTCTTCATCATCAATTGCCAACTCTGAAGATATGGCCTCTGCCATATCAGGGCGCGACTCTTGATGGAAGATGGTAAATTCCGCAAAACAATACAGCGTAAACAAACTGACAGCCAGGGACCCGATAATAATTATCTGTAATATATTTTTAAGATTTTTCTTGCTGATAGCGGCAAAAAATACGAAAGCTAATCCCAAATAGATATATCCATTAAAATCAAAAAATGTATTAGCCAGATTATTTCCATAGATAATGCCCAAAAGCAAACCGATTAAGATAAATATTAATAATAAAACATACCAGAAAAAGTATTTGGTTTTAACAAATTTAAACTTATGCGCGCGCTTTTTAAAAAACCAAATCAAAAATACGACCGCAAATAAAGCTATTCTCAAAGAAAGCGCAAAGCCAAAAACATTAAAAGTAAACAAATACCCTTTAACTCCTATGATTAATTCCGTAAGCAAAATATAAACTCCATAATCCAATCTCTTATAGCTAAAATATCCGGCCAGCGCCACAACCGTTAAAAAAATTAAGTGGTTTAAAATGGGAAATACATATCCCAGGAAGGATAATAAATATATCCCTAAAAAAATTAGAGTATATTTGCAAATATTTTTTATATTTAAAATGTCTTTGATCATAGGCTTTTATTTTTTTTCACAGGCCGAAAAAACATTAAAATTTGAGTAAGTAGGGCTAAAAATAGGCTCAATGGATATAAAATAAGAATCACCAGATATTCCCAAAGAGGTTGATGCTTTTTAAAATATCGGAGCATGCTATTGTTCATCATCAGCTGTTTTTTTAAAGTCATAACTTGATTAAAGCTGGCCGCTTTTTCATGCACCACTTCAGCCTCCTCCATAAAAAAAGTTTTATATCCAGCATTTTTGGCCCGCTTGCAATAATCCACTTCTTCAAACCAAATAAAATATTTATCATCCAATAGGCCGATTGCCTCAATCACCTTTTTTCTTATCATAAAGCAAGCCCCCATTACTTGATCAACGCTTCTTGTCCGATTGTGTTTCCAATCCAGCATATAATATTCCCGAACTGCTTTGAGGTTGGGAAAAATATTATGCAATTTGAGCAAAATAATGACTTGATCATTCAGCGTGGGAAACCTCCGGCAGGATGGCTGCAAAGAACCATCCGGGTTAAGCAGCCGGCAGCCTAAAATTCCACAATTTAAATTTTTCTTCATGTAATCCACCATCTTATTCAAGGCTTCATCTAAAACTTTGGTGTCGGCATTCAATAATAACACGTATTTCCCCTTGGCTCTTTTAATCGCTTTATTATTAGCCGCTGCGAATCCCAAATTCCTGCAATTAACAATTAATTTTACTTCGGGATAATTTACTTCTACCATCTTAACGCTACCATCCTCCGAGGCATTATCCACCACAAATATTTCATAATCCAAGTCTTTGGTTCTTTGATGAATATAATTCAGGCACCATTTAAGCTGCTTTTCAGTATTCCAATTTACGATAATTATGGAAAGCGTCATAACATTAATTTAATTGATTGATAATTCTAAGCATGGCATTAGCTCTTACACTCCAGGAATTTTCTTGAGCAATTTTTTTTCTCATTCCGACTTTATCGAGTGTTTCGACCGCTATCGCATCGTTTAATTTTTTATTAAATTCCTCGTAATCATCAGCGACACTCACCAAATCAGTAAATTTTTCAAGTCCGGCAACCCCGGTAGATATTATCGGCTTGCCGGCCGCCAGATATTCATACAGCTTCAGGGGATTCATTGACCTGGTAAATTTATTTATCTTGTGGGGAATAATAGCCGCGCTGAATTCTTTAAGATAAGCGGGAATATCTTGATATTTTTTTTGCCCCAATAAAAACAAATTGGAGTATTTTTTCAGCTTTTCAATCCTGGAATTTGGCCAGATCATACCGATAATGACAAAAGATTTATCGGGATTTTTTTTCAATAAAGATTCCAATAAATCTACGTCAAAGCGATCCTGGACAATGCCGACATAGCCGATTATCGGACGACCGATATTTTTAATATCCTCGAGTGCTATCCCCTCTTTCCGGAACGCAAAATGCCGCGCATCGACTCCATTAGGAATCCAATGAACATTCTGATTATTTTTAAATAATTTTTTAAGCGCCGAAGAAACCGTGAAAATAATGTCGGCCTTTTTATCGATAATTTCATAATTATTAATTATTTGCTGCTTGATCTTTTGATAGCCGCTGTGCTCGCTCCAATCATCCACTGCGTCAAATATTTTTAATTCGGCATCAACCTCGTCAAAATATTTAGTGAAGGTGGGAAGATATGACCACAAAATAATATTTTCAAAATTCAGACCTTCAGCTACCTTATTTATCTTAGCATATATTCTTTTTTCGCCGGATGCGCACATTGAGCAGACAGCGCTATAAACATATAATTTTTCATCTGCCTGATACAACCTACTTAAAAACCCCCGGTTAATCGCACGCCGCGCGCTTCTATCACAATTTAGAGTAATAAATTTTTTCAACGCCCGTTTATAATTATGCGGCAGTAAATCCACTGCCAATACTTTGCCGATCGCTTGGCTTTTTAGCAATTCGCGCAAAATAAAATAATTGCGATTAACAATCCCACGATCCTGCCAATCGCCATAATCACTCATATTAAAAATGATTAAGTCGCGCCTTTTGTGATTATCCATTTAAGCTAATTTTCTTTATTTTATAAGTTTTTTTAGATAATATCAATGAAGATAACATAGTACTTGATTTTTCCACGCATAATTGTTAATTTAAGCATAATATCGCTGACAATAATAATATAATAATGAAAAAATTAATAGTTACAATTCCGGCCTACAATGAAGAAAAATACATTACTGATGTCATTAAGGAAATTCCGCGTGAAATTCCCGGAATTGACAAAGTTGAAGTATTGGTACTTGATGACGGCTCTATAGATAATACGGTTAATGTCGCCAAGGCCGCGGGCGCTGATTACGTGATTTCACACAATACCAATAAAGGGCTGGCCAAAACCTTCAAAGATGCTGTAGAAGAAGCCTTAAATCGCAATGCTGATATTATTGTTAATACTGATGCCGATAATCACTACGATCAATCTAAGATCCCGCTTTTGATCGAACCGATTCTTAACAATCGAGCCGATATCGTGATCGGATCGCGCGAGATAAAAAATTTAGACCACATGCCCACGACCAATAAATATGGGAATCTGATGGGCAGCTGGTTTGTCTGTAAACTGGCTAATTTGCCTCACGTTGACGTGTCTTCCGGTTTTAGGGCTTATTCTAAGGAAGCGGCTCTCAAAATGAATGTGCTTTCCCCCCATACTTATACCCACGAAACATTGATTCAAGCGAATGACCACAAATTAACGATTGTCGAAGTGCCGATTTTGGCTCGTGAAGTAAAGAGAAAATCCAAGCTGATAAAAAGCATCCCCAAGCATATTGTTAAATCATTGTCAGTAATATTCAGAACATTTACGCTTTATAAACCGATGAGAGTATTTTTGGTAATTGGAGGTATTCTTTTCGTTCTGGGAATGGTGCCCGTTATTCGCTTTGCGTATTTTTATTTTAACGGCTCCGGAGCCGGCCACATCCAGTCATTGATCATCGGCACCATGATTGTTTTGATTGGCTTTATTACCACGGTCATGGCGATGTTGGCGTCGGCTATCGGTTGGAATAGAAAAATTATCGAAGAAATATTATTTAGAGTAAAAAAAATTGAAAAAAGATAATGAAAGTATTATTTATAACTCGCAAATATCCTCCGCAGGTTGGTGGAATGGAAAAATATAGTTATGATTTAATTAAACATTTTCCAGCAGAAAAAAAAGTTATTTCACTTAATAAATCTCAAATTCATTTAATTTGGTTTCTTCCTTATGCGCTTATTAAGGCAATTTATTTATCTAGAAAAGTTGATTTAATATTTTTATGCGATGGTTTACTAGCACCTATAGGATTTATAATCAAAATTATTACTAAAAAACCTGTTATATCTGCCGTTATGGGACTAGATGTCACTTACAACAATAAAATATATCAAAATATAAATGTAAGATCTTTAAAACACCTCGACGGCATCATTTCAATTAGCATTGCAACTATAAATGAATGTCTAAAAAGAAATATTGCTAAAGAAAAAATAATTTTTATTCCTATCGGAGTTAATTATAAAATTAGTAATAACAATAAATCTAAAAATGAGCTCTCGAAATTTATTAAAAAAGATATATCAAACAAAAAAATATTTATTACGGTCGGCCGTTTGGTAGAAAGAAAGGGAGTTGAATGGTTTGTTACAAACGTTATACCAAAATTAAGCAATGATATAGTTTATTTAATAATTGGAGATGGACCCAACAAAGATAATATTAATAATGCTGTTATTAACAATAAAGCTAAGAATAAAGTATTTTTACTTGGAAGAATTTCAGATACAGAATTAGATCTTATATATTCAACAGCTGATATATTTATAATGCCCAATATAAAAGTAAATAATGATTTAGAGGGATTTGGGATTGTAGCTATAGAAGCATCTTCTCATGGTTTACCCGTTATCGCTTCACGCTTAGAAGGAATTCAAGATGCTATTATTAATAATAAAACTGGCTTTTTCGCAGAACCAGAAAATGCCTCTTCTTTTATTAATAAAATCAATGAAATTTTAACTATGCAGGAGTATAATAAATCAAATTTAAGGTCTGAAATTCATCAAAATACAATAAAGTATTATTCCTGGAATAATATAATGAATCAATACAATAAATTTTTTAAATATGTCATCAATAAATAAAATAAAAGTTAGTATAATTATCCCAACATATAATGAAAAAGAGAAATTAATTAATTGCATAAATTCAATATATAATCAAAGCTACCCAAATAATTTAATTGAAGTTATTGTAATTGATGATGGTAGCACGGATGGAACAAAAAATTATCTAAAATATAATTTTAAAAAAGTATTATTAATTGAAAAGCAAAATACCGGAGCCTATGATTCAAGAAATAGGGGTATAAATATTGCCACCGGAGATATTTTAGCGTTTACAGATTCTGATTGTGTCGCAGATAAAAATTGGATAAACAATATTGTCAAAAATATTAAAGATAGCAAAAATATAATCGCGGGAGGAAAAATAGTTCACAAAAATAATTTTATTCAAAAAGTCATTGGCATTTCCGATTTTGGCGAATATCAAGATGACAAAATTAAAAACATTAATGCAATACCAACCGCGAATCTAGCCGCAAGTAAAATTATTTTTGATAAATATCGTTTTGATCAAAGCTTAAAATCCTCTGGAGACCGCCTATTTAGCTGGAAACTTTTCAAAGATGGATTCAAACTTATATATTTCCCCGACATAATCATATTTCATGATCCATCCATCAAATTATCCAGATTTTTTGAAAGAAAATATCGTTATGGCAAATCCTTTATAGAAATAAGAAAAAACCATCCCGATTTACCAGGCTCAAAAATAGTTAAGTATCATATATTAGGCGCTTATTTAATTTCCATCCTAAGAACCATTCTGGATATATTCAGATTATTTAAAACATTGAAAAATAATAATATTAAGATATATGAAATAGTACCAGCTATCGTACTTATTGGCCTAGGGAGAATTACTTTCTTATGTGGAAATATTGTACAATTGATTAAAAATGATTAATTTTCTTAAAAAAAATATATACCACCTAGTTTTTTTTATTTTAATAATATTTTTTACTATTTTTTATTTTTCAAATTTTTCATATGGCGCGCTTGGCAACGACTCTCCCGGTTATATTTTTACCGCTTCTAAATACTATCACAACGAAAGCCCAACTTACCGAGACGAATTAGTTTCTGACCTATTGTTAAAATATAATAAAGACGAAATTGGATTCGCCTTACCTCATTTTAATTATAAATTAATTTCAGAAGATGGTAAAATTACCCCAAAAAATTCTACCGGCGGGCCATATTTAATGGCATTAATGGCAAAACTGTTTGGCGAAGAAGGTTTTTATTATTTAAACCCCCTATGTGGAATAATTATTCTTATTAGTTTATACCTGCTTATTATAGATTTATTTAAAAAGTTTAAGTATAAGTATATCTTAGGACTTAGTTCTGTATTTATTTTAGGAATAATGCCGCATTTCTGGTCTTATATTATGTGTGAACCATTACGTGAAATCTCGTCGCTGGCGTTTATTTTATTATCATTTTGGTTATTTTCTTTAGCAATAAAAAAACCAAACTATATACTAATATCTCTATCGGCATTTATATTTGGCTGGAGCATAAATATTAGAGAGAACGCCATTTTATTTATTATTTGCTTTCCAATTTTATACTTTATTTATAAAAAGAAATTTAATTTAAAGATAATTATTGCTATCTCAATTATCTTTTTTATTTTTACATCCTTGGCCTACTCTTTCACATTACGGAATAATTATAAAGCACAAAATGAAATAGAATCAACAACTGGAGAATCCTTGACGGCAAATGCCGATCATATAAAAAATATCAAAATTAAAAATTGGTGGGATAATCAGGGTAAATTTAGAACCGGACAGGGAGGTTTATCAATTTATTATAATCACATTAAAGAAATATTTTTTTTACCTTTTGTAATATTTTTTATAATATTGGGATTAATAATAAATTTATTTCAAAATTGGAAGTTGGGTATATTGTTTTTATCCGCAACGGTACCGACTTATCTTTTATTTTCAGCATGGATTAATCCCTATACCCGCTATATTTATGCGGTAATCCCCCTTTTAACGTGCCTGCTAGTCTATGGATTAATATTTATTATTGAAAACATTAATCAACTTTTAAAACCTAAAATGCAAATTTTTTATAAATCATTAATAATAATTATATTAACAATATTTTTGTTGCCACAAATAACATCTGCCTTTTCGATATTTTCCGGTGAAAAAATGCCTAGCACTAGATCAATTTCAAAAAATGATTTTAACACTATAAATAATTTATCTATTTCTGATGATAAAACGGTATTAATATGCCTTGGAAATTCAATATATATGTCGGCCTTTATCGAAGCGCATACCAGGATTCGTACTATAAAAGCGCCGCCAAATGAAAAAATAAATGAAATAATTAATTATTTAATAGATAAAAACTATTCAGTTTATATTTGGGATGATGGAACCAATATTGAACAAAAAGACATTTTAAAAACATATTTTAGTCATAGTCTATACGTGTCATTAATTTTCGATTTTATAGATAACTATATATCAAATTTAAAAATACCAGGCAACAAAGTAAATGTTTATAAAATAATCAATAATTAAATTTTATTATTTATTTTTTGTTTTAATTTTTAAATAACCCCACAATAAAAATATTTTTAAAATATTAAAAGTATAAATATATTTTAATTTATATTTTAAACTTGGAATTTTTTCCTTAAATATTTCAAGTGGAATAAATAATTTAACAATTTTATTTTGTTTAAAATTATTATTTTTTCTTTTTAATAATATATGTCCTTCCTTAATTCTTATATATTTTTTATATAATTGCTTAAAGGAACTATTAGCAGGATGCTGCACTATTAAATTATCAGCGTATTTAATTTTATATCCGTTTTTGTAAACTCTTCGACCCCATTCATAATCACCGCCAGATTTAAGTTTATCATTAAAGGTTCCAACCTTATTAAACAATTCTTTCCAAGTAAAAAGATTTGCTGTTACTCCAAAATTTTCGTGTTTTACGTAGTATTCTTGTGGAAATGCATGGACAGAATCATAGACTTCAACTGAGTTTAGTTTATTTTTATTTTTATAATACAATTCAACTCGACCCGCTATAACTTTATATTTCGGATTATTTTTAATTTCCCTTACGCCTATTTCTATCCAATCTTTTTGAGGAATACAATCAGAATCCGTAAATCCAATAATCTCTCCCCTGGACTTATTTATCCCTAAATTTCTTGCAGCATATGATCCTATTTTTTTTTCAAAACAATATTTTACATTTTTATATTGATTAACTACATCTTTAATATTTTCTGTTGAATTATTATCAACAACAATAATCTCATAATTATTTTCATTATATGTTTGATTTATTAATGCATACAAGCACTTTTTTAATCTTTCGGAATCATTATATATAGGAATAATGATACTCGTATCTATATAATTATTCATTTACAATACATATTATTTAATCTTTCTAAACAAAATATTTTAACCATTGATCATTTTTTCGCTATTAAATAAATCACTAAATATTGATTTACTTTTAATGTTATTGGTCATATTAGATATTTTTTTTTCGCTCTCATCTCTTTTTTTAATAATATTATTAATAAGATGTAATATTTTATCGTTGTTTAAACCATTTCTGCAATCATAATAATATTCTATTTGATTATAGCTTTTCAATAGCTCATAATATTTATTTGCCCACCCTATCACCACGGCCGGAATTGAATTTTTATAAGCATGAATCACAGAATGGAATCTGGAAGCAATTATGAATTTTAACTGTTTTATAACATATTCCATTTCAATAGTGTTAAAATCATTGGGAATAATTGTAACATTCTCTGATTTATAATTGCTCTTAATTTTTCTATTTATCTGATCATCTTCATTAGAATACCCGATTAAATAAATATAATATTTCCTCTTAATTAACTCATTAATTATTTGATTATATAATGAAAAATATTTATTTTTATTAACTCGTTCCGCCACTCTAATATTTGGCACAATGCCTACAGAATTGCCGGATAATTTTAAAAATCTTAACTTATCAGGTTCTTTAAATAATTTTTTAATATTTTCCTCGTAATTACATCGCAACACTATGTCAAAACTTTTTTCCACATTGTTTTTAGTAAATTTCATTATCGCTTTATAGCTCTTATCCTCGCGTGCATAAATTTTTACTGGATATTTTAATAATATTTTCATTAATGGGAAAAGAATGATTTTTTGATAAATTTTATATTTGAATGGACCAAAAGATTGCGGCAATAAATAATATTTTATTAAATATTTTCTCATCAATAATATATCGTGCATGCACATTAATGAACGATTGAATCCCCTTTGGGAAGATAAGGCATAACCGCTAACGTCGAAAGCATATTCGGTATTCTTTAATATATTGTTTATTTCATTCTGCTGTTTAATATTTTCTGTTTTATTTAATATACCAGATTTTATACTTGAAATTTCCATTATCGCAAAGTTGTATGTATCTTTATAATCCAAGGTTTTTTTGTCGCGCGTTAATAAATATATATTATGTTTGGGATATTTTTTTTTCATTTCGCTAACCACAGAAAGAGTCATTGCTTCAGCTCCTCTGTTGCTAGTTCCTCCGCCCAAAATAATAATATTATTTTTTACACCTATGGTTTTTTTGTTTAATTTATTTTTAATCAACAGTTCTCCTAAAATGAGAAGACCACCTTTAAATATTTTTAATATTTTTTTAATCCGTTGCTTAATTTTATTTATTTTAATAAATAAACGTATTTTATAATATTGATTATCTCTTCCAAAATTTATATATTTTTCTTTTTTAATTAAATCTCTAATAATATTTTTATCAAGCACGCTGTTATATGTAAAATTAGATAATTTGTTTTTTAGACTAAAATATTTAGCCTGTTTAAAATTTATAAGTTTCTCCTTTAATTTTTGTGAGGCTAATATTTTTTCAACATCTACTTTCTGTGAAATAAATTTATTTTTATATTGATCGTAAATCGTCCTACCCTTTTCTGTTCTAATAATAATATTTGATTTACCCAATTTACTTTCCTCTCCGGGAATATAGCAATCACCAAACGAAATATCAGCTTGTCGATTTAATTTATCATTGCAATATAGGCAGCGAGATAATTGATAATATTGCTTTATAGAAATTCTTTCTTTCCGATCGATAAATATTTTTTGACCATCATTGAGTTCAATTTTTGTATTTCCCGGCCAACCGCCACATTCCTTTGTTCTAAAATCTAATATATTGATTTTATTGTTTTCTTTTATATATTTTTTCTTAAAATACTTATAAATATTAAGATTTAATGTGTTATCGCAAAAAAGCCCGAGAAAGAGAATATTTTCTTCTTTAATATTTAATTTTGAAAGAATGTTTTTTATAGCTGTAAATTGGCAGCCAGTGCCTACAATAATATATTTTCCAAAAGGATTGCGTTTAATTTCTTCAATTACGGGATAAATTGAAACCGGAATATATTTGGATTTTGCGGAATTTATAACTTCAGAAATTTGGTTAGTGGGTTTCAATTTGGGAATGTTATTTTTATCAAAATAATCATATTGCAGCGTAAAAGCTTTATCATAAATATTATCTCTTATTAGCTCTATAATAAGAGTAGTTATTATTCCTCCACTAGCCGAATTTTTTCTAATTTTTATATCTTTAGTGTATGTAATGTATGAATCAAGGCAAGAACCGGCCAATTCAATTTCAGAAATATTATTTTTAATAAATAAATTAAAAGGATCAAGATTATATCCCGGACAAATATTTTTACATAATCCACATTCTGTGCAAATTTTATTATCTATAACGGGTATAAATTGCCCCTTATTAAATATCATTGATATAGCGCCAACCGGACAGATAGCACGACATCCTTCGCATGATGTGCATAAATTCAGTTCAATAGTTTTTTTAATCGTATTATTATTTCTCATTGTATTACTCTTTTCAAGTTTCATTTAATTAGCATTTTTAAAGATTTTTGTTCGAATATTTTTTAAACTTTCTCTAATGTAATATTTAATTTTTTCTATTTCTCTCGCTTCAAAAAATTTTATTAAATACAAAAGTGCAAAAAATAACAATATTAATATAATTTTAATAATAAACAACCAAATTATATTAAACTCTGGTATGAATCTATCGACTATTAATATAAATATAATTACCAATATTATTTTTATAATCCTATTCCATTGATAATTTATTTGATAAAAATAATTACTAACAAAATAGGTTAATATTATTAACAATGAATAAGAAATAATTGTCGAAATGGCCGCTCCTAGCATAGAATATTTAGGAATTAATATAATATTTGAAAAAATATTAATTGCTCCGCATATAATTAATATTAAGGCGGAAATTTCAGTTCTCCTTTTTAAATTTATTCCAATATTAATCATAAAATAAATTCCATAAAATAAATACGATAAAGCAATATATGGAACTATTATAGCCGCTTGATAATATGCTTCGGTGGAAATTATTTTAATTATTTCTTCTGAAAATACCGTTATTCCGGTAAAAAGAAAACCTCCTAATAAAACATAGTATATTATAATATAAGAAAAGATATTTTTAGCTTTTTCTTCTTTCTTTAATATTGACCACATTATTTGCGCCCAAGCTAACTGAACAGGAGCAACAAATAAAAAATTAATCATCATGCCAATGTTGTAGCCCAAGGTATAGATACCGACGATGGAAGATCCGATCATTCGCTCCAGCAAAAATCGATCTATCATAGTCATCACCCATGATGCCAGCGCAGCGGGAACTAAAGGAATGCTAAATCTTAATATTTTTTTCAATTTTACAAATGAAAATCTAAAATCAATATTTTTAATAATTATTGGCAGGCTCATGATGAAAAATATCATAAAGGCATACATCATTCCCCTCAATGCACCTATAACTCCTTGATCCAAATATACCATAAAATATAATATCAATCCGATCTGAATAATTAAACGTGCGATAATATACAAACTATATATTTTTGATTTTGCCTTTGATCTCAATATCGATAGTGAAATCAATGATCCGACATCAAAAAAAGATGTAATAAATATTATTCTTAAATATTGACCATAATCTGCAGTCGCAAAAAATAATTCGGAAATATTATCAGCATAAATATATAAAACTGCTACTACGAGTAACGAAAACAAAAATAAGAATATTACGATAGTGCTCACTAGGTTTCTTCTATCTTTCTCTTTTGTATAATCGTATATGTAAAAACGAAATAATGTGGTTTGCAGGCCCAAGGATAACATTATTATTACGATATTTAGAGTAACAGTCATAAGAGATAAAACTCCGTATTCATCAGTTGATAAGACCCTGGTATATACTGGAATTAGAATAAAAGCGATAATCTTGCTAATTAAGCTACCAAAACCATATATTATTGAATGTTTCCCTGTTTGTTTAAGATATTTCGCGATCATTGCAATATATATTTAAATTTTTATTAATATTAATTATAATTACTATAATATTTAAAACAATATATGTTAACCAAGATATTAAGTTTTTGGAAATATCATAACCTTTATATAATTATATTATTATCAATAATATTTTTTTTCATATATTCTTATATTTCGTTTCAATTTCCCGAATATTTTAATTCTCCAGATGAAGCCGCAAATTATTATTTTATCAATCATTTCATTGAAAATTTTAACTTTAGTTTTTACGAACCTTTAAACTCAGAATTTGCTAATTTATTACATCCCAGAAATTCAATTGTGATAGAAAACAATATAGTCCCGCTTTGTTTTCTAGGATTCCCCTTGCTCATTGGATTTTTGGGAAAATTAATAGATGTCTCAATTATTTTATTTATCGTTCCGTTTTTTTCATCTACGGCGGCAATATTTTTTTATTTATTGCTAAGAGAAATTTTTTCGGAACGAATAGCTATTCTATCAAGTATTATTCTATTATTTCATCCTGCTTTTTGGTATTTTTCTTCACTATCAATGCATCATAATGCCCTATTCTCCTCGTTTTTTATAATTTCTTTATATTTTTTTATTAAATTATTAAAAAATCCCACTATTCTACGCTATTATATTCTGTTTTCAATCTTTATTGGCTTAACTATAACCATAAGAGCTAATGAATTGGTATGGCTTGCCATATTGTTTTTTTCGCTTTTAGTATTCTATCGTAAAAGTATAAATATTAAATATTTATTTATAAGTTTATTGTGTTTATTGTTTATTTTAGCTCCATTTTTTTATTTTAATAATGCCACTTATTCCAGTCCATTTTCAACTGGTTATTCTCATAAAGTTGATATTGATCTAGAGATATCGGGTGTCGAAAATAGTTCAAATGGAATATCTAAAATTTTTAAAATAATCGCTCCTTCCGGCATACGCCCAGAAAAAGTTCTGGATTCATTTTTAGAATATTTTATTATTATTTATCCAATTTTTTCAATTTTAGTTTTTAGCGGTATCATTCTAGCAGTTAAAAATAGAGCCAAATTTAATCAAAAGCAAAAATTATATTTTAAATATTTATTAATATTATCTTCTTATTTGATAATTTATTATGGCGGCGGATATTATTTTGGTGCCAGCGGTTTGGATACTGACTTTAATATCAGTTCTTCGCTAATAAGATACTGGCTTCCGATATTTATATTTAGCATTCCCCTGATAAGTATCATAATAATTAAAATATTGGGAAAATTTCAGCATAATTATTTAAAGATGTTCTCCTATTCATTAATAACGTTGCTATTAATGATCTTTTCATTTAATTTAGTCTATAATGATAAAAATTTTGGTTTAATAAAAATTGCCAATAATACAATATTATATAAGCAAATATCAGATGGATTGCATAATTCCATTAATAAAGATGCAATCATTATTAGCAATAATGCTGATAAATTTGTTTTCCCCAAATTTAGAGTAATCGGAACAAATTTAGAACTTGATAATTTTTTTCAAAATGAGAATGTAATTAAAACAATAAATGAACAAACAAATAATTTTGAAATATATTATTTTACTATGTTTGGCCTTAATGATTTTGATAATATAAGTGCTAGATTAAGAAGCAAAGGTATTGAACTTATTCCCGATGTAACAATAAAAGACATAAGCAGTTTGTATATAATCACAAAAGCTTTTTAGAACCATTGAATTAATTAATGTTATTGATATGATTTCTTTAAATATTTAATTTATGAATAATAATAATAATAATAATAATAAAACTAAATTCATTAAATTTTTTATATATTTAATACCGATATTAATTTGTTTATGGTTATTAAATAAATATTTCGTTTTTACGGGAAATTTAGATTCTTCCTACGTTTTTGACAATCAACCTTCAATATTTAATGAACTACAACCCGAAACTCGCGTGCATAGCCCAGAAATAAATTTAAAAACCGGTGAAAAATATCAAAGGATTCAGAGTGAACTGGTTTATTTTTCATTAAATATACCCCGATCTTTTCAAAAAGCTAATTTTACTTTTACTTTCGACGCTCCCTCACAGCCAATAATTAATGTCGGAATAAAAAGAGCTTATGAAGATACTAGTTATGAATTTAAAACTTTAAAAAATGACTATTTTGATAAATTAAATAAATATTGGACCAAAACTTATGACAAAAATAATAAAATAGTCTTAATGCAAAATTTAAATAAAGAGAATGAAAATTATGATACGGTACAAGGTTTTATTAATAATCCGCCTCAAAATAAAAAGATTGGAACATATTATATCGATTTAACTGATAATAAAAAATTAGAAAATTATAAACCCTCCAATAAAATTAACAATATTGAAACTCCCTTAAGGGGCAAACACGAAATATACACATATATTAAAGATGAAACTCTAGATTATAATTTCTCTTACTATGATTTAAATAACGAAGAAGGCCTAGATCAATTTAATATTAATGTATATAAAGGTCTTAAACTCGTTTATTCAAATTTATCTGAAGATGATGGAAATAATAAAGCAAATAATTTAGTTTCTGAGTTTAAACAATTCCAACTTAAAATTCCTGATTTGGCTGAAGGTAAATATTTAATAAAACTCGCTTTACCAGAAGATATTATAATAAATAAAATTACTACCAGGCAGAAATACACTGTATTTGCAAGCAGAATACGCACTGTTGGCAATCGATTAGAATTTAATAATGATTATTCTTTTTCAGAAGTTCCTGTTAAAATATTTTCGCCTAATTCAAATTTTCAATTAAGAACATTCGGCCCTGTCAGCGAACAAGAAATATTAATAGACAATCAAAGCATTACTTTATCTTCAAATAACTCATCGCTTATAAATCATTCGACGGGCAAAGAAAATAACGAATTAATAGAAATTAATGCTCCCCTTGGCAATATTTTATTATTGGCACCTATCTTTGTTTTTAATAAAGAGCAATATTTTGATCCATATTTTAATATAAACCAAATAGCATTAAATACTGCAATATCAGATGAATTTGATTATATTATTGGTACCATTGACGATTATTTAACCCCACAAAAATATCGCAATTGGTATAAAAACGAAATATCATTTGAAACCGCTAACGCCTACACGGAAAATGGTGAATTGAAATTTGCAATTCAAATTCCCGGATTTAACAACATTGATGATGTAATTATAAAAGATATTAAAGTCAACTTGCAGACCGATAATATATTTAAAAGATTATTTAATAAAATAAATATTTATTAAAATATGAAATACCTATTTAAAACATTTATTCATATTAAAAATTCAACGCTGCTTATTATAAATACAATATTTATCACATCTCTTTTTTCTTATCTTTTATTGTTTTTGTTTAATATATTCCTAGGGGATTTTATCACTAATTTTATAAATTTAAATTATTTATTATATCCACTTGGAATATCTTTAATTATTTTAATTTTTAATAATAACAATACTTATATAAACCAAGAATCTAACACTTTAACCCGTTTATTTATTTCTATTATTGGAAGCTTTATAATATTCTTTTTAGCTAAAGAGCTGGGAGTATTTAAGTGGTTATTGACTCTATCGATTTTTTTTATACTATTTTATTCTACAAAGAACTTCAATAACGATTCGCAATAATTTTTTCGATAATTAACTTATATTATTTTATAAAATTGCGAATTTTTAATATAAATCGATGAATAAAGTATTTAATTTTAATAAAATTATTTTATTAATCAAATATATTAATATTATTTTAATATCTACTACTTTTATATTTTTACTTTATATAATTTTTTATTTGTTTTTATCCTTTAATTATTTAAATTTATTATTTACCCATTCTGACATTTTTCTTTTTTCTTTAATATTATTTGATTTATTTATTATTTTTATATTTATTAAAAATAATAAATCATTAAATATAAATATTCTTTATTTATATATTGCATTATTTATTTTATTAGAAGTGCCCTTATTAATTAACGGCTTTAATAATTCTATCATCCTTTTTCAAGATTTAGATTATAATCAGTGTTTTATTGTAATATTTCTCGGAATGATAATATATTTTTTTACTAACAAGGGTAAATATTTATCTAGCAAAATTTTTAATAATAATTTACTTATTATTAATTCTAAAATTAATAATAAGTCTAAATATTCCATATTATTAATATTTTTATTATTTTTACTTATAAAACTTTTAATTCCTTATTTTTATCAAGGATCATATATTGATGAATATTTTCATATTTTACATGGTATAAATATTTTTAATAACCTTGAAACAAATTATATCCGGGGCCTGCCCATCACCTTTTTATGCGGCCTACTTATTAATTTATTTGGAAATGAACTTTTTATTTTAAAATTAATTCCGGCAGTTATCGGAATCATAAACTTTTTGTTGCTTTATAAAATATCAAAATATTTTTTTAATAATTACAAATATACTTCATTATTATTAGCAATTTACACAATTTCTCCTTGGATAATTTTTAATCATTTTTATATAAGGTTTTATGTTTTGTACGAATTATTATTATTATTATCAATTTATATTTATTTTATAGTCAATAATTCTATAGCGAAAAAAAGATTAGTTTTGTCGCTATTATCCATAATCATTTTCATTGTATTTAATGTTTTATTGTTCTTTATAATTAATGATTCCGGCTTTTATATGATAATTATTTTTAATTGTTTTTTAATATTCTTTTTAGTTATTAAAAGTATATTAATTTTATCAAATGCAATTATAAAAAATATTTTTAAATATTTTTTTTATATACTTATAACTTTTTTCTTTTTTTATTTATTATTTAATAATAAATTTAATTATTTAATAAAAGTAAATCTTGCTAACACCAACTATGAAATAAATAAATATGAATATTTCTTTTTTTATAAAAATATCGGCTTTACAATATTATTTATTTTATCAATTTTTATCGCTTTAAAACATTTAAATAAAAAAGGTGAAATCAAATCTCAAAATATTATATTTATAGCTTCCTTTTTAATTCTGATAATACATTTAATATCTTCAAGTGACTTGCAACTAATTCGAAGTATAGTATACTTTATCCCCTTGTTTTATTTAGTTGCAATTTATTCTCTTAAACATTTAAATATTAAATCTATCTATAAATACCCAATAATGCTATTTTTATTTTTAACTATATTCAACAACTACCCAAGTAAATTTTTTAGCGATGGGCCTTATATACCTTCAGAAGTTTTTTACCGAAGATTTAAAGAATCTTTTGACTTTATTAAAAATAATTGTGACGATTATTTCATAATTAATTTGACAAAAAATCATTATGTTTCTTCTTTCTATGATATTAACGAATATTATCTTATTAATTCAATTTATTATAACAATCCATTGAGTGTTAATTATGATAATAAATTTATTAATTATGAAAAATATAAAAATAAAATAAGAAAAAATGAGAATATATGTTATTTATATTCTCATTTGTGGTCAGTTAATAATAAAAATAAAACCTATCAATCTATCCGTAGATACCTTAAAAATAATTATGATGATAAAATATCCTTTGGTAATTTTGAAGTGTTCATTTTTTTAAATAAAAATAATAATTAATTTTCAATTACTTCCTTGACAGAGTAATTTGCTCTATTTTTATTATAATATGTCTTTATGGCAATATCAGCTAAAATTCCTGAAATAAATAGCTGTAGACCAACTAAAACTAAAAATATTGCTACTAACGGCCAGATACTATTTTGCAAAGAGATTTTTCCTAAAATTCTGGTAATGGCTAGATAAATACCAAGGATAAATCCCCCCCCGCCTATTAATATTCCAAAACTGCCAAATAAATGCAGCGGCCGGGCAGAAAATTTTCTCCAAAACCAAACCATCCACATATCAAGAAAACCTTTTACAATCCTCCTTAAATTATATTTGGTTTTGCCAAATTTTCTTTCACGATGTTCCACTTTTACTTCACCCACTTTAAAGCCTTTCCACTTCAATATTGCGGGAATAAACCGGTGCATTTCTCCATACAGATCAAGATCATCAAAACATTCTTTCCGATAGGCCTTTAACGTACAGCCTGAATCGTGAATTTTATCTTTGATTAATAATCCCCTTAGTATATCAGCTCCGCGTGAAATAATTTTTTTTATAAAAGGATCTCGTCTTTTATAGCGCCACCCTGATACCAAATCATACCCTTCATTCAATTTACTGATTAATTTACTGATTTCCGAGGGCGGATTTTGTCCATCACCATCAAGCGTAATTATTATCTCTCCTCTAGCTCTCTTGATGCCGGCATCTAGCGCGGCCGTTTGCCCAAAATTTTTCCTAAAATTTATTATTTTTATCGAATATAATTTTTTTAATTTTTCTAGGGTATTATCAATTGATCCGTCATTAACAAATATTACTTCAAAATCCAAAGCGATCTTTTTCATTTCGTAAATAATTTCCCGATGCAATGAAATAACATTTTCTTCCTCATTAAAAACTGGCACAATAATTGAATATTTTGGTTTGTTCATATTATTTTATTAATTCACTCTTAATAATACCGATAATATATTTTATATTTAAATTTATTTTTAATTTTAATCCCAATTTTTTTCTTAAATAATATATCTCAAATATCGCAACTACCAGCTGTGCAAATACTGTTACGATTACTGCACCCAATGCTCCATAAAATGGTATAAATATTAAATCTAGTATTACATTAACTGCTGCACCAAATAATACAATGCGTGTTGTGTATTTAGCGTACTTTGTAGCTATTAAAAAAGTTCGACAGACACTAAATATTTTTATTAATAAAAGTGGTAGTAATACTTTAAGTAATATAATTGATGCTTGATATTGAGGAAATAATTTTTCAATTAATGAATCTGATAATACAAATAAAAGTAAGGTGGTTGGAAAAACAAATATAATCGACAAGGATAATATTTTTGTAAATAATTCCTGGAGTTTTTCTTTCCTTCCATCAATAAAATAAGTAGTAATCACCGGTGCGAATACAGCACTAATAAAAGTAAATATTACTACAAATGGCATCTGAAATATTTTGTCAGCTACATTAAAATAAGCAACTTCGGCATTATCACAATATTTTCCAATTATTATAATATCTATTCTAGTATATAAAAAATATGTCACGCTCGTTATACTAATCGGAATTGCATATTTTATAATTCTTTTTCCTGTATTAATAATATAAATCTTTTGTTCTTTTATATATCTTAAATATTTATAATCGATTATTATAAACCCAAATATTACAGAAATTAATATTCCAAATATTGTTATTAACAAAACATTAAGAATTTCTAATTTTTGATATTTGATCAATGCCAGCAATAATGATATTTGAATAATTCTAGATATAAAAAAAGTTAGAGTAGAATATTTCAAATTTTGGTAACCTTTAATAATACTTTCAACTATTGCACTTGAACAAGATATAATTATAAAAGCAGGTGCGATTTTTAATAAAATTGTAAGTTCCTCTCTATTAAATATTTTTGAAATATAATCTTTTAATATAAATAAAACAATTCCCAATATTAAAGAAATTATAATTGAATAAATTATACTAGTTATGATTAAAGATCTTGTTTCTTTTTTTTCAATTTCCTTGTTTGATAAAGATTCAGCGATATATTTTGATGTAGACTCACTTAATCCGTTTACTACAAAGTACATAAAAAAGAAGGTGATTGAATAAAATAATAAATATAACCCATATTTATCAGGGTCCCAAGTATTAGATAAAATAAAAAAAACTACAAATATTGAAATATTTGATATTATTATTTGAATAATTTTCCAGAAACTATTCCTCGCTATCTTTGATATCATCCTTTACCTCTTCCATTTAGATAAATCCTTTTTAAATAATATTTCCAACTGTTCAATATCCTTAATAAATTTTTTTATAAGGTATTTTCTAGTACAATTTTCCATATTTCTATAAACAATTTTTCTTGTCGATAAGTTAATAATCTTTTCTTTAAAACCGCTTTCTTTTATTTTTTTGATAACGTTTGATAAATTAAATAATATCATTGCTTGAGATAAATATTTCATTAATGATAATATTAATACGTTATTAATCTCCCTTGAAGAATTTACTTTTTCATTTATTTTATTTGGAATAAACTCATCATCAACTTCTAAAAATTTATATAATTTTTTTATTTCTATTAAAGGATTTTGTTTAATATCTTCTATAAATAAAAATATAATTTGTTTTTTATCAAAATATTTTAACCATCTATTAATGTGAAAACTATATAATCCTTTATCAATATACTCCTCTTCTAATCTTACGACATCTTCAAAATCTCTTTTTTCTTTCTTAAAATAATTTTTATACATCAAATACTGTGAATAAGCCCTATCTATCGGATTTCTTAAACACACAATTATTTTTATATCAGGAAATTTTATTTTTATTCTTTTTGGTGCTTCTTTATCAATCAAATATTGAGTTGAGAACTCTCCCTTTACGCAATTATTTTTACAATGCTTAAAATGTTTTGAATACCACTTAAAAGTTTTATTGAAATTTCTATTTTTAAAATTAAAAATATATGATGATTTTTTATTAAAATATTGAACTTCTTTTGGTTCAGATAATTCAATCTCGGGATGTTGATCTAGCATTTTTGATAACCATGTCGTGCCTGCTTTTTCTGCTCCTATGCCAATAAAGTTAATTTTTAAATCCATAATTTTAATTAATAATCCGTCAAAACATCTAACTATATAATTTTTTTCCTACAATAATAAATCTTCTAAGAAATGTTAATCTCAATTTATATATTTTTGAATTAATAGAATTGCCCTTGTAAAACAATGTTAAAACTTTAATTAATTTACTAATTATTATTCCAATTACCCCCTCAAGGAATGAATAAAAATATTTATATTCAAATGTATTAAGATTATTATTATAAAATATTTGAATAATTCGCCTAACAGTCGTTATATTATTATGAGTATAATCGCAATTAAAAAAATCATTTCTCCAATCTAAATAATCTGGACTAAGTATTATTATCATCCCTCTTTTTTTTAATACTCTTTCTGATTCTGAAATAAATGTTTCTGCCTCATTAGAATTATTTAAGTGCTCATATACATCAAAACATAAAATTATATCATACGATTCATCTATTTCATTCAATGTTGGTATTTTATAATTACTTACCTTTCGGACACCAATATTCTTCATTAATTTATTCATATTAATATTTGGCTCAACAACATCGTAATTTTTATATCCATTTTTGAGAAATACTTTTGCCAAATCTCCCTTCCCTGGTCCAATTTCTAAAATATCACAATTCTTACTTCTTAAATATTTACAAATATATCTAAAATCTCTCTTAGTTTTTCTATTATGTAATAATTTACCAATTTTAGTAGATTTGCTTTCTGCAAAGTGGTCAAAATATGGCATTGTATATCTTTTTAAGTTTTATTAAATAATTATTTAATGAATATTTTATTGCAGTTTTATAACCTTCTTCAATAATGTTTTTTCTATAAATATTATTTGTAGAAATATTAATAATCTTTTTAGCCAAATCTTGTGAATTATTAACTTCAAAAAGCAATCCATTTTTTGTATTTATTATTTCATTGAGCCCATATGTGTTACTTGCAATTACAGGTGTTCCGCAAGATAACGATTCTAATTGAGTCATCCCCAGTGCTTCCCATAAAGATGGAATCACAAAACAGTCTATTGAGTTATAGAAACTAGGCATATCATATATCATACCAATCAAGAAAACATTATTTTGTAGATTATAATTATTAATTATATTTTTAATTTTATTTCTGTCTGGACCATCACCAGCTATTAGAAATTTAAATCTTTTATCATCACATGCTATTTTTTTTGCAGCGTTTAATAAAATCTTCCAACCCTTTCTTTTATTAAGTCTTGCTGCAAAGCCTATTAAAATATCTTTTTTGCTTATATTATATTTTGTTAAACTAAATTTTTTTAAAGAAAATTTTTTAAATTTATCTGTATCAACAAAATTATATAATACCTCAATTTTATTTTTTTTAACTTTGGCATTTTTAATTAATAATTTCTTAATATGATCAGACACTGAAATAAATTTATTAACTCTATCTTGTGCAAAATTAATAAACAAATTATATAATTTTTGATTTTTTACTATTTTCCCGTGTTCATGGAAAATTAATTTTATATCTTTATTAATAAAAGCTTTATATAAATATCCAATCAGAAATGACTTAAATAAATGGCAGTGTAATATATTAAAATCCTTTTTTTTAACTATCTTTTTTAAAATTAATAAACAACCAATATTGATTTTTCGGTAAGATTTATTATATATAATATTGCCATAATTATATTTTCTTACAGAATTTCTAAGAGAAAAACAATAATTAGATTTATCCTTCCTGATTATTCCTAATACAACAGTTTGAGCTCCTCCCAAACCTAGATGATCAATTAAGTGTAGTATTTTTTTCATATCTAAATTTTACATATCGTATATATATTCCACTTCTTGAAGGTGTTAATTTTTTTACAAATTCAAATTTAACTTTACATCTACTGCCCATTTAAATTATTAATTTATTATATATATCTTTTAAATCTTTTTCTTAAATCATAGATCTTTTTCCAATTTTAATGGTTATTTTATTAATATCCTATTGGATTATCTGAAATATTTTATCAGCTGCATTAAAATAAGCAACTTCGGCATTATCACAATATTTACTAATTATTATTATATCAATTCTAGTATATAAAAAAAATATGTGATACTAGTGATGCTTATGAGTATGGCATATTCTAATATTTTCTTTCCCACTCCACTAATAAAAATTCTTTGCGCCTGAAGATTATTCAAATATTAATGCCTTCATTTTTTGACAATGATTGTGCGATATATTTGGCAATTGATTCACTTAAACCATTAACAATAAAATACATAAAAAAGAAAGTGATTAAGTAAAAAGAGTAAATAAAGCCCATATTTATCCGGACTCCATGCGTTAGATAAAATATAATAAATTAGCAAATAATGCTAAATTGTATATTATTATTTGTATTATTTTCCAAATACTGTTTTTAAGAATTATTGTCGACATTATTAATTAATTTTTTATAATTTATTTCTAGATCCTTACAAATTTTCGAAATATTAAAATTGTTTATAGTGTGTTTTTGTCCATTTAATCCTATACAATCTCTTAATTCCGTATTTTTTAATAATTCTATTGTTTTTTTTGCGTATTTTATTGGATCATTTTCAATAATAATATCCTGATTGTTTTTAGCGTCAATTCCATATGCACCTATGCTCGTAGTTATTACCGGCATCCCCGCAGCCATAGCTTCAAGAATTTTAACTTTGATTCCACTTCCCCATGTTATTGGTGCCACAAAAACCTTATAAAAAGTAAAATGATCTTTAACATCACTAACTTCTCCACAAAGTATTATATTTTTACTTTTCATCATTGATATTTTTTCATAATATTTTCCAATAATATAGAATTTTGCCCGTGGTATTTTTAATAAGATTTCAGGAAATATATTCTTAATGAAATAATTTACAGCATCAATATTCGCATAATGTTTAAAATTTCCGATAAATAATAATGAATCTTCTTTAATAATATTTCTTTTTTTATTATACTCATTGACCTTTAGGCCTATTGGGCAAACTTGGATGTTTAAATTATTATTTTCCTTTTTTATTAATAGTTTATCGTCTTTACTTCTCGTTAATATTAACTCCGCATGCTTTAATATCTGCATTTCTACTTTTTTAACAATCCAATATTTTATTAAATTTAATATTTTAGATGTACCCTTGCTATATTGATATCGAGTCTGCCTACTGCCAAATAATACATCTACCTCACTTATTACTATTTTTTTGTGTTTTATAAAAGGAGAATATAACCCACATAATGTATATTCTATATGGACTATTTGAATATCGTAAATTTTAATAATATTATTTATTTCTAATAAAAATTCAGTAAAATAATTTTTAATGAATTTTATAGGATTTTTATGAAATTTTAATTTATTAAAAACTTTTAAATAGGCACAATACTTCATTAGATTATCCATTTCTTCCTTTTCATAGCCCTCTATCCGTGAAATAAAATAGATATCATTTTTTTTTGATAATTCTTTTATTAAATTAAGCATATACACCCCCCCTCCATGAAATCTTGAAGGAAAATGAGTTGAAACAATTAATATTCGCATATATTTCCTATTTCTTTTATAATTTTATATTATTTTAATTAATTTACTTTAATTTACATACAAATATTGTCCCCGCACAACATATCCATGGAGATATTGACTTTAATATTCCTTCTAATTTATTTCCGATTCCATTTAATTCATATTTTTTATTTTTTGCTCGTAGAAATGGGAAGTCCATATAAAAACCCATACTTTTAGGTTTTTTAAAATCATCGGCTGCAATTTCAACAATTTGAAAACCATTCCTAAGTAAAATCTTTTTAAATTTATTTTTTGTAAAACGATATTCGCCAAAAACCATTTTACATCCATTGATTTTATTTAATAAAACAAATATATTTTTTATATGATTTATAAATAATCTTCTGATAAAATTTTGAGTTGGAATTGTTATAATCAGATAACCATTTTTTCTTAAAACCCTTCTCATTTCATCCAAGGCCCCTTGGGGACCCTCCTTAAAATGTTCCACCACTCCTAATGAAATTATTACATCAAAATAATTATTTGGATATTTTATATCTAATATATTTCCTTTTTCAATTTTAATATTACTTCCAGATAATTTTATTTTTTTTATATATAGCATCATCACTTAACTCTATCCCTTGAATATCATATCCTTGACTATTTAAATAGAATACCCACCTTCCTAATCCGCATCCCGCCTCTAATATTTTATGAGTTTTTTTTAAATACTTATTAAATATATCATCTACATTTTGGTATTTACACAATGCAATTCCTTCATTTATTGATTGACCCAACCAACATTGGCCTAAAGTATCTCTATTATTTTCTTTTTGATAATGTATATAAGTCATTTTCTCACTACCTTTCTTCGTTTAATAATATATTTAGGTATCAAACAAAATGCGTTAAAATTTGCTTTTACTAAAATTATAGTCATTTTCCATATTCCGATATTTTCTTTTAATTTTTCAACCGATTCATTTTTATTAAAAAAATAAGAAATTTTTAATTTAATATTTCGTAAAGGAAATAATAAAAGATCGAATAATGCTAGATTTTTAATAGCTGTCAAAATTGAATTCCGCTCACAATAAAAAGATTTGAAGGGAGATGCTACTCCTCCTGTTTTAGAATGAAGGTGGATTAACTTTGCATTCGCAGATAGATATGATATATAACCCATACTTCGCATCCTAAAACCAATGTCATAATCTTCTGTATATGCAAAAAAATCTTCATCAAAAAATTCTTTATCTCTGGCAATTATTTTTTTCACCATCTCCCTTTTAAAAAGCGCTGCAACTCCACCAGCAGCAAAAACCTCAGAATCTGTGTTAAGTTCTGGAATTTGTTCATCGGTCATTCCATATCCCATTGATACCCCCCCCTTTTTATTAATATGTATGCTTTTACTAAACTCTAATCCTGCGTTTTGAATCGTCTTCCCATCACTAAAATATGCCTTACTTGTTACAGAGCCAATTAAATTATTTTTTTGAGCAGTTTTAATTAAATTATTTAACCAATTTTTCTCAACAATAGTATCATTATTTAAGCAAATTATATATTTTATGTTTTTATCAGTAAGGGCATTCTTAATTCCTTCATTATTACCTTTGGCATATCCATAATTTTTATTAAGTTTAATTATTTTTACTTTATTAAAAAATTTTTTTACAAAATTTACGCTATCATCTACAGAACCATTATCAACCAGATATATTACAAAATTTTTATATGTTTGATTGTACAAAGAATTCAAACAATCATTTAAATATTCTTTACCATTCCAATTAACAATTATTATTGCTACGTTATCTCTCATTATTTTAATTTCATCTACTATTATTTCAAATTTATTTATAAATATTAATTATTTATAATTTAAGTTTATATTTCATTAATAGTATATAAATATTTTCCGTTTTTTAAACAATTAATATTTTTTACAAATTCCCAATCTATTTTACAGCTTTGTCCCATCACTTTTTTAATTGATTTTTCGATTCTATTTCTGTTCTCTTCAAATAATGTCTTCCTTTCTAAAACAACCTTAATAAGTATTTTATTATAATTCTTTTGAATTACTTGAAATTTTTTAATATAGCCTTGATTATAAATTACCCCTATGAAATGTATAAAATATTCCGCGGGTATAATTTTACCCTCTTTCGTCGTAAATATACTTATTTCCCTACCCTCAACTTTTTCTAAATAACTCCAATTTTCACCTCTAATACCAATATCACCTATTTCATATCTAATAAAAGGCATTGAGTAATTATTTAAATTAGTGATATAAATCTTATTATTTTCTAATACTTCTAAATAATTATTCCAAAAACTCAATTTCAATCCTTGATTAGTATTATCATCACACGCCATATCCCCAACTTCCCTTGATCCATATCGATTAAAAACTTTTGTTTTAAAAACTTCTTCGATCTTCTGTTTTATTTCTGGATATAGCGTACCAGCGGAAGTTAAAATTCCTTTAGGACTATACATTTTAAAATTATTTCTTTGAATAAATTTAGCGAATTCAGACATTGACTGAACATATGCCTCTACCCAAACCGGCTTAAACTTATTCCAATCTTTTACAAATTTTCTCATATTCTTTTCTGACATTTTAAAACTATTTAATTCTTTTCTATTATATAAAAAGTTTTTTAAACGCGTTGAGAACATTTCCTTGTCCAGTAATAAATCCCTCTCTGATCCCCATAAGCGCAATTCTCTATACCCCATATCTTGCTTAGCAAAAGTCTTAAAATATATTTTGTTAGCAATATTCCAATCACTATAATTTTTATCTTAAAGAAATCTTACCGGCTCACCTGTGCTTCCACCAGAAGTATTTTCGTAGAATCCTCTTTTTTTGTAATCTTTAGAATATAAATTACTCCCTTCGCTTCTAATTATTTCTTTTGTAAGAATGGGAATTTTATTGAAATTTTCCAAATATACTTTATTATTTTTAACAACTCCGGCCACTGCTAAAATCTTATGATAATATAGAACATTCTCGTAGGCATGCTTTAGTATTTTTTTAAGCTTTTCCTTTTGATATTTCTCCTTTTCCGATAAAGAAAAATTATTAATTTTTTTTATTTCTTTTATGTTTCCAGAAATTTTACTGCCAGCTAGATAAAGGAAGAAATATATTATTGGTTTACGCCAGTTCATCTTTTTTAATTATATCCCTATATATAAGAAAATACTTATTGGCCATATTATCCCAGCTCATTTTTTCAGCCTTATTTCTACTTTCCCACTTCATTTTTTTAAGTCTTTGCCTATCTGTATATAGATTTTCCAGACTTTTATATATGTCATTTATATTTTTTTTATTTATAATAATGCCGTTTCTCTTATCGATTAATTCTCTTGTGCCTCCGGTATCAGTTGAGATTATTGCCAACCCAGATGACATTGCCTCTAATAATGAATTACTCATCCCTTCATTAAGAGAAGGAAGCACAAATACATCAGATTTTTTATAATAATCATTTATATTATTATGATCAATTGTACCTAATATATTAATTTTATCTTTGAGGCCAGATTTAATTACTTTTTCTTCTATTTTTTCCCTTAAATTGCCATCTCCTATTATAATCAAGTCACTTTCTTTATATTTCTTATTGAATTTAATAAACGCATCAATTAAGTAATTTATTCCTTTTCTTTTAATAAGACGCGATGTTGAAATTATAGTAAATTTATTATTTTCCCTTTTTTGAGGTTTAAATTTTTCAAAATCAATCCCATTATAAATTACTTCGAAATTTTGTTCTGCGCAGCTCCTTTCCGCTAATATTTTTAATCCTTCAGAATTAGTTACTACTCGTTTTGATCTTTCCCAAATATTTTTACTTAATCTCTGAAAAATTATTTTATCCAACCAATAAAATCTTTTGTTATAAAAAGGAACATCGCTTCCGCGTAAACTGACAATATAAGGTAAGTCAAGTTTCATTGCAATATAGCCACATGGAATTCCAAAAAAAGCATGGACTAAATCAAAATTATTTTTTTTATTTAATTTTTTACAAAATAAATAAGCCCTAAGGGTATAATTTAATATATCTTTATTGCTCTGATAGTGTAAATTTCCCTTTTTACCGATATTTAAAAAGTATATTTTGACATTGTCGCTAATATTTTTCTCTTGATATTTGCCTATTGATGAAGTGACTAAAGTAATATTAATATTTTTTTCTTTGGCCAATTCTTTTAATAAATAATAAGTCGCATTGCCCGCGCCTCCTCCGAGTGGTGGATATTCATAGTTCAACATTAAAATATTCATAAAATAAATTTATTAATATCTAAACATTATTAAAAAAAGCCGAATTTGTCTATAATTCGGCTTATTAACATTTTTTATGGTTGAAATTTTGAAAAGTAATTATAAATTTTACTTTCCGACCAGGCTTCATTATACACAACAATTTCATCAATTAAACCCTGGTAATACCTTAAGGTATTACCATCAGTTCCAATTTTGATTATTCCCCCGGGTACAAAAGAAGCTATAGTCTTGCTGTTTTCCAACATTCCATTAATAATAATGCGTAGATTAGATCCATCGAAAGTAAAGGCCAGATGGGTCCAATCATTATTAATCACATCGGAAGTTGAAAGCAACCCTGATTGCATTGTAGCAACCCATTTAATAGAAACGCCATCATTCCACATCATTAATCCAGGCAAGTCATCATTCTTCCAAAAAACATATTTCTTATCATTAACAGTAGATGGCTTAACCCATGCCATTATAGTATAACCACTGCTGATCGAATCCAAGCTCGCCGAATCCGCCACCTCAATATAACCATCAACTCCGTTAAATTGAGCCGAACAGCTATCTTGATCTTCACCCGGAACAAAATCCCCGGCATTGCAAGCCAAACTCGCTCCGCCGTATGCCACGCCATTATTGCCATTTCCGGAAAGATCGGCCACGTACGTAGGCCAGGTGGTCCAGGCATCGCCGAACTGAAACAGCAGCTTTAGGCTGCCGCAATCCTCGTCAATCTGCCCGTCGCAGTTATTATCCAAGCCGTCACACACCTCATGACCGCCCATTGAAACACTGCACTGGTATTCACAGCCATCGGCCGGATCATCGTTTTGATCCCACCAAGTATGCGAAGTTCCTGATACCAAACATTCTGCGACCTGACATTGCCCCAAGATACATTCCGCAGTTGCATTCGGCAGATTGCAGACATTGCCGCAATAACCGCAGTTATTGGGATTATTCTGCAAATCAAAGACCTCATCAATCTGGCCGTTGCAGTTATTGTCCGCCCCATCGCAGATTTCCACACCGCCGTTGGTCGGTACGCACGCGTCATTGTTATTATTGACGTTGGTATCCGGCTGAACTTCTGCGTCCGTCATCCCCGAATCATTATTATGATTCGGCGGCAAAAGTCCGGTAGCATCAAAAACACATCCCGACAGCGTAATCGCCATTGCAAGCAGATATACGAGATTCAATTCAAATCTTTTCAAAACCATAATTTCCTCCTTTTTCTCTTGTTTTCAAAGAACATTTTTTCTGTTTACACCATATAACTTTTAATCTATTTTGTCAATATTTTTTACATAATAAAAAACTTAACAAAAATGCTAAGTTTTTTATAAAATTTATCTTCCTATTCCAACATAATGATATCCCATTTTTTCCATATCGGCTCCCGCCAAAAGATTCCTTCCGTCGATTAAAATATGGGGCTCTTTAATTAAATTTTTTATTTTATCATAGTCCAATTCTTTAAATTCCGGCCATTCGGTAGCGATAATTACCGCCTTAGCGTCTTTTACCGCAGCATAAGGATTATCATGAAATTTTACCGTACCGTTTAACGCGTTATGAGCGTTTTTAGCGGCTTTTGGATCATAAGTAGATACATTCGCACCTAATCCCGTCAAAATGCGAATAATATCAATTGCGGCCGATTCTCTAATATCATCGGTATTGGCTTTAAATGCCAACCCCAATACCGCGATATTTTGTCCATTTAAATTGCCCAACAGTTCTTCCAACTTATCTATAACAATTAATCTTTGTTTATTATTTACCTCAATTACCGCTTTTAATAGCTTAAAATCATATCCTTTGGTTCCCGCGATCTGGTTAAGCGCGTTAACATCTTTGGGAAAGCACGAACCGCCATAACCGATTCCCGCCTGAAGGAATTTGGGACCGATTCTCTTATCAAAACCCATGCCTCTGGCTACATCTTCCACATCAGCGCCCACCCGCTCACAAATATTTGCAATTTCATTTATAAAAGAAATTTTTGTCGCTAAAAAAGCGTTGCTAGCATATTTAATCATTTCCGCGCTTTCTACCGAGACGGTAATTTTAGGATAATCCAAGGGTTCATAAATCTTTAGCATTATATCCCTGGCCCGATTACTATTGGCACCAATTACGATGCGATCCGGCTCCATAAAATCCTGGACTGCTGATCCCTCCCTTAAAAATTCAGGGTTGGAAACCACATCAAAATCTCCCTTATATTGTTCCCTAATGATATCCGTAACCAACTTGCCTGTTCCAACAGGTACCGTGCTTTTATCAACTATTACCTTGTAATCCTTAATATTCTCGGCAATTTCTCCAGCCACCGCTTCCACATATTGCAAATCCGCCTTGCCATCCTTTCGAGAAGGCGTGCCCACCGCAATAAAAACAACTTCGACATTATCTAAAACATCCTTGAGTGAATTGGAAAAATTTAACCTGCCGCTTTTTACTTCGTCTAAAACAACTTTTTCTAATCCCGGTTCATAGATTGGGATCTCGCCTTGCTTTATTCTATTGATTTTTTCTTGGTCGACATCAACGCAGGTGGTATTATTGCCCAATTTTGCTAAACATGCTCCGGCTACCAAACCCACATATCCGGTACCAACTACAGCAATATTCATATTTTTATATTTTATAATTCTAATACTTTTTTTAAATCATCCGCTTTATCCGTTTTTTCCCAAGAGAAACCTTCTTCATTGCGTCCAAAATGCCCATACGCCGCGGTTCGAAGATAAATTGGCCTTTGTAAATCCAGTGTTTCAATAATTCCCGATGGTGTTAAATCAAAATTATCTCTAATTAGCTGAACTAATTTTTCCTCGCTTATTTTTCCGGTTCCCTTGGTATCCGCCATTATAGAAACCGGCTCAGGATAGCCAATCGCGTAAGATATTTGCACTTCACAGACATCGGCCAAATCGGCTGCAACAATATTTTTGGCGATATATCTTGCCATATAGGCTCCCGATCGATCTTGTTTGTTAGGTCCTTTGCCACTGAAGCATCCACCACCATGCGTCCCGCGCCCACCATAGGTATCTACAATTATCTTTCGTCCGGTTAGTCCGGTATCTCCGTGCGGCCCGCCAATTACAAATCTACCCGTCTCATTAACATAATACTTGGTATTTTCATCAAGATATTCACCGCACATTGGCTTAATAACCTGCTTTATTATGTCTTCTCTCAATTTTGTCAATTCAATATCTTCATCGTGCTGCGCCGCGATTACCACCGCCTCAACTCTTTTCGGTTGGCCGTTTTCATATTCCACCGATACTTGCGACTTTCCGTCCGGGCGAAGATAGGAAAGAATTTTTTCTTTTCTCACGCGAGCTAATTCTCGAGTTAATTTATGAGCCAGCATAATCGGTAGCGGCATTAATTCTTCGGTTTCCTTGCAGGCATAGCCAAACATCATCCCCTGGTCGCCGGCACCCATTGACCTTTGTTCATCTTCCACTTCTCCCATCGCTATATCAGCGCTCTGTTCATCTATCACATTCATAACAGCGCAGCTTTTATAATCAATGCCATAATCGGCATTAGTATAACCAATATTTTTTAAAACCCCGCGAACAATTTTCGGAATATCGACATAATGTTTGGTAGTGATCTCTCCGCCCACCAATACCATGCCGGTAGTGGTAAATGCTTCACAACAACATTTTCCTTTTGAATCATGGGCAATAATTTCATCTAAAACCGCGTCGGATATCTGATCACAAATTTTGTCCGGATGTCCTTCGGTCACTGACTCTGATGTAAAAATATAATTGCTTTTTTTATCTTTCATAATATCTCTATTATTTATTAAAAATTACACGATAAATGTTTGCTTTTTTGTTTTATGATATCGGATTTTACCATTAGCTCCACCAGCTGATTAAAAGTCGTTTTGGGCTTCCAACCCAGCTGTTTTTTCGCCTTGGAATAATCTCCCAATAATACGTCCACTTCGGCCGGACGGAAAAATCTTTTATCTATTTTAATGTATTTTTGCCAATCTTTGATGCCGGCGGCGGAAAATGCTTCACGCACAAAATCTTTAACCGAATGCGTTTCTCCCGACGCAATAACATAATCATCCGGCTTATTTTGCTGCAGCATCATCCACATCGCTTCCACGTAATCTTTGGCATATCCCCAGTCTCTTTTCGCTTCTAAATTTCCTAAATATAAATATTTTTGCTTGCCTAAAGATATTTTTGCCACCGCGTCCGTTATTTTTCTGGTAACGAACTCCAATCCTCTTCTTTCCGATTCGTGATTAAAAAGTATGCCCGAACAAGCAAACATATTATAACTTTCCCGATAATTTATCGTCAGCCAATGTCCATATAACTTTGCTACCGCATAGGGACTGCGCGGATGAAATCGAGTTTCTTCGGTTTGCGGCATCTCGTGAATCTTGCCATACATCTCGCTGGATGATGCTTGATAAAACTTTATTTTGGGATTGATATATCGTATTGCTTCTAACATATTGGTTACTCCCAGCCCCGTTACCATGCCGGTAACATATGGCTGTTCAAAGGACGTTGAGACAAAACTTTGCGCGGCTAAATTATAAACTTCATCGGGCTTGGATTTTCTCAGCGCCAGCATGATTGATCCCATATCGGTTAAATCGGCATAAATTAATTCAATTTTATCCAAAAGATGGATAATATTTCCCATATGATTGCTGCTCGTTCTTCTAAACGTGCCAAAAACCCGGTAGCCTTTTTCTAGAAGTAATTCAGCTAAATATGAACCGTCTTGGCCGCTGATGCCGGTAATCAATGCTCTCTTTTTTGTTTTCGCCATGTTTTTTTGTTAAATAAAAAATACTCTTTAAAAAATTAAACTATATTAAATTTTACTGCGCCAATAATCTAATGTCAACTTCAATGTGTCCTTAAAATCTATCTTAGGACTCCATTCTAGCTCTTTCTTTATTTTACTGAAGCTTCCGACCGAACAAGCGATGTCAGATGGACGCATTCGGCTTGAATCTTTTTTTATTTTTATCTTGATTCCCGAAAAAGATAAAAGCAATTCCAAAATTTCGGCAATGCTATAATGTGTGCCGGAGGCAATATTATAAATTTCACCGCTTTTCCCTTCGGTTGCAAGAAGATTATAAGCTCGAATAACATCGCGCACGTCCGAAAAATCTCTTATGGCATTTAAATTACCGACCTGAATCACTGGCTGATTTATGCCCTTTTCAATTTCAGCGATTTGTTTAGCAAAAGCCGGCACCACAAAATTTTCTGTCTGTCCCGGCCCAGTATGATTAAACGCCCGAGATATAATAATTTCCACCTGATCCGTTATATATTTCTTGGCCATTCTTTCCATTTCCAGCTTGCTTTCCGCGTATATTCCGATCGGATTTTCCATATCACTTTCAGTAAAAGGCCGGCAGTTTGCGCCAGATCCATAGATATAACTAGTGCTCGCCAACATGATCCTCATTTTTTTCGATATAGTTTGGCAAGACCGTAATATATTAACAGTACCATCTACATTGACCTTAAAAACTTTTTCCCGATCGCTTTCATTCCCGGAAGACATAGCGGCCAAATGATAAACATAATCCGGCGTTGATTTTTTTATCACGTTATCAACTTCAAGCTTATCGGCAATATCACATTTCAGAAATTCCACTTCCGGAAATTTTCCGTGCGAGTCGGTGTAATCCCTATCATCAAGATAGGTGCCGAATATTTTTACATCCTGATCCCGCCCCAATAAATATTCAGTTAAATATTTTCCAACAAAGCCGGTAATGCCGGTAATTAATATATTCATGTTATTTTTGATAAGCCTTTATAGTGCTTACAATCATATCCCGCAGCGTTTCTTTTGGCTCCCAATTTAATAATTTTTTCGCTTTTTCGTACGAGGCAGTTAATTTTGCCACATCCCCCTCTCTTCTTTCCCCAATTTCATATACAACATCTTTTCCATAAGCCGCGCTAAATTCTTTAATTAATTCTAATACCGATACTCCTCGAGAGGTACCAAGATTTATCACATCTGATTGATTAATGCCCAGAGCTTTTATATGTGCTTCAACCAAATCATTAATCCCGACATAATCTCGAATGCAAGTTCCATCGATGGTTTCATAATCATCGCCAAATACGGTAAATTTTTCCCTTTTCCCCGTTAATACTTCCATAATTATCGGAAATACATTCTGCGCTTCCGGATCAATATAGTTTAAGCCCGCATCCCCGGCGACATTAAAATAGCGCAAAGATATGCCGTTTAAGCCTGTTAATTCGGAGTGCCATTTGATTAAATTTTCACAAACCAACTTAGTATACCCATAAAAATTTTGCGGACTGGTCGGATGCTCTTCATCAATGGAGATGTATTTGGGTTCGCCATAAACGGCAGCCGTACTGGAAAATATTAATTTTTTTATTCCTTTTTCTTGAATGGCATTAATTAGATTAATAAAACCCGTAATATTGTCAGAATATTTAACCGGCTGCTCCATAGATTCTCCCGCTGCTTTATAAGCCGCAAAATGCATTACCGCGTCAATTTTATTTTCTTTAAAAACTTGACCGACAAACTGTTTATCAATAAGATCTCCAACAAATAATTTTGCCTTGGGATTTACCAGCTCTTTTTTTCCTTTTAATAAATTATCTATCACCAGAACGTCGTGATTTTTTTCTATCAAAGCTTTAACTGCCGCACTGCCGATATAGCCCGCTCCGCCCGTTACCAATATCTTCATTTTATTTTAATAATTTTTTAGATAAGTATTTTAACTCTTCATTAAATTCCGCTATTGATTTTTCAATAATCGGATCAAAATTCTGATATATCTTTTTTTCCTTAACCACATTTCCCGCCGTAAGCAGCGAATCAAATGTTCCGGCATCCAACCAAGCTCCCTCAAATTTTTTAACCTCCAACTCTTCTTGATTTAAATAAAAATTATGCAGATCGACTATTTCAATTTCTCCCCTCTCTGATGGCTTAAGATTTTTAGCGGCATTAACCACTCGATTATCATAAACATATAGTCCGGTTATGGCATAATCACTGATCCACTCTTGAGGTTTTTCGACAATTTTTTCCGCTTTACCTTTTTCGTCGAATTTTACCACTCCAAATCTTTCCGGATCGCTGACTTTAGTGGCAAATACCATCCCGCCGCGCCTAAAATTTTTAATGTCGTGAGAAAAATCGTCTTCAAAAATATTATCGCCTAATATTAAAGTGGCATCATCTTCGTCAAGAAATTTTTCTCCTAGAACAAAGGCTTCTGGCAATCCTTTGGGCACTTTTTGTACTTCAAAAACCAGGCGGATTCCATAATTTTTAAAAAGTGAACCCAATAAATTTAAAAATTGTCCACTATGTTCGGGAGCCACGATAACTAATATTTCTTTAATCCCCGCTTTAATTAAGGTATTTAGCGGATAAAAAATCATCTGCCTATCATAAACTGGTAATAATTGTTTAGAAGTAGTGGCGGTCAAAGGATATAATCTGGTGGCGCTGCCTCCTGCTAAAATAATACCTTTCATATTTTTTGACTTATTTACTTAAATATTCTTTCAAGGCCTCTCGCCACGATCTGAGCTTGGGAAGCTTTGAATTAATTAAAATTGAATATTGCGGTCTCTTAGCGGGACGAGGAAATTCTTCGCTAGTGCAAGGATTTACATTTATATCCTTGCCTACGTTTTTAAATATTTCCATCGCGAAATCATACCAAGTGGTTTGTCCCTCATTGGGTAAATGATATACACCGTATGCCGGCTTGGTTTCGATTAAAATTTTTAATGCCTTGGCTAAATCTACGGTATAGGTTGGCTTTCCATGCTGGTCGTTCACTACTTTTAATTCCTTGTGATCTTTAGCTAAATTTAACATGGTTTCAACAAAATTCTTTCCATTTTTACCAAAAAGCCATGATATCCGAACAATATAATGCTTTTCCATATTCTCTCTCACCATTTTTTCACCCAATGCTTTAGATGCCCCATATTGATTAACCGGATCGATTCGATCTTCTTCTTTATATCCTTCCGCTTTCAATCCATCAAATACATAATCAGTGCTAATATGAACTAAAATTGCATTTTCATCCCGGCATGCTTTGGCAATATATTGTAAAGCTTGGCCATTAACTTTATTGCAGATATCTTTATCCTCTTCACATTTATCCACATCGGTATAAGCGGCAGCATTAATCACGTAATCCGGCTTATTTTTTTTAATAAAATCCCGAACCTGATTTTCTTTAGTAATATCAAAATCGGAAATATCCGTACCCACTACTGAATAATTACTATCGGCCTCAAATTCCCGCATTAAATCCGTACCCAGCATTCCTTTGGCGCCGATTAATAAAATTTTTTCATAAGCTTGCATGTTTATTCATTATTTTTTTGAAATATTCACTTCAATTGGTTTTTCAAATTTTTTATATTGAGCGGGTGTTATTTCCAGAGAGTCTATAAAGCTCCCTGCGTTTAAATTAATTTTCTTTAATCGCATCATGGCTTTATCGCAAAAAGTAACCGCTTTGAATAAACTGCCAAAAGGGGGCAATGCTCCAATTTTTTTGGTTATATTGTTTTTAATCTGGCCCTCCGAAGCAATTTTAATTGACTTAACCTTTTTTTCTTTCATCTGCTCCAAATATTTGTTCAAGGCTTTTTTAAACTTTACCATATCCAACCTTTTATTGCCCGGAATAACCGCAAAGACAAATTTATTATCTGTTTTTAAAAGCAACGTTTTTCCGACACTTTTTATGTCAATTTTTTGAGTTTGTGCAGAATCAAAAGTAGTATAAACTTTTTTATGCTGTAATATCTTATATTTAATCCCCTCTTTATCTAATTTATTAATTAATTTCTTTAAAGGAGGCATGTTCTTATTTTTTATTTATTTTTATTCCCAGTTCTTTTAATTGGGCTTCGGAAACTTCGCTGGGCGACCCGGTCATCATATCTTGGGCATTGCCGGCCTTGGGAAAAGCGTATATATCTCTAATACTATTGGTGCCAAAAATAAGCATTAACATTCGATCTATTCCCGGAGCAGCGCCGCCATGAGGAGGAGCGCCAAATTTCATCGCTTCAACCATATGTTTAAATTTTTTATCTACCTCGCTTCTTTTATATCCGGCTAATTCAAATGCTTGATATAATAATTCAGGCCTATGGTTTCGGATTGAACCGCTGCCGATTTCATAGCCGTTAGCCACAATGTCAAATTGCGTAGAGCGAATTTTGGTTGCATCTTTTTCTTCAAAAGCTTTTTCTTCGCCTACAGGCATGCTAAAAGGATTATGCTCAAAATCAAGCTTCCCGGTAATATCGCTTATAGAATACATTGGAAAATCATAAATCCAAGCCCAGGCAATTAATTTATTATCGATTAATTTATTATTAACAGCAACTTGGGTGCGAACTTTACCGAGAGCTTTAACTACCTTTAGCCAGTTATCAGCGCCAAAAAACACAATATCGCCTTTTTTAGCTTTAGTTTCATTTTTTATTCCTTCAACTTCACGATCTGATAAAAATTTTAAAATAGGAGATGCTGGGCTATCCTTATAAATAATATAGGCTAATCCACCCAATCCTTCGCTTTTTGCAATTTCCGTCAAATCATCGATTTGTTTGCGAGAAAAATTACTTCCCCCTGTTACTTTTAAAGCCTTAACGCATCCACCTTGTGAAATGGCATTTGCAAAAACTTTAAAATTGGTATTTTTAAATAATTCCGTAAGCTCAATTAACGGCAAATCATACCGCAAATCCGGCTTATCTGAACCGTATGTATTCATTGCCTCATCCCAGGAAATTCTCGGAAAAGGATTATGCATTATCTTTTTATCGGAAAATTTTTCTGTAAGCTCTATAATTAATTTTTCGATTATATTATACAAATCCTCTCTCTCCACAAAACTCATTTCAAAATCAAGTTGATAAAAATCCCCCGGATGTCTATCAGCCCTAGGATCTTCATCTCTAAAACAGGGTGCGATTTGAAAATATTTATCCATCCCCGCCACCATTAAAAGCTGCTTAAATTGCTGCGGAGCTTGAGGTAAAGCATAGAATTTACCAGGATATAATCTGGAGGGAACCAAATAATCTCTGGCTCCTTCCGGACTGGAATTAGCCAAAAGTGGAGTTTGAATTTCAATAAAATCGCGCTTATTAAAATAATCTCTAATATATCTAATAAATTCATTTCTTTTCATTAAGATATCTTGATAATATTTATGGCGCAAATCAAGAAAACGATATTTAAGCCTTAATTCTTCATTGGCCATGGTCCTTTTCTTATCATTAATTTCAAAGGGCGGCGTTTTTGATTCACTCAAAACATCAATTTTTTCAACCTCTATTTCTATTTTCCCCGTATTGAGCTCTTCATTAATCATATTTTCCGGCCGCAATCTAACTTCACCTTCTATTCTAATTACATATTCAGAGCGGCATTTATCGGCGACATTAAACGATTCCCTTTTTTGCGGATTAAACACAATCTGTGTAATGCCAAATCTATCTCTTAAATCAATAAAAATAAGATCGCCATGATCTCTGCGCGAATTCACCCAGCCGGACAATATTACCTTCTCCCCATTATTTTTATCAGATAATTGTCCGCAATTGTGCGTGCGATAATATTTCATAAATTATTTTTTTGTTTTTTCCCAAGCAGCCAAAATAGTGCTCGCAATAAAAATTGAAGAATAAGTACCGGCGATTATACCTACGATTAAAGCCAATACGAACCATTGAATTGTCGCTCCTCCGAATAAATAAAGAGCGACTAATACTAATAAGGTGGTAATAGAGGTATTTAACGATCTGGTTAAGGTTTGATTAATGCTAAGATCAATCACCTGGTCCAATCTTTTATTTTCTAATCTTAGAAGATTAAATCTGATGCGATCAAAAACTACGATAGTATCATTTATTGAATATCCTAAAACTGTCAGTAGCGCAATTACAAATAAACTATCCAATTGAACATTAAAAAATTTCCCTAAAATAACAAATACTCCCACTAAAATAACTATATCGTGAATAAGCGCAATAATAGCGCAGATGCCGAATTTCCAAGATGGAATTTTAGTTGATACTTTTCTAAAAGTATAAGCAATATAAAGCACTATACAAATTAATACCAATGCGATCGCATACAAAGCCTTGCTTTTTAATTCCTGTCCGATGGTTGGCCCGATGGATTCAAATCTTAATTCTTCAAAATTTCCTGCTATATTTGAATATTTTTTTTCAAATTCATCAATTAGTTTCTGATGTTTTTCTTCATCTAAAGTCTCCATGCGAATAATAAAGCTGCCGTCTTGCGCAGGCTGCACTTTATAATCCGATATTCCCGTTTTTCCTATTAAATTATCTATTTCAGGTTTATTAGGAGATTGCTGATTAAATTTGATTTCCATTAATGATCCGCCCTTAAAATCAATTCCTAAATTCAAACCAAATATAATCAGTAATACAACGCTGGAAACCACCAATATTCCAGAAAAAATAAACCAAATTTTACTTTTTTTAATAATTCTTATCATTAATTTCTTTTTTCTTAACATTAAATAAATATAATCTTTTTCCCAGCCATTTATTTGAAATAATTTGTAAAAATATTTTAGTAATAAAAATGGTGGAAAACATGCTTAATATGACGCCAACCCCCAAAGTAACAGCAAAACCCCTGATAATGCCTACGCCAAACCAGCCTAAAACTCCACAAGTAATGATTGTAGATAAATTAGAATCTCTAATGGAGGGCCAAGCATGTTGGAAACCCGAATCAACAGCGGAACCTAATGTTTTTCCCAATCTTAATTCTTCTCTAATTCTTTCGAATATCAATACATTGGCATCGACTGCCATTCCAATAGAAAGGATAAATCCCGCGATGCCGGCCAAGGTTAATGTCACCGGAATCAATTTAAATAAAGCCAGAGTAACCAAAACGTAAATTATCAAAGCAAAAACCGATAGCAAGCCGGGTAAGCGATAGAAAATAATCATAAATAAGCACACCATCAATAAACCGATTAAGCCTGCCAAAAAACTTTTTTCTATTGATATTTTACCCAGGGTAGCGCCCACAGTATTTTGCGAAATTAAATTTATCGGAACAGGCAATGCACCGGCGTTTAACCTCATTGCTAAATCTTTCGCCTCTTCCAAGGTAAATTGGCCGGAAATTACCGCTTGTCCGTCTCTAATTGGTTCGTTGACATTGGGAGCGGATATTAATGCATTATCAAGAAAAATTGCCAAGGGCTTTCCTACATTCCGTTCGGTTATCTCGGCAAATAATTTTTTACCTTCATCATTAAATGATAATCCAATCATGGGTTGATTGGTTTGCTGATCAAATTGTAATTGCGCGTTTACAAGATGCTGCCCCGAAAGCGCCGTCAGCTTAAATCCGGGATATTGCTGCTGTTGTATCATTTGCGATAAAGCCTCGTAATCAATTTCCTGCCCATCTTCAGTAACGAATTTAGTATCTTCTCCTTCACCCTCTATTTTAATATTTTCTAAAATGTTATTTTCAATATTTTCAGCCTGATCGCCCTCAGCATTGCCCCCTTCGCTTCCTTCTTCAGTATTGGTTTCGGCCGGTGTCTCGATTTCCTGCACCTCTGGCTCCGCTGGAATTTGGCTTTCATCTTGTTCCCTGAAATCCAAAGAAGGAGTTTGTCCGATCAATTCAATTGCCTCGTTGACATCCTGTATGCCCGCCAGTTCAACAATAAGTCGACGTCTATCTCCCACAATAACCGTCTGAACTACCGGCTCTGACACACCCAACGCGTTTACTCTTCTTTCAATTACATCCCTGACTCCCGCCATTGATGAATCATAATTTTCCGGATCAACCTTGGATAAATCAGCTTCATATACCAAATGAGAGCCCCCCTGCAAATCTAATCCCAAATGGACTTTTAACTCTTTTTCATAGGGTATTTTAATTGGATATAAATCTAAATCAGGACCCTTGGGCCAATCAATAATACCCGCCAAGAGAGTTAGTATCAAAATTCCTACAAACGTTAATCTAATTTTATTTCTTTTTGTCATTATTTAATAAAAATTTTTATTTATATCTATGGTCGTACAAAAACTTTATCCCCAACCATTGTCCAATTATATAACCAAGCTGCATTTTGTACAGATACATTAATACATCCATGGCTCATTGGATGGCCGAAATTATTATGCCAAAAAGCTCCATGCAAAGAATAGGGACCGTTAAAATACATTACGTAAGGAACATTTGGAATATCATAATTATCCGGATGATTTTCGCCATAATCCCCCGTCATGCGATCCTCGGCTAAACGAAGCCAGATACTAAAATCTCCCACGGGCGAAGGATATTTACTGATGCCCGATGATATTAAAAATTCATTTACTTTTCTACCGCCCTTATAGGCTTGTAGTTTCTGTTCGGATAAGTCAACTTCAATATATTTATAGATATCCCGGCCTTCCCAAATTCTTCGTCCCGGCACGGTAACAATTTCGGTAGCGCTGCTTTGATCGACATTGCCAATAGCCACTTTTACACCACCCCTAAAATCATCTTCGTATGGCCGTAAATCCAAAGCTTTAACCGCCCCATAAGCCTCAAATGTCCGTACATGCGGCGCGTAGCCATTGCTGCCAACTATTACCTCGGCTTCTCCATCGCGATCAATATCACCAGAAGCAACATTAACCCCTTCCCGGTATGATTCAGAAAAAGCTAAAAAATCACCCAAAATTCTTTTACTGGCATCGCCCTTATAGACCTTGACTTGCGCGGTGCCAAAGTAATTTTTCGCCGCAATTATCTCTGATTCACGCCCGCCGTCAACATTTCCGCACGCGACATCTACGCCTCCCCGATGACCCTCTTCAAATGGGAACAGGCTCAATCCCATAAATTCGCCTTTGCCGTTAAAGCCTCTGACATGGGCTGTAGAATTCATGCCTGATCCGGTTATAATTTCTGCCTTGCCGTCTCCATTAATATCGCAAGCAGCTACTCTGGCTCCGCCTTCAAAATTTGAATCATAGGCGATAAATTCCGCTAAAACTTTCTTTTCCGCATTTACCTGATACGCCTTTACCCATGCTTGACCGTCTCCAAACTGGGAAATAATTAATTCATCTTTCTTATCACCATTGATATCGCCGCAAGCCACATCAACTCCGCCGCGGAAATCCGGATGAAACGGAAAGAAGCTAAACCCGGTAAAATTGCCTAAATTATCAAACATCCTGACATGCGGTCCGCCGCCGGCTCCCGCACCCACAAAAATTTCATCCACGCCATCATTGTTGGTATCGCAAACGGCAATATTGCCTCCGCCCTTAAACGCTTCGTCATAAGCTAAAAAGCTTTTATCTAAATGTTTATTATCGGTATTAAAAATCTTTACTTCCGGCGCTCGGTATTCCGCGGCGTCCGCAATATTTAATAGCAAAAAAGCTGCCATAAAAATTACGCCAAAAACTAGGATATTTTTTATCTTCATACTTTTATTTAATTTTTCGTTACTTTTAATATAACAACTTTTTTAGGTTGTAACAAGAATAAATTTAATTTTTAATTTTATAATTATTTGATTTTTAAGAACGTGTTTGATAAATTTAAACTGAATATCTAATTATTCATCAAAACAATTATCTTTATAATATTTAATAATATAATAAATAACTAAAAACATGAAAAAGGCTGTAACAATTACTATGTTTATTGGATTAGTATTATTATTTACCGGTTGCTCCTTCCTAAATGAAGAGACAACCAATCAAAATATTAATGACAATACGGCAACAAATCAAACAATAGATCAAGAAGTAAAAAATAATAATTTTATATCAAGTAGTAATAATTTTACTTTCTCATATAAAAATGACTGGACTTGTAAGGAAGTTGTTAATAATAAAAGAGTAGATTGCTATCCTAGTTCCAGACAAAACGAAGAATATGATGCTGGGTTAGATCAACGCACTGTTTATTATCCCAATATTAGTATTTGGATAAATAACTGTTCAGCAACTTCACAAGATTTATTTGAAGAGAATCCCGATATGCCCATATTACAATTTATTAAGAGCTATTCTAACTGTACGGTTTTAGTAACATCTACTGACGAAACCATTAAAGATGAAGATGATATAAATAAGATTATTTTTTAAGTTTTTCTGTAATATTAAATTATATTATTGAATATAATTTTCTAATAATAATCTCCGGTCTTAGGCTATATAAATTATGGATATATTTTATCTAAATTTATTGTAAATAAAACTAAAACCAGCAAATAATGCTGTTTTTTTTATTAATATTATATTTCATTTTAATACCTAATCGCCTCAATCATCGCCGAAAGATTCTTTTCCCAGTCATTTGAGACTCCATCAGACAATTCAACTGTCAAAGCCGGAATGCGAAAATACTGACTGGCCCAAGAAGATAGATCACCTGATATCGGATAATGCGTCCAGACATAGCTCTCCTCTGCATCATTATAATGAGAAAATTGATTATAAAATTTGGCGAATTCAAACGACGGCGGATATAAAGCGCCTGGCACTATTTCAGAAGCAAAAATTTGATCCGCAGCAGAATGATAAGATATTAATTTTTCTACTCTTTCCTTCTCCAAATATTTTTTTAAAGCTTGATTCTCTACTTCACTAAAAGGATAAGGGCCGCCTGAAACTTGTCTGCTCCAAAGATATCCGATACTGCTCCAATTATTGGTGGCAAAATTTCTATTTAAATCCACGCCATTGGCATTATATCTGCTATTACCGCAATATCCGTCCGGATTGTGCATGGGAATAATAATTACTTGATAGCCAAAAGGTATTTTGTCCAAATTATTCTCAATATAAAATTTCCATCTATTCATTAAAGTAACGGCATTGGCTTCGCTTCCGGCATGCGTTCCCCCAACATAAATAATTTTTTTATAGCCATCGCCGTAAATATAAGATTCAATGGGCCGATTTTGTACCGAATAACCAATTACTTCCCTAAATTTCAATCGGCGCGACAAAGGCGCGGCAATGATTTCTACTTGATTATCTTTATCAACATTGCCCAATATTACAGTAAAGCCCCCGCGAAATTCTTGATCATAGATTTGATAGCTATTAATAATCGGATTGCCGTTTTTATCCAAAATCCGAATAAAGGGGCTGCCATTGCAATTAGGAACGGTAATTATTTCACTAAACCCGTCATGGTTATAATCCCCGGCTGATATATTTACTCCTCCCTGATAAGCTTCAGCGTAGGCAATAAAATCACTGATAATTTCATTATTATCCCGATAGATTTTTATTCGGGAAGTAGCAAATTTATTCGCCGCCAGAATGATTTCTTCTTTTTTATCTCCGATAACATTAGCGACTGTGACATCCACCCCGCCCCGATAATCCGCCGGAAACGGAAAAAAATTTATTCCCATGGAGTTGCCAGCTTTATCAAATGACAAAACATGGGGACCCCCGCCAACGCCCGCTCCGGTCAAAATTTCACCAATCTCGTCTCCATTAATATCACCGATTGCTACATGAGCTCCGCCTTCAAAATTTTCATTGTAGGCTAGAAACTGGGAAATTAAATATTCCCGGTTATTTTTTATTTTATATACTTTGATCCAAGCCTGCCCCAATGATTTTTGACTGACCGCAATCTCTTGATACTGGTCTTGATCTAAATTTCCGCAAGCGATATCAATCCCGCCATGAAAGTCGGGATGAAAAGCAAAAAATTCATATTTAACTTCTCCGCTTTGGTCAAAGATTCGGATATGCGGACCGCCGCCAACCCCCGCTCCGGTAATTATTTCATCAACGCCATCCTGATTAAAATCGCAGGCGGCAATATTTACTCCTCCGCGAAAATCTTGGCCATAAGCTAAAAAACCGGATTGCTTTTGTAAATTTTCAGAATCAATAATTTGAACATCAGGCGAAGTTTCGTAATAAATCTGGGCGCTAGTCTGATGAAAGAAAAAACTAAAAGTAAATATAAAAAAAATACCGATTATTAATTTTAAATATTTATAATACTGAATCATTTGTTTTTATAATCTTGTGTTTTGATGTTTTTATGATTTACTTCCCACAGCACTTCTTATATTTTTTGCCTGAACCGCACGGACACGGATCATTACGATTAATTTTATTAGTGATAATTTTATCCGAACCTGATGATTTGCCTGAAATATTAGTTTGCATTTTTTCTCTTGATTGTTCTATTTCCGTTTTGGCCGGCTGGCTTAATGCGACTTTATAAATTGTATAAACAATCTGCTTTTGAATTGAATCAAGCAGTCCCTGAAACATAAAAAAACTTTCTTTTTTATATTCAACCAAGGGATCTTTTTGCCCATAACCTCTCAAGCCAATACTGGTACGTAAATGAGACATTCCATCCAGATGCCTCATCCATAAGGAATCAATCGCTTTCAGCATCACAATCCGCTCAACTTGCCTCATATTATTAGCATTAATTTCCTGCTCTTTGAGCTGATAATATTTTTGCGCTTGGCTGAATAAATATTTTATAATCTTGGTTTTCATTTCAGGATCCTTGCCATCATCTAACCCTTCCTTAACTATTCTTCTTAATTCACCGCTAATATCTTCGGCGGGTGAAAATATTGAAGACGTGGATTCGACTATTTCTTCAATATTCCAATCATTTTTATTTTCTGAAGCGGTATGATTAGATACAATTTTTTCAATTTCATTTTCAATTAACTCATAAATCATATTTGTAAGGCTCTTAACCTTATATTTTTCTTTTTGACCCAGCGCTCTTAACAATTCATTCTCCCAAGACTTGAGAATATTATTGCGGCGCTTATAAATCACTTCACGATGTTTATTCATAACATCGTCATATTCCAGTACATGCTTGCGGATATCAAAATTGTTGCCCTCGACTTTTTTCTGAGCGGATTCAATCGATCGAGAAATCATGCGATGCTGGATTGGCTGATCTTCCGGAATTCTGAGCGCTTCCATCATCATTTTCATTTTATCGGAACCGAACAGCCTCATTAAATCGTCTTCCATGGAAACATAAAATTGTGTAGTGCCCGGATCTCCCTGCCGGCCTGATCTGCCACGCAGCTGATTATCAATCCGCCTCGCTTCATGTCGTTCGGTTCCAATAACCAGCAAGCCTCCGGCCTTTTTCACTTCTTCCGCTTCAGCCTGATTGCAAGGATTACCCCCCAAAATAATATCCACTCCGCGGCCAGCCATGTTGGTGGCTACAGTTACCGCTCCCTTCTTTCCGGCCTGCGCAATGATTTCACCTTCTTTTTCATGATTTTTAGCATTTAAAACATTGTGTTTAATTCCTGCTCGAGCGAACATACCGCTTAAAAGCTCATTCTTTTCAATTGATACCGTTCCAATTAATATCGGCTGACCGGCCGCAGTTCTTTCTTTCACAATATTAACGATAGCATTGTATTTTCCAATTTCATTCTTGTATATATTATCATTCAAATCCTGCCTAACCATATTTTTATTGGTAGGAACAATCACCACATCCAATTTATATACTTTAGAAAATTCTTCGGCAGAAGTTGCGGCAGTTCCCGTCATGCCGCCCAATTTGCCATACATGCGAAAATAATTTTGAAAAGTTATTGTAGCCAATGTCTTACTTTCTCTTTGTATTTCTACTCCTTCTTTTGCCTCTATCGCCTGATGTAAACCTTCTGAATATCGCCTACCCGGCATCAATCTTCCGGTAAATTCATCAACAATTATTACTTCATCGCCCTTGACCACATAATCACGATCGCGCAGAAATAAAGTATGAGCTTTCAAAGCCTGTTCAATATGATGCACTGTCTCTATTCCCCGCTCTTCATAAATATTTTTAACTCCCAGGATTTTTTCCAAATTGGCTATACCCTTTTCGGTTAATGTCGTCGCTTTTAATTTCTCGTCCACATTAAAATCCACATTCTCTTTAAGTTTAGGAACTATTTGCGCGAATGATTTATATTTATCAGTCGATTCCTCGGCCGGTGCAGAAATAATCAGCGGAGTCCTAGCTTCATCGATTAAAATACTGTCAACTTCATCGATAATGGCATAATAATTTGATCGCTGCACTTTTTGCGAAATTTCTGAAACCATATTGTCCCGCAAATAATCAAAGCCAAATTCGTTATTGGTGCCATAAGTTATATCCGCTTGATATGCCTCTTTTCTCGTTACCGGCCGTAAATAACTTTTTTCCACTTTAAAACTGCCAGTTTCGTCTCTCTCCTGATCTCTCTCTGAACCTTCATCTACCCGCTCTTCCAAATAGTTTGGATCATATAAATAAGCGCTATTATGCTGAATACAGCCCACCGATAATCCCAAAGAATGATAAATTTGCCCCATCCAAACCGTATCTCTTTTTGCCAAATAATCGTTGACAGTTACCACATGGACGCCTTTGTTTTTCAAGGCGTTAAGATACACCGGTAAGGTGCTCACTAAAGTTTTCCCCTCTCCGGTTTTCATTTCGATTATATTACCTTTGTGCAAAAAAAGTCCTCCCAATATCTGTACATCGTAATGGCGCATCCCGGTCACGCGCTGCGAGACCTCGCGCACGGTTGCAAAAGCTTCCGGCAATATTTCTTCGCAGGAAACTCCTTTTTTTAATTTCCCCTGAAAATTTTTTGTTTTGGCTTTCAACTCTTCATCTTTTAACTTAGAAATTTCCATTTCCAGCGCGTTAATTTTTTCCACCACTGGCATATTTTGATCAATTAATTTCTGGTTGGGATCTCCAAATATTTTTGAAAATATTGACATTTAAATTTAATTAAATTTTTACAATACATTAATAATAGTATTCTACCGCAATCCCGTCAACCAAGAAAAAAGCCCTTAAAGTTTTTAGTTTAAAGGGCTTATAGGGTAAACTACAAAAGGATCAAGTCATCAAGTATTCAATTATAATTTCTAGGAAGAAACGACCCCAAAATCATTATGGAGGCGGGCAGTTATAACTGTAGTCGAAGTGGAAACCATTCCGACCGAAATCGCCAAGAAATACAGTACAACCGTTTGAAATCAGAGTGCCAGTACGCGCGTATACACGTTCCAGCATGTATTCACCGGTTGCAAGGTAATTAAGGATAATAATGTAAACCAGCGCTCTTGCACTGTTTTCTTCTGCGGAATCCAAGGGTAACTTATCCTGATTTCCCGGCCACTTAATACTTGTGGAATTAGGCACTAAATCCTTGCAAATTAGGCGCCACTGGGGCTTACTCTTTTCCTTAGCAAATTTTTCGGAGTTGAAGATAATGTCTTCGTGGGGAAAAAGGGTTTTATCAACCAACTTGCGTATCTCATAAATTGAGAGTCCAAAGTCAGCCACGAGAATATGGGTATTCCGAAATTTTCGCAAATTTTCGTCGGAAAGGGGAATCTTATCTAGAGCTTCAAACTGCTCGGCAGTCGGATCAATTTTGAAGTGCTTGACTGCTTCAGAAATGCCAAGAAAATTGGGTCCCATAATATCACGAGCCATTTGATGAAACACGCTAGTTTCTGGATCTGCCATTTCACGAATTTTATAAATTACCGCTCGCGCAATTTCCGGGTTTGAACGGAGATGTTGGAGATCAGCTCTATTGCCGCCGGCTTCCTGAAGAGCACGCAAAGTTTCATGTACCTCGTTATTTGGAGTACGAATGAGGCTTTCCTTTTTCACGGCTTTCCTCTTTTCTTGGTTGTTGGGCTTTTCTTCATTTTTAGAAGCGTTACCCAGTTAAAGGTGCGAACAGGAACTTATCAATACATTAAATATCTAACAAAATAATTTATCATTTATATTAATTCTGTCAATGATGAATATTAATATTATATTTTATTAAATATTAAACCAAAAGCTTATTAATACAAAAAGCGGGAGATAATCCCGCCCTAATTATTAATAAAAGTAAATATTATAATCCAGTTTCTTTTTCTATTATTCCTTTTATCCCCCTGCCTTTTCTTGGCCTTTCTTTATAACCCTTAATCTTTTCAATTCTTTTCTTCAGCTTGGGCACAACTAGGTCTATCGCTTCAAAAATATTCATAGCTTCCACGTCAGCCCGAATAGATTCACGCGGTAATTTTATTTGCACCTCGGCGCGAAATTTTTTTCCCGATTTCATGCTTTTATCTTCAGCTAATTCTACCCATGATTCAATCACATTCTTCACATATTTATCTAATTTGCCAATCTTCTTATCAACATAGCTTTTAATATCATCGGTTAACTCAATTTTTTTAGCTAGAAGTGTAATTTTCATATTTTATTATTAATTTATTATATTATAGCAAATTTTTGATAAAAAAAGTAGGAAATTTCCTACTTATAAATTCTCGCTTCTTTAAAATCATCAATGTTATTAATAAATTTCAATTGATAACACTAGATAAATTATTCCACCAACTTTATTTCTTCTTCTAATTCAATGCCATATTTAGCTTTTGCTTTAGCTTTTATCATTTTAATTAATTTTATTACATCCGAGGCCTTCGCATGATTAGTATTAATAATGAAATTTGCGTGTTTTTCCGATATTTTAGCCCCGCCAATACTTTTTCCCTTTAATCCTAGTTCTTGAATGATTCGAGCGGCCGGAACTTTGTTATGCACTTCAAATTCTTTCACTCTTAAATTTTTATTATGTTCAATATTCTTAAATACGCAGCCTGCGCTGGGATATTCATACGGCTGTTTTTCGTTTCTCTCTTTAATAATATTTCTAACTATTTTTTTTACTGCCGCCGGCGTGGACTTTTGCAATTTAATTATCGCATCAACAATTACGTATTCCCGATCTTTAATAATACTACCGCGATAGCTAAATTTAATCTCCCTTTTATTTAGTTTTTCTAATTTAAATTTTCCCCGCCTGTAAATAATCACGTTAATTGACTCCACTACATTAGCCATTTCATGACCATAAGCTCCGGCGTTTCCCCTGATAGCGCCGCCTACCGAACCCGGAATACCAGCTAAATATTCTAATCCGGATAAGCCCTGTTTCGCGGATTTTAAAACTAGATCACGCAGATTAACTCCCGCGTCTACTTTTACTCTGTTTCCAATAAATTTAAGGTCCTTATTATTAATTTTTATCACCAGTCCGTTAAATCCCTTGTCAGCAAATAACAAATTACTCCCTCCGCCCAAAATAAAACGTTTTATATTATTTTTTTCACTATACTCCAAAGAGGTAATAATCTCATCTGTATTGCTCGCCTCAATATAATATTTGGCTCGCCCGCCAATTTTATAAGTGGTATGAGGAGCAATATCGTAATTCTTCTTTAACTTTTTTTGAAATTCTTTATTTTGCATTGATTAAATCGGCTAATTGGTCAGAAAGGTTTGTAATAGTACCGGCGCCCATGGTAATTATTACATCATTTTCCTTGATATTTTCTTTGAGATAATTAAAAATATCTGTAATATTTCCCATATATTTTACCTTGTCTTTTTTTATCATCTCAACTAATTTTTGCGAACTGATATCAATATCCTCTTCTCGGCCCGCGACTTCATAAATATCGGTAATTATTGTCATATTAGTATCATTAAACGCATTGCGAAAATCATTGAACAATTCTTTAGTTCTTTTCTTTTGATGGGGCTGATATACACAGATTATTCTGGATTCTGGATATTTGTTTCGAGCAGCTTCTAATGTCGCCTTAACTTCAGTCGGATGATGAGCATAATCGTCTATAACAGTAATATTATTTTTTTCCGCCTTTTTTTCAAACCTTCTCCAGGAGCCAGTATACTCCAGAAGTGACTTTTTAATTGAATCTATGCCGATATCAAGGCTTAATCCTAAGGCTATTGCTGCTAATGAATTATATATATTGAATTTTCCGGGAATGTTAAGTTTTATATTTTGATAAACATTATTTTTATAAACAACTCCAAAAACCGGAAAACCTTCTTTATATCTAATATTTTGCGCCATAATATCAGCTTGATTATCAATACTATAAAATATCTTTTTGCATCGTGCCGCCCTTGATATTTCCATAATATTTTTATCATCCTGATTGGCAATTAATATTCCGTCTTTTTCTATTCGACCAACATATTTTTTGAAGGCGATCAAATAATCAGTTAAATTTTTATAGATATCAGGATGTTCGTATTCCACTGAAGTTAAAATTACAATATCGGGATAATATTTTAAAAATGCCCTTTTGTATTCATCAGCTTCCAGTACAAAATATTTGCTTTGGCCCAATCTTGCATTTCCATTAAACTGCTTTACATTTGATCCCACGATCACGGTTGGATCGAGTTGTGCTTGCGCCATAATAACTGAAATAATTGCCGTAGTTGTCGTTTTACCATGACTGCCGGATATGCAAATGGAATATTTATCTTTTGTCAAAATTGAAAGTATTTGGGGATATGAAAGGCAGCCAATATTCATTTTTTTAGCTTTAACAATATCCGGATTATTTTTTGCCGCCGCAACCGTGTAAATCAATAAATCTGTTTCAGCGTCAATTAAAGAGCATCCTTCTTCTCCGATATTTATTTTAATCCCAATTTTATTGAGCTCTTGAGTAATTTTTGATTCGGCGATATCGCTGCCCGTAACTTTTGCATTTTGTTTTTTAAATAGTCTAGCTAGCGCGGAAACACCGATGCCGCCAATGCCGACAAAATGAACTTTTTTTATATTAGCTAAATTAATTTTATTTAAATTATATTCATCAATAATATCAGCAATATATATGCTCGCTGATATATTTGATAATTTTGCTATATTTTCCGCTAATAATTTTTGCTTATCGTTATCTGAAAATATTTCATTTATTATATTAAATAATGTATCTCCGGTAAGTTCATTTTCATTTAATATCACCGCGGCTTTATTATCCGCAAAATACTTAGCATTTTCAATTTGATCGCCGCGGCTTCCTTTAACTGATAACGGCACTAGAATAGTAGGTTTTTTATAAAAGGCGATCTCATTTAAAGCACTGGCTCCGGCTCGAGAGATAACCAAATCGGCAGTCGCCAAGGCATTGCCCATTTCCTCGGCATAAAGATATGAATACAGATGATAATGAGATCCGATATCATTTTCTTTAATATGTTTTTCCAGTTTGTCAAAATTATTTTTGCCGCAAATATGGATAATTTGAAATTTTTCTATAAATTTATCTAAATATCTAATAACCGACTGATTGATGCTTTCCGCGCCTTGGCTGCCGCCTATTATTAAAATTATTTTTTTATCCGGCATTAATTTAAAATATTTTAATCCAGCCAATCTATCTCCCGATATTACATCCTGCGATATAGGAATTCCGGTATAGACTACATTCGATTTATCTTGAAAATATTTTATTGTTTTTTCAAATCCCAATAATATTTTATCAGCAAATTTAAATGCGATTCTGTTTGCTAAACCCGGAATAATATCTGATTCATGCACAATGATTGGAATTCGCAAAAATTTTCCCGCAATAACAGGAGGCACGCTGACAAATCCACCTTTACTAAAAATTACTTCCGGTTGGAATTTTTTAATAATAAAAAAAGATTGAATCACTCCAATCGGAATTTTAATTAAATCGACTAAATTATTAAATGAAAAATATCTGCGCAGCTTTCCCACTAAAATCGCTTTAAACTGAATGTTATTTTTATCTGCAATGGCTTGTTCAATGCTTTTTTTTGATCCAATCCACAAAAATTGATTATCTTCAATAGTATTTTTTTTTATTTCCTTGTACACAGCCTCAACCGGATAGGCATGTCCCCCTGTGCCTCCGCCTGTTAAAATTATTCGCATTATTTTCTATTTAAAAATACTGTTTTTCTTACTGGCTGCTCTTCGACGGTAAATTTTGAAATATTTATTAAAATTCCTACCCCCACCAGAGCGCATAATAAGGCAGTACCACCATAGCTGACAAATGGCAGCGGAATTCCGGTTAAAGGGACTAAGGCTACCATAGCGGCAATATTTACAAACGCTTGATAAACAAACCAGGTTGTAATTCCCGTCGCAACCAATTTGCCAAATTTATCTGGAGCTTTTTTTGAAATTATAAACCCTCTATAGCCTAAATAGGCGAACATAAAAATAATCAATAATACCCTGATAAAGCCCAGCTCTTCAGAAATTATGGCAAATATTGAATCTCCGGTTGCTTCCGGCAAGTAATTATATTTTTGAATACTTTTACCCAACCCCCGTCCAAATAAACCGCCGGAACCGATTGCCAATAATGCTTGATTAATTTGATAGCCAATCCCTTGAGGATCAATACTGGGATTAAGAAAAACTGTAAATCTAGCCATTCGATATGGCGCTAATTTGATCAGTATTAAGACGATCATAATACCGGAAGCACCCAGCGCTAATAAATGCTTATAACTTGCTCCGGCGACAAAATATACTATAATTGCAGAAAATATTATAACAGACATTGAGCCTAAATCCGGCTGCATCATAATTAATAGCCCGATTAATCCGATCACCGCGGTAAAAGGCAAAAATCCATATTTCCAATCGGTTATTCCCTTTTGCCTTTTCTCAAGCCAAGTGGCCAAGTATATAATAAAAGCCAACTTTACTATTTCAGTAGGCTGAATTGTAGAAAGTCCGGGCACGTTAATCCACCTGCGCGCTCCACCATGCTCAAAACCAAGACCGGGAATAAAAACTGCAACTAACAATAATAATGTAATAAATAACATTAAAGCTGCAAATTTTTTCCATATACGATAATCAATCTTAGAGACTATAATCATTAATATTAATCCGATCAAAGCCCCGTAAATCAGTTGATGCTTTAAATAATAATAATTGCTGGAAAAATTTTCATAAGACACTACCGCGCTGGCGGAAGACAGCATAATTAACCCGACTGTCAGTAAAACAAAAACTAAAATTATTAATATGTAATCTGGATTGTGTTTTTTCATTATTTGTTTTTATACGAACGCACTAATCTTTTAAATTCCTCTCCTCTTTGACGATAATCTTTAAACATATCAAAACTTTCACAGCCTGGAGATAATACTACTACATCGCCATTTTTGGCGGCTAAATAACTATTTGCAACTGCATCTTCAAGGCCATTGCATTTTTTAATTAATAATCTTTCATTTCCGGCCTTCTCTAACTCTTTCCTGACAGCATTTTCGATTTCTTGAGCCTTTTCACCAATCAAAAACAAAGCCTTTACATTATTTTTTACAATTTCTTGAGCTACTTCAATAAATTCATTTGTTTTACTGACTTTTCTAGTTCCACCGGCAATTAAAATAATTGGTGTTTTAAATGATTGTACTGCATTTTTTGGCCCATCAGGATTGCATGCCGAAGAATCTTCATAATATCTTACTCCTTTAATCTCTTCAAAAAATTCCAATCTGGATTTCATTCCTTTATAAGTAATAATGCCCTCTCTAATATTTTTAGTGCTTATACCCGCCACAAATGTAGCTAGCGAAGCAGCTAAGGCATTTTCTATATTATGAGGTCCCGGTATTAATAAATCCAGCGTTGAACAAATTATATATTCTCTATCTTTATCTTTTAAAACTATATTATTATTTTTTATAAAACATCCATTTTCCAATATATTTTTACGACTAAAAAAATATGTTTTGGCATTACAATCTTCGGCGATCTTTTTAGTAGCATAATTATCATAATTTAAAATGGCATAATCGCCGGCGCCTTGATATTTTGTCAGACTTTTTTTTGTTTTAATATAATCCTCGTAGCTATCATGATCATCTAGATGATTCGGAGATATATTGGTAATAACCGCCACATGAGGAGATTTTTCCATATCAATTTTTAACTGTCGGTTGCTTACCTCTATTGCCAATATATCGTCGGAATTCATTATATCCAGATCATCCAGGACTTGTTCATTTAACCTATCATTGCCAGTAAAAAATACTCTTTTTTTGCTTTTACTGATAATATTATTTATCAATCGTGACGTTGTTGACTTGCCCGAAGTTCCGGTAATCGCAATTATCGGACATGGCGCTAAATTAAAATAAAGCTTGGTAATATTATAAAATGGTATTTTCTTCTGATATTTTTTTAACTCTTGATTATTTTCATATCGATACCAAGACTGCGGAACAAAAATTATGTCCGCCTTTTTGATATCATTTAAATAAGTATCTTTAAAATTGTATGTTATCGGCAAATTGCTTAATTCTTTAAACATTTTTTTCTTTTCATTCTCGCTATATCCGTCATGAAATAAATTAAAGTTTTTTTGAAATTCCGATTCTAGACAAAAATCATGGGCAGTAATTTTTTTGTTTTTTATATTTTTAAATAAAAATAACAAAACCGCAGAGCCTTCAGCGCCGGAAGCTCCTAAAATATGAATATTCTTTTTTTCAAATTTAATTAATTTTTTCATACTAATCTTATTATGAGATAATAGCTAAAATTGCAATAATATTCAATATTATTTATATAATAATGCAAATTATTTGCCGATAAATAGTATATAAATAATTTAATATATCGCCTCTGTCCAATTATGTATTCGCTATAATATTAAATCTTTTTAACTTTTATTTTTTTCCCGATCAATTTAGCGCCCATATGTCCGAATTTATTCGGTAAATCACTAGCATAAAATTTGTTTTGGAATTTATTTTTAATATTTTGTCTATTTTGTATATAAATATATTTTTTTAATTGGCGGGCAGTTTCCAGCGAAGGATCAACAATTCTAACTTTTTTACCCATTATTTTAGCAATAATCCCTTTTAGTATAGGATAATGAGTACATGCTAAAACCAAGGTGTCAATATTTTTATTCTTAAAATAGGATAAATAATGTTTAGCGATACTTAATGTTTCTTTTTTATTAATCCAATTTTCCTCAACCAAAGGTACAAATAAAGGACAAGCTTTATTGAATACTTTAATTTTATGATTAAGATAGTATAAATAAGCTTGATGCGCACCGCTGTTGATCGTTGCTTCGGTTCCGATTACTCCAATGCGGCCATTTTTGGTTACCAATAGAGCTTTATTCAAACCAGAATCAATCACATCAAATATCGGCATATTGGGATACTTTTTTTTAAGTATCTTGGATGCTAAGGCCGAAGCAGTATGGCAAGCTATCACAATAACTTTAGCGCCTTTACTTATTAAAAAATCAGTATTTTCAATTGAGTATTTAATAATATTATCTTTGCTTTTATTGCCGTAAGGAACACGAGCTGTATCGCCAAAATATATAATTTTATTGTGTGGCAATAATTTAATTATATGCCTAACTACGGTCAAGCCCCCTACGCCTGAATCAAATATACCAATCATATTATCCTCCGGCGATTAAAGCAATTACCATTCCAACTGCTGCCGATACCAATGAAATAACCCAAAACCTCATAGTAACTTTTGTCTCCGGCCAGCCCTTGGCTTCAAAATGATGATGTATAGGAGTGCTAATAAATATTTTACGTTTAAATACTTTTTTCGAAAACATTTGAATAATAACCGATCCGGATTCAATTACTAAAGGAAGGCCGATTATAGGAAGTACGATAACGGAATTTGTCAGCATAGCTACTATTCCCAATGTTGTTCCTAATGACATTGCTCCTGTGTCGCCCATAAAAAATCTGGCGGGATAAATATTAAACCATAAAAAAGCTAAAATCGCCCCGGCGATAACACCACAAAAAGCAGCTAAGTCTACTCTCCCTTGTACAAATGCAATCACAGCGTAAGATCCGAAACAAATCAACAATATTCCGCCGGCTAAACCGTCTAATCCGTCCGCTTCATTTACGGAAAAAGAAGTTGCCACTAGAATAAAAATAAACAATGGAATATACCACCAACCGATATTAAAATCTCCCACTCCGGGTATATGAATTACATCCCAGCCTAATTTATAATAAAACCACCAAGCTCCCACTACCGCAATTGCTATATATAAAAGCAGCTTATATTTCATACGCAATCCACCGCCCTTGGGGCCAATTTTAAAAACGTTCATAATATCATCAATTAATCCTATTATTGCGGTTAAAACTAAAACTCCCAGCGGCAATAATGTCTCGGAACGAGTAAGAAAATTTAAAAAATTTGATGTAAAATTATTAAAAATGAAATTAATCAGCATGAAAACCACCGCCAAGACCAATACGGTTACCCAAATCAATAAACCTCCCATAGTTGGCGTCCCCTCCTTTTTCATATGCATTTTAGTATAAACCGGCGCTCCAGATGTTCTAATGCTTTTCCCTAAACGATATTTAAACAATATATGAGTAAGCAAAGGAGACCATAAAAAAGCAATTGCAAAGGAAATTGCAGTTAATATTAATACCTTCATTACATTTTGGACCAATATTGGATCTTGTATTTCCCCCATGTTTGATAATATTTATTAAAATAATACCACCGATTATTATGTTTGTCTAATATTTTTGTACCATTGACAAATAATTATTTTTTGTTATTGTATGGCATAATCACTTGCACTTTTTAAAGGAAAGAGAAAATGACGAGAAAACAAAAGATTCAAATCATTGTTTCTTTTATCTTCTTTTTCTTTTTTGGATTATTTGTTGGAGCAAACATTCTCGCTACCTTATTAAAACACAAAATTGTCACGATTAAGGGAGTAAATACTCCGTACAGAATTATCAATATCTACGCCAATAATCCAGAATGCTACGTTCCAACTTTTATCACCGGCCGTCACCTGCAGGGCTGTGGAAAAAGAATATTTCTAATGACAAATGGTCGGTGCGACCCAGAAAAGAGCTTTCCACAATATTGGACAAGGACAAACTACAAAGACGGATGGGACTTACTTTGTTTAGAATCCTACTTACGTGAACTTAAAACTGGTCGTCCCTAAATATTCTTTATCTACAATACCAACTCGCCCTTGATTTTTTCAAGGTTTTTTTTATAAAAAAAGAGAGTCAAGCTCAAATTTAATTCTCAATAATAATCAGTATTAAATGCTAATCCCAATTATAATTTCCAAAAGTCCACTCGATCATCGCTTTGGTATCATGAAATTGCCGTCCATCCTCCTTTTCTCCCAATACGACTGTAATTATCTCATGTTTATTATCATCTACTCCAAATGTTATCAAGCAATATCCGGCATTGTCCGTAAAACCAGTTTTGCCTCCATTGATTAAAAAATAATCTTCCTGCAAAAGTTTATTGGTATTTTTGAATTGATGATGTTTTGGCATATTCACCGCATCAAATTGATAATCTTTCATTTTAATTAATTGGCGAAAGGTTTCATTTTTATAAGCGTATAAAGCTAATTTAGCCAAGTCACTGGCGCTTGAGTAATGATTTTCCTGATCTAGGCCGTGAGGATTTTGAAATTTGGTATTTTCCATGCTCAATTCATCTGCCTTTTTATTCATTAAACTAACAAATTTCTTTTCCTCTTTTGCCACTTTGCGTGCGATTGCTACAGCCGCATCATTGCCGGAATTTATTAACAAACCATGCAATAAATCACTGACTCTAACTTCTTCTCCTGCTTCCAAATTTATACCAGATCCATATATTTTATTTACTTCCGGCTCAATTACATAGGTGTCCTCCAATGGAACATCACTATCTAAAAGTATAACCGCAGTCATCACCTTAGTGAGAGACGCCATGGGCATGTTTGACTGGCTATTTTTTTCAAATAATACCCGGCCAGAACTATAATCAACAACCATGGCGGATTTGCCGTCAATGTCAACTCCCAGGCTAGTGCTATTTTTGTATGGAGAAATAATTCTTTGCTCTGACTGGCTATTACCACTTTCTACCGGAATAATATTTTTATCAATAACAAAACCAGTCCCCCAAAAAGACGAAGTAAAGATAATCAAGCTTGCTAAAAATATTTTTGTGATCATTGATAAATTTACTTTTCTTCGCTCGTTATTGCTTGCACCGGACATGACTCAATTGTATCAGAAATGCAATCCAAGCTATCAACTTCATTTTTTATCACTACTGCCTTATCCCCCTTTAATTCAAAATGTTCGGAACAAAGTGCTACACAAGTTCCACAGCCAATGCAAGTTTCTTCATTAATTTTTATTTCATATTTTGCCATATGTTTAATTATTTTAAAAATATTTTAACCCTTAATGACTATATAAGGCTTAAGTCGAGCCACTTTTTCGTTTATTCCTGCATTATGCATTACATTTACTACACTTTCAATATCTTTGTATGCTCCAGGCGCTTCTTCTGCCAATCCTGCCATGCTATGACCTTTTATAATAATACCTTCTTGTTTTAATTTATCTCTTAATTCTTCGCCCCGCCATATTTTTTTTGCTTGGCTTCTGGATAATCGCCTACCCGCGCCATGCACGCCGCTACCGAATGTTTCATTCATTGCCTTGGCAGTGCCCTTCAAAATATATGAAGCCGTCCCCATAGTTCCACCAACAAATAAAGGCTGGCCAATTTTACGATATTTTTTACAGATCTCGATTCTGCCCGGACCAAATGCTCTAGTTGATCCCTTTCGATGAACCAATACGTCTTTAATAATACCGTTAATTCTATGTTTTTCAATTTTGCATGTGTTGTGGCCAACTTCATACATTGTATCAATGTCCGTTTCTTTAATTTTCATAACTCTACCAATAGTTTTTCGAGCTAAATGGGCAATTACTTGACGATTGGCGAAGGCTGCATTGGTGCCACAATTAACCGCCTGTAAATAATCCTGGCCTTCTGGACTTTTGATCGGAGCGGCTACCAATTCTCTTTCCCTAATCGGAATCTTATATTTTTTTGATGCCGCTTCTAAGATCTTTAAATAATCTGAACCAATTTGATGGCCCAAACCTCTCGATCCGCAATGAATTGAAATAACCGCTTGGCTTTCAAACAATCCAAAAACTTTTGCCGCCTCTTGATCAATTATTTTATCCACTATATCTATTTCCAAATAGTGGTTACCCGATCCCAATGTGCCGATTTGCTCTATTTGTCTTCTCTTTGCTTTTTCGGAAATTTTTTCCGGATTTGCATTGTTAATTTTTCCTCCTTCTTCAATATATTCCAAATCTTTTGGTAAACCATAACCTAATTTCACAATATATTTAGCGCCATTTATCAATATCTCTTCAATTTGTTTAAAATCCATCTTTATTTTACCCCCCATGCCTAAACCGGCCGGAATATTTTCAAATAGAGCCTGCGCCAGATTTTCTTTTTGTGGTTCAATATCAGATTGCGTTAATTTAGTCTTCATAACCCTTACGCCGCAATTAATATCGAATCCTACTCCAGCGACGCTAATTACCCCCTGGTCTAAATTAAAAGCACCAATCCCGCCAATGCAAAATCCATATCCCGGGTGTACGTCAGCCAGCGCTAAAGAATATTTTTCAATACCTGGAAGCGAGGCAACATTAATAATTTGCCTGATTGCATTCCATTCTTTATTTAAATCATTTTTTAAATCCTGCGTAATTTCTTCATCAGCGTATATTCTCCCCGGTACTAACATCTGCCCGATTTTTGAAATTTCATAGATATTGTCAGATATTTTTTTTAGCTCTGCCTCGAGCATATATTTTATTTATTTTTTTTAGCTATACATCTATTATACATTTTGCCTCCCATGATCCCTGCTTCTGTTTAACACTCAATTGAGAAAATGTTGCTCCCTTAGCCTCTACTTTAATTTGATGTTTCGCGGGATTTAACTTTTCACCCCAGATTATCGCTCGTAATTCATATATATCATTTTTATTTATAATTTCTTCAATTTTAAATTTTGAAAAAACCATTCCGGTTACATCTTTTTGGAATATCAATTCATTCAGCCACTCAACAAATAATCCGGCTTTATCTTTAGAGCTGCACATCACGCTGATTTTTTCTATTGGTTTTACGGTTTTTATCTCCACCATGATATCAAAAAGAGCCTTGGCGCCATCTGCAAAAACTTCCCGTAGATTTTCCCCAGTGCTGGTAATTCCAATATCCGATCGATGATCATAATACCCATAAGCCATAATTTAATGATTAATATATTCAAAAATCATTTTATCGGTTAAATATTCTATCGGCGCCTTGTCGTCAGTTAATTTAAGAGCATTTTTTTCATATTTAAAATTGTAACTTTTATCTTTAGTATTTTTTAATGTATTAATTAATTCTTTTCGAATATCCCGATTGCTGATATTGTCAAAATTGATCTTTTCGTTCCTTCCGACTATCATATAATTGAAGCTAAAATTTATCGGCGTAATCATAATATTAGAGAAGTTGTAAGCAATGGAATTTGCTATTGCCAATAAAAGCTCCGATTTTTCGGATTCTGCATTAACATTAATCGCCACCATTCCCTTTTCATGTAATTTCTCCTCAATTAATTTAAAAAATTCTTCGGTTGTCAAATGAAATGGAATTTGCAATTGATTATTATAAGCATCGATTATTATTAAATCATATTTCTTTTCCGCTTGTTTAAGAAACATCCGACCTTCTTCATTGTAAATATTAAACCCCTTATCGTTAGTATCAAAATATTTTTTGGAAATATCTATTACTTCATTATCAATTTCGACTCCGTCTATATTAATTATTTTATCTTCACAAAAATATTTCATCTGATTTGCGATAGTTCCGCCGGCAAAACCGATAATCAATATATCTAACTCTTTTTTTTCCAACATTTCCGGCAATAAATTATAATAATCATAATAATACCTGGATATATTATTATTGGGATTATAAACCGAATTTATTCCGATTCCTTCGTTATATAATAAATGCCTAGTTCCATCAATTTGTTCAATAACTTGAATATATTGATAGGCCGATTCCGTTTCATAAACAGCATTAGCATTAGATTTAATAGAATATATGTTTAAAAAAAGTACCGGGAAAAATATTAAAAAGATTAGCAGATACTTTTTATTTTTTTTTAACAAACCAATTATGGATAACAGCATCAGAGTTAGCGCAGAAGCGATAATTGTTCTTTTAGTGCCGATCGTCGGAATTAACACAATTGTTGAAATAAAAGTACCGATGATGCTTCCGATAGTGGAAAATGCAAAAACCGAACCGGAAATATTACCGATATTTTCATTGGTAATAGATAAAAGCTTAATAATATAGGGGCTAACCATCCCCAAGAGCAGAATGGGCAAGACAAATAGCAATAAAGTGGAAAAAAAAGAGCCAACTAGAATTATAATAGAAGAAACATTGGCTTTAAAAATATCTATCGTCGTTAAATCCGCTACCGGCCTTACTAAAAGTGGGATTATAATTATTAACAACGAGGCTAATAAAATAATTTGCATTAATTGCGTTTTGCTATGATATTTATCAGATAATTTTCCCCCGAAATAATATCCCAATGAAAGCGCCAGCATCACTAAACCGATAACATTGGTCCAAACGAAAATTGAAGTTCCAAAATAAGGCGCCAACAAGCGCGAAGCCGCCATTTCAACCGCCATAATAACCATTCCGGAAATAACCGCGACAAAATAAAGATATTTATTTTGATTCTTAATTTTTTTCATAATTTAATATTTTATAATACTTTATTTAATGGCTTTTTGCCGGAAAGAACAGCAATAATATTTTTAGCTGCCACTTCAGACATCCTTGATCTTGTTTCGTTTGAAGCCGAGGCTATATGGGGAGTAAAAATCGCATTATTTAATTGCTTAAATCGATTTTTTACCTCTAGGCTACATCCCAAAAGCGGCTCGCATTCAAAAACATCCAATGCCGCTCCTCTAATTTTTTTCTTTTCCAGCGCATTTAGTAATGCTCTCTCGTCCACTATCGGACCGCGAGAAGTATTTATTAAATATGCGGTTTTTTTCATCATTGCAAATTCCCGATGTCCAATTAGATGTTTAGTGCTAGGCAGGAGTGGGACATGCAAGCTAACAAAATCTGATTTTTTCAATAATTGGTTCTTAGATAAATATTTTGCTTTATATTTTTTCTCAAATTTAATATCTCTTTTAATATCATTATATGCTAATTTCATTCCCATCCCATTGACCGCCTTTTGGGCCACTGCATATCCGATTCGACCCAGGCCGATTACACCCAGTAATTTTCCCCGTAAGTCATCCCCTAGAAACAACATCGGACCCCAACCCTTAAATTTTCCTGAACGCATATATTTATCAGCTTCAACTATCCGGCACGCAATAGACATCATTAAAGCGAAGGCATGTTCCGCTACCGTGTCAGTTAAAACGCCAGGAGTATTAGTAACAATGATATTTCTTTTTTTTGCATAATTAAGGTCGATATTATTAAAACCAACGGCGTAATTAGCTATAATCCTCAAATTATCACCTGCCGCATTAATGATTTCCGCATCAATTTGATCGGTTAAAAGACATAATAGAGCATCAATTCCTTTTACATTCTTAATTAATTCTTTTTTACTTAAAGCTCGGTCATATGGATTAATTTTTACGTCAAATATTTTTTTTAAAACAAGAATTCCACTTTGAGGAACTTGGCGTGTGACAAATATTTTTTTCTTTCTCATTTTATTTTTTATATTCTTTATTAATATCAATATACCCTTGTTCAAAATTATTAATTATCAATTCTTCCATTTTTTCTTTACCAACAAATTCCTCAAATATTCGATTCCATAGAGCTTCTTGGTGATGATATAAATATTTAATTCTTTCTTTTTCTTTTACTAAAGACATCACGCTGTCAATTAAATTAAAGCTAACAAGGTCTTCTCCCTTTTTATTGATAAAAAAATCTCCAACAAAGTTTAAATTTTTCCAAAAAGTAAAATCTAAATCTTCATATCTGGCATCCAACTGGGTTAGATTATTTTCGGCTTTATCCCAATGTATGGTTTCGGGATTAACATGGGGCTCAAACAATCTAAAATCGTTGGGATCATCCTTCGCCAGATATCTCTGGACAATTCTCCACTTATTATGGCCTGTCAATTTAGTTTCAATAACGTCTCCCCTGATTAATGAAACAATTTTTTTGCCGATGTTGTGATTATTTTGATATTTTTTAAATAACTTTGAATAAAATGTGACTTCGTTCAAATAATGTAATACCAAAGAAAATATTCTCAACATTTCTCCTGGAGTATCAACATCGAGCGGAATAATAAATACCACGCCCAGCTCTTTTAAATGGCTGACGTTATGATATTTTTTTTGTATGAATTTTTCCGCTACTTCCAGCCATTTTCCATCTAAAACGATAATGTCAATATTTCGTTCTTCAAAATCTTCCGGTTTTAAGCTGTTATATAGCGGTATAAATTTTTTATTCATCCAATCAGAAGATTCAACAAACCTTAGTGCAGAAAATACTTGTTTAAAATCTTCATGGGCCAAAAGCTCATTAGTATCCTTATATCCCAAGGATTTCAAGATGTTTTTCGGCGGACATTGATGGATCATCTGTCTGGCAATTTCTTCCTTAAGAAAATACCCCCTTTTTACATCTGCTAGCTCTAAAAGAAGCTGAATCATTAAACGGCATGATTTTACATATGTACACTTAGGCTTCCCTAAAATATCATATAATTTTTTATCGTCGCTCTTTAATTTATTTATTATAGCTTCATAAACCTCGTGGCTATTTGACTCTCTGGAAAGATTTAAAACACTCAACACTTCTTTGACCTTAAAATCATTTTCCGCCATCACTCGCTCTAAAGCTCCATGAATATTACAAATATCTGCCATAGAATTACATACATTCAAAATATAATCCTCCTTAATTCTTAAAATCTTCGCAAATTTTTCTGCTGGTTTCATAACATTTATTTTAATTTATATTCAATGACTTTAATTTTCTTAAATTTAGATAAATCTGATTTTTTCAAAATCCCATTTTTTGCCCCAATTTCTTTAATTACCGCAGTGGCATTGGCCGAGCCGAGCTGTATGGCATATTCGATTGAATTATTTATCATTAAGCCAGACACAAATCCCGATCCGAAAGAATCTCCCGCGCCGGTCCTCTCCACTACTTTGCCCGGAAGTATCCCGGCTTGAAAACATTGATTTCCATTACAAGCAATCAAGCCCGCAGGACCTCGAGTTACTACCACTACTCCTTCCTGGATCACATCTATTAGTCGTTTTAATATTTTATCAAGGTTATTAAATTTTATACCAGTTAGTTTTGCCGCCTCTTCTTGATTTAAATTAAGCAAGCTTACTTTTTTTAATATTGGCTTAAGCTTATTTAATCCATATTTTAATTCCTTAGCACCAGGATTTAGAGCAATTTTAATATTTTTCTTAACCGCAAGATTTACTACTTTGTTTAAAAATCCAATATCCCCGGCCAAAGATGTAATATAAAACCAATCAGAGTTAATATTTTCAGGAATATTAATTTCTTTAAATTGTGCGCTTGCCCCTCGATAAACAATTACCATCCTTTCTCCTATTCTTGGTGAAGATATTAAAACTGAATAACCGGTATTTTCTTTTTTTGAAATATTAATATATTTAGTTTCAATGCCGAGTTTTTTTAACTCCTTGATTGATGCCTCGCCATTTTGGTCTTTGCCTACATTACTAATACATGTACTCTTAAACCCCAAACTTGAAAAAGTTGCCGCGGTATTAGTGGCGCCCCCACCGGTTGAAAAGACTATTTTATCAACCTCATTTTTTGATCCGACCTCGAAACAATATGCTTGGCCGGTTTCAAACCTCTTGTCATAATATCCTTTTAAATTATTTCCCAGCAAAAAAACGTCCCTGGTTGCCGATCCAAAAGTTATTACATTATATTTCATAAATTTATTTCCTTTTAATAACCTTTTTAACAGCGTCAACAATATCTTTTTCAGTACAACCGTATTTTTTTAAAAGTTCTTCTGGCTCCCCGGATGCACCAAAGGTATCATTGATTCCAACCATTTCCACCGGCACCGGGTAATACTTACCCAATACTTCCATAACAGCGCTGCCGGCCCCGCCCATAATTTGATGTTCTTCAACCGTTACAACCGCCTTGGTTTTTTTGGCTGAAGCTATTATAGTTTTTTCATCAATTGGCTTTATAGTATGATTATTAATAACTTCAACGTCAATTTTTTGAGCAAATAATTTTTTTGCAGCTTGTAATGCTTCATAAACCAATGGCCCGCAGGCAATAATACTGACATCGCTTCCCTCTTTTAATACATTGGCCTGACCCACTTTAAAGGGGGAATTCTTAGTAGTAAATACAGGAGTTGCTTCTCGGGCAAATCTTATATAAACCGGACCTTTAATTTTTGCAGCTTCCATGGTAGCTTTTTTAGTTTCCTCATAATCTCCGGGAACAATAACTTTAAGATTAGGCAGACATCTAGTAATGGCAATGTCTTCTAATGCCTGGTGAGTAGCGCCATCCGGACCTACAGAGATTCCAGTATGCGCTCCAGTTAATTTTACATTAGCCTTGCTATAACAAACAGACACGCGCAACTGATCCCAATTTCTGCCCGGACAAAAAACACCATAGGTTGAAATAAAAGGAATTTTTCCGGAAAAAGCCATGCCGGCCGCCATTCCCATCATGTTTTGTTCTGCAATTCCCATCTGAACAAATCTATCCGGAAATTTTTCTTGAAAATAATTACTTCTGGTTGATTCCGTTAGATCTGCGCATAAAACAACTACATTTTTATCTTTTTTACCCGCTTCCACCATTCCTTCTCCATAGCCATTTCTGGTAGGTATTCTTTTTATTTTTTTTCTATCAAATAAATTTCTTGCTAATTTTGCTTTTGGATTTAACATAATATAATATTAATTAATTTTTATTCATGTTCTCCTACAATTTTTCCTTGTAATGTTCTCAACTGATTTAAAGCTTCTTTTGCCTCATTCGGCTGTGGCGACTTTCCATGCCAGGAGTATTCAAATTCCATAAAATCAACGCCCTTGCCGGGAATAGTATGCGCAATTATCAAAACCGGCTTTTCATATATCGCGCGAGCTTCATTGCATGCATCAATAATGGCTTCGATATTGTTTCCGTCAATATCTATCACGTGCCATTTAAAGGCTTCGTATTTTTCTCTCAATGGCTCTAAGGGCATTACATCTTCGGTATATCCATCAATCTGAATATTGTTTCGGTCCATAATGAAGGTTAGATTATCCATTTTATTTTTTCCGGCAAACATTACCGCTTCCCATAATTGACCTTCATTCTGCTCACCGTCAGAAGTTATTGCATAAACCTGATATTTTTTATTATCCATTTTAGCGGCATAAGCCATTCCTACTGCTTGACTCACTCCTTGCCCCAAAGGTCCCGATGAATTTTCCAGACCCGGCAAAGCTAAATTATGAGGATGGCCTTCCAACCTTGTTCCTAGTTTTCTTAAGGTCTTTAATTCGCTTAATGGGAAATATCCGGCGCGCGCCATGGACGCATACTGCACAGGGCAGATATGTCCGCAAGATAACACCAATCTGTCGCGATCAGCCCATTTTGGATTTTTGGGATTGTGCTTTAAAACATCAAAATAAAGCGCTGTAAATATGTCCGCCATCCCTAAGGGTCCGGCTGAATGGCCAGAGCCTGCTTCAACCAGCATTTTAATTATATCCTGCCTAATTGTATATGCCAATTTTTCTAATTCCTTAAGCGTATAATGTTTTTTCATTGTTTAATTTTTATTTAATTAAATTTAATAAAATATTATAAACTTCACTTGAATTTTCAGCTTGAGATAGTTCAGATCCCACACTCAAATAATCTACGGGATATTTTTTAATTTTAAGAATTGTTTTTTGATTAATGCCACCGTCAAAGCCAATAGTTCCCATAAATCCCATTTTTTTTAATTTTAATGATTTTTTTAGCATTTTTTCCAAAAATGGATTATTTTGTTTTCCCGGCTCAACTGCATATATCTGGATATGATCAATAATATTTAAATATTCATCCAATTCCTCGACTTTATTTTCCGGATTCAAGGCTATCCCAACCTTCTTGCCACCCTCTTTTATTATCTCAATTAATTCATTAAAATTTTCCTTTTGTATAACATTTAAAATTATTGTATTTACTCTTTTATCTTTTATTAGAATTTTTATCACTTCAGAGGGATAATCCATCATTAAATCAAAGTTCATGCTAATATTATCGGGGATCGATAGCGCTTCTTGCACTAAAATTGTTTTATTTTTTGTTCTCTCCCAATCTATTATATCAACATCTACTTGATCGGCATATTCTGAAGCCTTATTTATTTGTATTAAAAAATCCTTTAAGTTATCAACCAAAATTGCCGGATGAATTTTAATTATTTCGTTCAATTTCTTTTATTTTATTTTCTCTGCGAACATGCCTTTCTTTACCTGAAAATTTAGAATTAAGCCATGATTCAACAATCTCTATTGTTTGTTTTTCTGTTATATAATCAGCCGATAAACATAATATATTTACATCTTCATCGGCAGTAGAAGATCGGATTTGATCTTTATTAATGCCTACTGCGGCCCTTACGCCATCATATTTATTAGCGGTTATGCATACTCCCTGCCCTGATCCGCACAACAAGATCCCGCGTGCGTTTTCCTGTGAAACCTTTTCCGCTACTTTTTTTGCATAATCCGGATAATCATCATCTTCATCATATTTAACATTACCTATATCAATTATCTCATATCCTCGAGCATTTATATACGCCTTTATTTTTTCTTTCAGTTTGAATCCACGATGATCCGCCCCAATATAAATTTTTGGCATTTTAGATTATTATTTAATATTTAATAACTCTGCAATTTTTTCTTTGTCAAAACCGATAACAATCTCACCCTCAATATCAATTACCGGCACTCCCATTTGCCCTGATATCTCAATCATTTTATCTCTGGCTTTTTCATCAACCGAAACATCATAATTCTCATATTGATAGTTATTTTCGCCTAACCACTCCTTTAGTGCCTGGCAATAAGGGCAAGTCGGTGTTGTATAAACTTTTACTTTTTTCATTTTTTTAAAATAAATTAATTATTTATTCTCCGCTTATTTCTTTTATTTCAATAAAGTCGCCTTTTATTTTTTTTATATCCAACTTGGCATCTTCGGCAATTGTGCCCTTGCTTAAATTTTCAAAATTATATCTTAGGTATCTGGGATTAATTTCTTCGCCATGTTCAATAACAGTCCCCAAATAGATCAAAATTCTTATAATTTTTATCAATTTCTTTTGTTTTCCGAACTCAATCGTTTGATTTAAAATTTTATCAGCCGCATGTAATTCGTGCATATATTATATTTTAATGGACACTACATGTCATACAAGGATCATAGGCTCTGATTAGCATCCTAATTTTACGCGTTTTTTCTGCTTGACTAGCTTGATGTATATTGGGATAAAATAATTTAATATCTTGTTCAATATTAGAGATAAATTGCGCTGTCGGAGTTATAATGTTTGAGTGTTTAACCACTCCCTTATCATCTAATTCGTAATAATGATAAAGAGCTCCCCGGGGCGCCTCAATCATTGCTCCCCCTTTTCCCGCCCTCACCTTATATTTTTTTAAGGCTGTAGAATATTTTTTATTTAAAATTTTTCTTAAATATCTGCCCGAATCCTCGATACAATGGACTATCTCCACCACCTGTGCAAAAACGTTATAAAAGGAATTATAATTGGGAAACTTTATTTTAGAGTCTCTAATTAATTTCTTAGCCAGCGGACTTAATTTATTTTTATTATTATTAACTCGCGCTAATGCTCCTAAAAATATTTCCCGATCTTCGTGAGTAACTCTTTTTATCAATTCAAATGGCCGATGAATTTCTCTAATATGTTTTTCATAATTATTAGGAACTACTCTTAAGCCCTTATTGCTAACAACTTCACCATCATAAATCGCGTATTCTTTATTATTTCGCAAAGATATATATTCAGATTCCCTTTCAAATTGCGGATAATTTAATTTAGAGAAAAGCAAGCCTAAATCATTAACAATCTTTAATACTTCTTTTTGTTCAATTAACAATTTCTCTAACTCAAATCTGTCAGGTAATTTCAAAAATCCCCCCACAACAGATGATAAAGGATGAATTGTCCGACCGCCAATTATTCTAATTAACTCGTTTCCATAATGTCTTACCCTTAATGCTTTCCGAGTATATTCCGGAAATTTCTTGATTAATTCAACATCATGCCTAATTTTGAAAAAATCGGCCAGACAAAGAAAATAAACATGGATACCATGGCTTTGAATCACCTGTCCAAACATCATAACCTTTCTTAAATCTTCAGTTTGTTCGGAGGGTTTAATATTCATAGCTTTTTCTAGCGCTTTAATGGACGTTAAGTTATGTACTACCGGACAAAGACCACATACTCTGGCAGTAATAACCGGAATGTCCATATATGGCCTGCCTATTACCATTCTTTCGAACAACCGAATTCCCATCTTTACTTCGTACTGAGCCTTATCCATTTGACCATCAATAATGTGCCCAACAAAACCGGCATGTCCTTCAATTTTATCGATATGATCAATTTTAAATTTTTTTATCATAATAATTTATCCTTTACTTTATCCTTTATTCCATAAATTTCCGTTAATTCTTCAATTCTTTTTGGGGTTGTAATTTTTCTTAATAATTTCTTAAAATCCGGATCAATTTCCTTGAGCGGTCCGCGGCATCCCTGACAAATCATGCCGGCATTGGGACAAACGGCTTCACACCCGCCCAATATAATCGGCCCTAGACAAGGTTCACCCTTTTGTAACAAACATGGAATTTTTCTGATTTGGCATTCATAACAAACCGGCCTTTGCGGTATTTTAGGAATATTCCCCTGAAGAAGTTCATAAACAAATTTGATAAACTCTTCGCCATTGATGGGACAGCCCGGAACAACAAAATCAACTTTTATTAACTCGTCTAGAGCCTGAACTTTAGGATTAAATATTCTCTTAGGATCTTTATAAATATGCTTGAGATCGCAAGTTTTTTTATCGTAATCTTTCATTCTATTTACACCGCCTTCTGCGGCGCAATTACCTAAAGCCACTACATATTTCGATCTGGCTCGCAGTGATTTTAAACACACAAAATTTTCTTTTGTTATCGGTGGCCCTTCAATAAAAGCAATATCGTAGCTTCCTGTGTCTTCAATATCTTCGATTAAATGAAATTCTGCTATATCTAATCTCTTGGTTAATTCTAAAAATTTCACCCCTTGATCTAATATAGCAAACATACAGCCTTCACAGTCAGTTAAAGAAACTATTGCGATTTTTGGTTTTTTGTCAGCCATTTATTTGCTTATTTGCTAAATTTATACTGAGCTGGGTATAATATTTTAAATTTTGTAATTGAATATTGCTTATCCTGTCGCAAACAAAATCCCAATGCAGCGATACCCAATCTCCCTTTTTGATATTTTTAATAAATCCCTTATCGCCAAGCTGCCAAATATATTCTTTTTCAATCGCCTCTCCCCATCCTATTTTATTGTTTTTGATCTCTAATAATTTTGTTAAAACTTTTAACTTAAAATTTTTTACTATTAATACTTTCCCCCATCCTATTCGGCATTTATCCATTGTTTCAATCGTATGATCTACGGGATAGTAGCCGGTACGCTTAGGTATGTTTATAACATGAAAACTATGGTGCGGGAATGCGCCGCTGGGTAGAATATTAATAACTTTATCAAAAATACCCGGCTTCAATTTTTTCTTTAGTTGCTGAACATCAACAATATGGCTAAATAAATCCTTCGCTTGAATATTTTTCAGCAGACCATTGCCGATCCAATATGCCTCAACCACTCTTTTATCAAACGGATTAATGATCTTATTCTTATAAGCAATCAGTTTTAAATACGGATATAATGTTTCAAATTCCTCCAATAATCCGTTTAGCCCGGGGTCTTGATAAAAGTTTGAAGTATATTGATAAAGCAAGGAATTTTTATCCCCCCCGCAATACCTTAATTTATTGGGCATAAAGGCGTAGCGCGCGCACAATAAGCTCCCATCTTTATTATTATATCGCTCTACCATTGGGTTCGCTTGATATATTTTCAAATTTTTTCCCGAATAATATAAACAGAGTAACACCCGCGATACTTATCAATACTCCCAATAATTTTAAAATTTCAAGCATACTACCGCTATATATTGAGTCCAATATCGTTGTAATGGGCGATGCCAATACCAATACGCATGCCACCGTTGAAGCCTTTTCATGCTTTAAGGCATGATACCAAGTAACCACATAAATTGTTAAAAAACCTGCACTTAAAAATATCCAACTCCATTGTAGAGCTTGCAAAGAAAATATCCCTGAAATTCCGGATGTTAGCAAAACAAATGCTAAAAGTATTATCGCTCCAAAAAACATTCTGGCCCAAGCTACAACCATGGCATCAATGTTTTTTAACACTTTTTTTGCGATTATATTTTCTATCGACCACATTATGGTTGCTAACAAAATTATTAATTCCGCATAACCAAATTTTATTGATGGCAGTCCTCCCAATAAAATATTCCCAATCAATAAGATTCCCAGAGCAATATATTGCAATTTAGTAATTTTTTCCTTAAGAAATATTATGGCGAATATAGCTACCCATATAAATAATGTTTTATGCATAAATCCCGCGCTAACGGCCGAAGTCATGCTCAAGCCCTTAAAAAACAACAAAAAGGGAACGCTGCCTCCTATCACACCTATTGCGATAAGCTTTAACCAATTATTTTTAGATATGTCTTTGAGTTTTTTAATCACTGGTGGAGTTAAAATTACCAGAGTTAAAATAAAACCCACTAAAACATTTTTTAGCGCGGTAAATTGGTAAGGATTAATATTTTTTGTTACTGCAAATTTATTAAAAAAAACAGCAAATCCGCTAATCAAAGCCGTCATTATAGCTAATTTTATTCCAGTCTTTTTTATAATATTTTTAATCATTTTTCTTAAAATATTTAGTAATTATTTTTGCTTCTTCAAATGTAATCTTTGATATCGCCATATCGGCATTAATCAGAACCCAATCGTTTTCCTTGATACTATTTAGTAAAACTGACTTAACTTTACGCATTCTATCGCCTTGCATTATCTGTATATAATTTTTATCAATCACCTTAATTACTTTTGCAGGTAAAGAAAAGCACATACTATACAGCTCCTTTGATATCTTTTAATTCAGACCAGCGAAATATAGGGCCGTCTTTGCACACAAATTTAGATCCAACTGCGCAATGTTCACAGACTCCAACACCGCATTCCATTTTTCGCTCTAAGGAAAGATAGATATCTTTATCTTTAAAATTTATCTTTTTAAGTTCATTTATCACAAATTGGCACATAACCGGCGGACCGCAAATTATTGCGATTGAGTCAGGATTGACATGAACTTTTTGGATTAATTTGGTAATAAGTCCAATATCGCAGACCATGCCTCCTAAAATTTTTTTTCTTTGCCCCTGGTCTAACGTTATATAAAAATCAAATATTTTTTTCCAACGCGCATATTCAGACTTAAATAAAAGATCGCTCTCATACTTTGCGCCATAAAATATCTGAAGATGTTTTGAATAATTTATTTTATCATCTCCAATTGTCATTAAAAGAGATCGAAAAGGAATAAAACCAATACCACCGGCAATAATCAAGGAATTTCTTGATTTAATTTTGTCCATCGGAAAGCCGTTTCCGTAAGGCCCTCTGATTCCAAAAACATCCCCAATTTTAAGATTATGAATAGCGCCAGTTAGTCTGCCAGCCTTCCTGATTGTTACCTGAAAATTATTAGTACTCAAAGCTGAAGAGCAGATAGCAAAAGGAGCTTCGTTATAACCAGGCAACGATAATTCGATTATCTGGCCAGGAATAAATTTAAAATATTTTTGGTCATTGATTGACTTAAATTCAACCATAAATCTTTTAACTGCCTCTGTTTCTCGCCAGATTTTTTTTATTTCAACTTGTTTAGTCAGGTAAGGATTAAACATTTATTAAGATTTTAAGATTTTATCGAGTGTTTCATTTATATCAATGCCGACAGGACAAACTCTGGTGCATCTCCCACAACCCACACAACCGGGAATACTAAGCCGATCTGGAATACGTACAAATTTGTGATAATACCAAAAATATATTCTTTCGGCTGTACTGTTAAGAAATTTATGTCCCCCGGCTACCTCTGAAAACTCCGGGTAAAAACATGAATCCCAGCATCTAATTCTTGAGCCACTATTTTTTCCTAATGAAGCTTCATCTTCTATACGAAAGCAATAACATGTCGGGCAAGCAATCGTGCATTTCCCACACTCAATACATCTTTTGCCTAAGTCATCCCAAATTTTTTGATTATGATGATTTTTCATTTTATCTCTTATTTTTACCATCCTGTTATCCAAACCGCGCTCTTGAATTGGTCCGGCAAATTGAATATAGTCGTAATTTTTATATCCGAAATTATCCAGAACATTACTGCCCTTTTCAGAACCGGAAATTATTTGATAATCTTGGCTTTTTCTTTCAATAAAAATATCAAATTCAATATGCTCCAGAACATCTTCCTCTAAATTTTCTGAATACCTCTTATTATTCAAGGTTCCATTGGCCATATAACTTTGCCCAATTATCAAAATTTTTTTCTTACGCGCCTGATAGTAAGGATCTTTCTCATAGATATGATTTAACAAATTCAATGCTTCTAAATCAAAAATAGTCATGCCCAATGCCACAGTATTGGGGTATTTGTTTTTTTGTTCCGATAATCTATTCTTTTTATAGGTAAATAGCTTCTCGCAAGCTGGAATAAAAATATCCTTAAAGGAATGTTCGGCTACTCTGCCATTTAATAAAACCTCGCCCACATTGTCTATTTTCTTGATTTCCAAAAATTCATTCTGGACGGCGGGGCCGTAAACTTCAGTATTTACCAATAAATAACTAATAAATTTTTTATATTGATTTTTTTTCACAAAATATACTATTTTGTTTATTTTATCATAAATAGCATATTAAAAAAACTATTTGGTGTGTATAAAAAAAGACTTTATAAAAGTCTTTTTTTATTATAGCCTATGTTCTATTTTGCTAATTCCTCGTCAATTATTTTTTTAAATACTTCATACGGCTGAGCACCTACCACCTTTCGTCCATTTATAAATACAGCAGGAGTTCCGGTCACTCCGGCATCTACTCCATCAGCTATGTCTTTTTCTACTTCATCTTCATATTTTTTGTTATCCAGGCAATCGCTAAATTTGTTTTCGTTTAATTTTAATTCCTTGGCATATGCCTTTAAATTACTTGAAGTCAAAGCATCCTGATTTTCAAATAATTTTTCATAATATTCCCAGAATTTTTCCTGCTCAAAAGCGCACTGCGATGCCAATGATGCTATTTTCGCATTTTCATGAAAATCTAAGGGATAATCTCTAAAGGTAAGGCTGACTTGGTCTTTATATTCTTCTTTAATTTTATCCATGGTAGCCACATTTCTAGAACAGAACGGACACTCATAATCACTAAATTCAATGATTTTGACTTTAGCATCTTTGGGGCCATAAGTTGGATCATCATCAATACCCACTTCGACTACCTCTGAACCCGGCTCCGCTGGCGCCAAACTGTCTTCTTCGGGCAATGATTCTTCCAAGGCGCCTTTTAAGCTTTCATCAATATCTGTATCATTTATTTTACTGCTATAAACAACTGCCGCAGCTATCAAAACCCCAGCGATAATTATCGCCACCGGTACCCAAAAAGAATTAGATTTGTATGATTTTTCTCTGTTTTCCGACATAATTTAAAATTATTTGTTGAATTAACTAATAATTGCATTTAATGAGGTAATTGTCTATACAAATCATTTATAAAACTTCTAAAAATTTCTAAGCTCTCCATTAAGTCTGTAGAATTTGCGCCTTCTTCAATAAAATTGAAATATTTAAATATTTTTTGAGGAGATATTTCATGGGTAATATAGCCAAAATCCCTAATCGAACTTTTTTCAATCAATTTTTTAATTGATTTCTGATATGATTCTAAATATTCCGTAGAAATTCTATTAAATGGCAAATGCTTATCATAAACAGATATTCCAATATTCCCCTGATTTAAAAATTTTACCGTTTCAGTCCAAAAAAATACCAGATATACCAAATCGTTTATATAATTTCTTTTTTTCTTAATTTCTCCTCCCAAATGGCTCTTATTATAATGCACATGCGCATGAATAATTTTTGTATTAATTTTATCAATAAATTCTGTAATATGCTCAAAATTATGAATTTTTTCTTTACTTATCCTTCTCATTATTTCTGGATTGCACGCATTGGTATTCATATGCCCCCAATCAAAAGTTATTTTAAGATTTGGATGATTTATTTTGCTAAAAACATTTTCGAAATCAGTAAAATCATAAAAAATCATTTTGCCTTCCGGCTTATAATCCATATTTTCTAAAGTAAGCACAACTTTTTTTTCTTGAGCATAATCAAGATGTGGATTAATATTTTCAATTACGTTTATTATCGCCTGTTCGCGACTAATTTCTTTTGGACAAAAACCCGGATGAAATACCAGTATTGGATCTTCTTGAGATAATTCACTAACTAAATCAATTTGCGCTCTTATTGCCGCAAATGTATCAGGATTTTTTTCTGCCAAATTCAAATAATATCCTCGCAAAGATTTCGGACAGCCCTCAAAACAACCATGAAATGTATAAATCTTGATTCCGGAATTTATTATTAAGGCTTTTCTATGTTCGTTAACTCGCCAATACTCATCAAAAAGCCCCCATAGGGTTAATTCAATTCCATCGTAGCCATTGCTTTCAGCAAATATTATTTTTTCAGGTAAACTAAATCTTTTATTTCCAAACTTAAATTTCTTCAAAAATGGCAGCTCTACATTAATTATATCTGAAATAAAATGAGCCGGAACCGGAACTAGAGCCATGCTATCAATAAGATGCAATATTTTATCTTTTTTCATAAATATTCATTACATAAATAAAATAAGCCAGATTTAAGATAATATCAAGATAACTAAAAAGCCCCTTATTTTGGGCTTTAATATTTAATCTTCCTTAAGTATTTCATCATCTACCCTCAATCTACTTTCAAACATGGAGTCTACCAAATATATTTTATTATTTAGAGAAGTTTTAATATATGCTTTTGTTTGTTGAGGATTTAAATTTCCAATAATCAACGAAATTTCTTCATCGCTATTTTTAGTGAATATTATTTCAGTTGTTGGATTATCTAGCCCATATTCAGCCAAATTATCTGATTCAAATTTCTGTTCAGACTCCGCATTATTCACTTCAGTTATTATATCACTTATTTTTTGCTGGCGCGCCTTATATTTTATTGGTTTGATTATTTTCCAATCCTCTCCATCTTTTTTGACTATAGTCTCCTTATTATCATAAGAGAATTTTATCTGTTTAATTTCACTTTCTTCAATTTGAATAATTTGATAAGTTTCTATTTCTTCCGGGTCCTTTACAAGACGATCTTTTTCATAAAAATAAACAAATAAGAACAATACTGCAAAAATTGCGATTAATATGTATGTAGTTCTAAATTTTTTTGATGACATTGTAATTTATCTTTTCGTTTTTCTTTTGCGATCCATCCAAACTCCGATACCAATAATAATTATAATTAAGGGCATGCCGATTACCGTCAAATAGAAAATTAATTTTGATTGTGAACCGGTTAAGGTTACTGTCCTTTGCTCTTCTTGTTTTGGCCTGATTGATATAAGATCCTCTTCTTCTGCCAACCAATTTATTGAATTTATAAAAAGGTCAAAATTACCCAAGGAATTAGCAAAAATATTATTAGCAAAATCGGAATCTCCCATTACTACAATTCTCGGACTATTATTTTCCGTTTCTTTCTTTTCCTCGGAATCAGCCTGTTCCTCTTCTTTATTTATGCCTTGGACCGCTAAAGCGATCGAAATAGGACCTTTCACATCTTGACCTTCATTGTATTTAGCCTTGCCCGATGTCAATTCTTTTTCCAACCAAGAATCACTTGAAGTTTTGGCTAAGGGCTGGACTTCCACATTTTTTGGATGTTCGGCCGCCTGATCTACCTTGGCTACACCGGAAAAAAACGCCGGGGATATACTAGAGGTAATCTGATGATTTTCCCATTTTTCAATCACTGGACTGCCGACATCCGTCCAAAAATATTTTGCGGGATCAATCACGACGCCGTCCTCAATCTCCACTCCCCATTTATACAATAGATCACTTAAATTTGATTTTGATTTTATCTCGGTTGACGGATCAATCAGTGCCATCATCTTTCCACCATCATCTAAATATTTTCGCAGTAAATCCTGCTCTTTATCGAGAACCTTCTCCTTGGGTCCGGCGATAACTATTACATCAGCATCTTCTGGTATTTTTTTCTCTGTAATTAAAGATAGCTTTTTTACCACATATCCTTCTCGCTCTAATAAATCTTTAATTGTTGCATAGCCTAACTCCGTCATTGCATCAATATCCTTTTCATTATGGCCTGATAAGAAGTATATCGACTTGATTTCATCGCGTGATAATTTTAAAAGGCTGGAAGTGATATCGGCTTCGGAGTAAGTCAAGGCCTGTTCTTTTTTATCTCCTTGCTCAAAAATCAGCGTGCCATATCTGGTAATGCCAAATTTTAATGCTTCGGCCGGTTTTACATCGGGATCAATAAATTCAATAGAAATTTTATTATTTTTTGCCTTATATTCATTAATCAAATCTTCAACTTCTCCTCTTTGTGAATTATTGGTTTGAAAAAATCCGATAATTTTTATATCTTCATCAATATTATTCAAAACTTTTAAAGTTTGATCCGATAGTGAATACTTTTTTATTTTAGTTAAATCCCAACGGATAGATTCCTTTTGAGCGATAAAATTCACTAAAATCAATATCCCCAACATAACCACTAAAGCTAAAAAGGTATTGCTACCGTATTTTGTCTGGCGCAAGCCTAAAAGCTTAATAAGCCATTTAAACTTAAAAAACTCTTTCACCTTTGTGGCCTTGCCGGTCTTTTTTTCAATTATTTCTGTTTTTTCTTCCATAATATATTTTTATTTCCATTTTCTTACTTCAATAGCTTTTATACTGGCAAATAGCCAAAAAACTACAAAACTAAGATAATAAGACAAATTTTTAATATCCACCACTCCTTTAATAAAATCATCCAAGTGCGTTGAAAGCGCCAAATAATTTAACAAATTTTGCATACTTTCACCAACATAACCGGCTAGCCAATTTAAAATCCACAAAAGTAAAACAAAAGAAAATCCAATCACGGCTGAAATTATTTGATTTTCGGTTAAAGTGGAAGCAAATATTCCCAAGGCAATAAAAGCCATCCCGCACATAAATACTCCGATATAAGATGTAATAATCGGTCCGATATCCGGGTTTCCATATTTAAATAATATTAAAACATATACCAAAGTAGATAAAAGCATTAAGCCAAATAACGATAAAGCGGCAAAAAACTTACCTAAAACCACTTCAAAATCTTTGACGGGTTTAGTCATAAGAATTTCCAGCGTTCCTAGCTTTTTTTCTTCCGCGAAAAGCTTCATGGTAATAAGCGGAATCAAGAACAGCAGGGTAATAATCATATTGTAAGCCACGCCGGTTAACGATGCCTCTTTGGTAACAAATAAAATCGCGGAAAAGAAATATCCACATAAAATCAGAAACAACACAAAAACCACATACGCGATCGGAGATGTAAAATACGACCTTAATTCCTTATATGCGATTGTTAGAATATTTTTCATTTAATATTTAATCTATTATTCTTTAGTGGTTAGTTTTAAGAAAATTTCCTCCAGGCCTAAGACTTCTCGGCGCATTTCCAACAGATGCCAATTGTTGCCGACTACCACTTGAGCCAGCTTGCTTCTTACGTCTATATTTTTTTGTGATTCTACCTCTATATCAATCAAATCACCTTGATGCATTTTTAGTATATTTACATTTATAACGCCATCAATTCCGGTCAATATAGTTTTTATGCTATCTCCGGGGCCTTTGATGGTAAGTAAAACTTTGGCAACTCCCGAAACTTTATTTTCCAAATTATCCGGTGTATCTTCAGCCACAATCTTACCGCGTGAAATAATTATCACCCGAGAACAAGTAACAGACACCTCCGGCAAAATATGGGTGCTCAAAATAATGGTCTTTTCTTTACCTAAATTTTTTATAAGTTCTCTGATTTCGATAATTTGCTTGGGGTCAAGCCCGATTGTCGGCTCATCCATAATTAAATATTCCGGATCGCCAATTAAGGCTTGCGCGATACCAACACGCTGTTTATATCCCTTTGATAAGCTTTTAATCCTCGATCTTTTCACTTCATCCAAGCCGCAAACTTCAATAATTTTTTTAAGATGCTTGGGTTTTTTTTCTTTAGCTACATTTTTTAAGCTAGCGATAAACTTTAAAAAATCCTCCACGTCCATATCAAGATAAATGGGATTATTTTCTGGGAGATAGCCAATCATTTTTCTGATTGCCAAAGAATCTTCTAATATATTATATCCGCCAATTTTCACTACACCGCTGGTCGGCGGAAAGTATCCGGTTAAAATACGCATTGTAGTAGTTTTGCCCGCGCCGTTAGGCCCTAGAAAACCGACTACTTCCCCCTTCTCAACTTTAAAAGACACTTTGTCAAGCGCCTGAAAACTGCCATATTTTTTTGATAAATCCTTAACTTCAATCATTAAAATATTTAAGCTTGTTATATTAAAATAATACATTAAAAAAATAAGTCAAACCAATAACTGTGGAAAAGCAACTTATTTTTTGTCTTTTCGACTATCTAATTTTTTTTTTATAAAAATACCAAAAAATATCACCGCCATAAATCCTAAAGTTCCTACTATTATTCTCATCACCCAAGAAGTAAATTCCGGTACCGCCGGTCCTCCCGGCGCGTCTTCTTGTCCAATAATGGCGGTACCATAATTTGAATTTCCGCCATCACTATATGTTATAATAAATAGCTGGGAAGTGTTGGGAATATAAGAAATATGATTGTATTGAGTTGTACTTGAATTATAAACACTGGCTAAACCATGAGATATTACATCATTAGTAACAATACCGGTTATTGAAGTTCCATATGAACTATTTCCTACATCCGTATAAGCCACATTAATAGTGTATTCATTGAGGGCCGCAACATCGATATGGTCAGTTGCGGCATCATTAAATTTATCTCTGGTTCCAAAAATAATTGAATTGCCAGACACTTCACCAATAATTGAATAACCTCTACTTAAATCCGCATTATCACTATATGAGATAACGAATTTATTATCATTTAATTTATCAATCATCTCTCGCTGAACAGCTCCAGTGTCAAAAACTGTTTCCGATCCTCCGAATGTTATAACATTACCCGAGACAGTGCCAATTTTAGCCGCTCCATCGCTTGTTGCTTCTAAATCATGATATGCAACGACGAACTTAAAATTCGAATCTTCAACTAAGGAGGCGACAACGTTTCGATCAACGCCCGCTCCGGCATCTTTATGTTTTACTGGTGACCCAAAAGTTATTATTTTGTTTGAAACATCAGTGATATCCCCAATTACCGAATAACCATCACCGTCAGAAGTTTGCTTATAAGTCACAACAAATTTTGTATCTGATAATCGATCAACGTGTGGCTCAACTACAGCTACGCCGGGACTAGTACCCCATTTATATTCACTACCTACAGTTAGAGTGCCAGCGCTAATACTTCCGTATACCGCCGTACCATAATCATAACTCCCCATATCATTATATACTATTACAAAACTCGTATCTGTTAATCTGGCTATTTGAATATATCCCGTATTAGCATTATTGAATGTTACAACGGTAGAGCAAGAAGTTATCGTTGTTCCCGTATGATCACAATAGCGAACAGTGCCAGTTCTAACAACTGAACCCGATCTAACAGCTGCAACAAAACGACCATCGTATAGCGCGGTAACATCATTCTGATATGTAGTAGCGGTTCTTATAACCATTTCACTACCAAAATTTAAAGCAGCTTTAGTATGATTCATAGTAAATAAAATTGCGGATAAACTGATAATGCAAATAATTACGCTAATTTTTCTAAAATATTTCATTTTATAGGGTTATTAACATAGCAATTATAAATCCAATCGCCGCGCCTCCTGCGATAGGAGGCAGAGCTGCCATCGCTTGAGCATTTTTAGCATATTTTTGATACAAATTTATTACTATCAATCCCGCAAAAGCGCCAACAATAATTAATATCGAATGCAACATGCCAAACTTTAAAGCCGATACTGAAAATACGATTGGGAAAGCTAGATCCCCCGTACCTAAAAACAAGAAATGATCGCCGGGCTTTGCTTTGTCCATATTGGCAAAAAGCAATCTTATTTTATTGGGGATTATAATAGAAAACATTGCTCCCTTTTCCGCCATCTTAGTAAACATTTCCACCATATGGCCGGTTTTATGCACCGCAATAAAATCATATATAACCAGAATAAGTAGAATTATTAAAGTCTGTGTGACCGATAAGCCTAAACCTAAATATGAACTAATACCGATAATGGATAAAATCAATGTCAAATTGTGTAAAAATACATTCTTTTTATAATACCTTATTATAATTAATATCGTAGTCAAAAGCAAATTAATTTCTAGAGGTATAAAAACATCAAAAAAAGTTAAAATTCCAAAAAACAGCAAGAAATAAAAAATTAATTTAAAAAATGTTTCCTTTTTTGCATATTTTATCAATAATAAAAGTAAGGCAGTACCAATTGAAAAGGAAATTATAAAATTAAGAATCGAGATATCCTGTTCTTCAATAATCTGTCTCACTTCTTCAATATTAAATAAAACATAGCCAATATATAATCCTAAAAACTGTGTAATCAAAAATGAGACTGTTTCAATTATGACAAATGGCATGTTGTATTTGTTTTTTTGTTTTTTTGTTTTCTTTTTCAATTGCCTATTTAAATTGATATAAATTCTGAGAAAATTTTATTGTCTTATTAGTTAATATAGTAAGACCTTCGGTATTTAGCAAGTTAATTTTCTTTTTATCTTCTTGATTTTATTTAATGATCTCTCTATTGAATTTTACTGTATAATACTATGAAATTTTAATATTACCAACATTACTGCTAAGAATTCGTAACTACCCTGGATATAGCAGGATTACCTATATAAACAACAATTTCAAATAACCTCGTCCTAAATAAATTTTATCAATAAATAAAAAAACCAATAATTTATTCGTCCTGCTTTTCATAAATTTTTTCCTGAGCAATTTTGATCACTTCCGGCAAAATATCAATAACATCAGAAGCAATTACAGATTTTTCACCAATTTTTTCTGTCGCAACATCTCCCGCCAAACCATGTAAATATACTGCGGTGGAAGTTGCGTCAAAGGGTTTTTTAATATTATCAGCCCAGAATGCCGCTATTACCCCCAGCAAAACATCGCCGGTTCCGGCAGTAGCAAGAGACGGTCCGCCGGTCATATTAATTATGGTGCGGCCATCGGGATACGCAATTACGGTATGATACCCCTTTAATACCAATATCACCTTCCATTCCTTGGCATATCTACGGGCAATGCCATCTCGATCATTTTGAATTTCATTAATGGATAGGCCGCTTAGATTTGACATCTCGCCAGGATGAGGAGTAATAATGGTCTTTTTAATTCTTTTTTTTAAAATACCAGCATTATTTTTTAAAGCGTTTAGAGCATCCGCGTCTATTACCAGCGGTTTTTGGACCTTGAGAATAAAATTCCTTATTAGCTGCGCAGTATCTTTATTTTGAGATAATCCGGGGCCGATTGCCACTACATCATATCCTTTTGATTTTTTAATCAATAAATCCAATGCCTCTTCGCTCAACGTGCCCGCCTTTGTTTGGAGACACGGCACTGTTGTTACTTCTAAAAGCAATTCTCGATAAATATTAGCCAATTTTTCCGGAAATGCCAAAGTAACATATCCCGCTCCGGAACGCATAGCCGCCTTAGCGGTAAGCGCAGCCGCACCGGTCATATTGCGAGACCCTGCGATAATAAATACTTTCCCGCAGGCTTTTTTATGAGTATTTTTTGATCTTTTGCCAAGAATCTGTGGAAAAAGTATCCGATCTTGATTAATGGGTTCTACATGCATTATTGTTTTATATTTTTTTCAGAATAATTATAACATAAATACATACTATTTTATATTGTATCATTTTCTTGTTCAGACTCATTTTTAATTTCTTGTTCTTCTGCCACTTTTGGATTTAGATCTTCTTTTTTTTCAAAAAAAGGAGCGATAATATAAACTCCCAGCAGCGATAGTGCGGTTATAAAAAAAATTACCGGCAATGCTTTTAAAATAATTTTTCTCATAATATTAACAATTATAACTTTCTAACAATCCCCTTGTCTGCATTAACCTCTACATCATCGCCGTCCTTAAATACTTTAGAAGCAATTTTGGTTCCAATTACACAAGGCTTTTTCATTTCCCGCGTGATAATTGCCGCATGACATAATACTCCTCCAGCATCAGTTACAACAGCCGCGGCTTTTTTTATCAGTGGTAAATAATCTGGTCGTGTCATTTCTGCCACTAAAATATCTCCATCATTAAAATCAGCTACTGAAGTCGGATCTAAAATTACTCGGACTTTTCCCCTTACAAATCCAGAATAACCAGCCTGACCCTTAACTTCATCGCCGTCTTCATCTCCAAGAATGATTTTTTTTAAGTTTATGGCTTCCAACCCTAGCCATGATTCTCTCATGCCTTTGTTAAAAGTTAAAATGCTTTCTTGATGCCTTTTTTGTAATATATTTTTCTGAGGTAAATTTCCATTTTTTAAATATTCTTCAAATTCTTCTGACAGCATTGCTAAAATCAAATCTGATTTATACCCAGTTTTTTTGCTTATAATTTTTACTAACGCATCCATATATTCTTCCGAACGGGTAAAAACCGGCTCTGCGTAAACACGAGCTTCCTCCATCATCTTTGAATATTTTTCCTTCTCTTTTTCGCTAAAAACATCAATGATATTTTTCACTACGACGTGGGGTGAATAATAATTAAATAATGCATCAATATATTCTCTAAACTCTTTGAAGGTAACTTCTTTCCCCTCGTCACGATTTATAATCGCTAAGTAATTATCAGTTTCTTCTTTTAATAACTCACAAATTTTGTAAATAGAAAGCTCACCGGATTCAATTGAACTTTTTACCTCATTACAAAATTTTATTTTATCTGACTTGCGAATACAGGCCGTAGTAAGTCCTTCTTTGTAAAGAAAAGCGACCCGGGGAATAAACATGTCAACTTTTGGCATATAGGGCTTTCTCATATATTGTTTACCAAAATATGAATCGCTTAATAAGCTAAAGCCACCGGCCCAATAAACTATCCAGTCGTCTGCTTTAAATTTCTCTATCGTCATATTTTAAAATATTTATTATTTATCTAAATTTTTAGCATCCTCAATTATATCTGCCAATATCTTCGGACTAAGCTCCATATCTTCAAATCCATACTCGCCTTCTAAGACAATTTTTTGGCCCTCACTACTATTAATTATTATTATATCAAATCCTTCTCCATAACCAAAGCCGTTACCATCTCCTTTTGCTTGTTTAAGTTTTTCAATAAATTCCTTAACTGCCTTAATACCCTTAATTTTTTCTAATACTTTCATATAAAAGCACTCTGATACTGTTTGGTGAGTTCCAAAAAATCTTTCTAATGTATTGCCGAATTTTGAATAATCATCAGGTTTTTTTGAAACAATACGATTAAAATTATTGGCCATTCTCATTTCCCGTGCAATTAGAGAAACATAGCCTGCTGCTTGCCTTGAATATGACGAACTCTCATCATCCCTTAAGCCTCTAACTAAATTATCGCTTTCATTAAGTATAAATTCTAAAGCCCTCCCCTCACTAAATGCTTGATGAGCTGCATGTTTAAATTTCTCATTTCCCTCCCACATAAAATTTAGTTCTGGCAATATAACAACCTTCTCACCATAAGACATTTCTTTTTCAATTTGAGCCTTTGCTTCATCATAACTCATATCCGCTGTTAAACCTGCTTTTTCTCCTGCCATTTGTAATAAAGCTGTGTGACCAGATCGAACTCGATCACTTCCTGCCGCCCATGCAACTTCTGGTTTTGATTTTAGTTTCAAGCTTTTATTAATCGCAGCTTGCTTACCAGCTTTTGTTAACTGAATATCTTTATCCGATTGCCCCGGCAAAGCTTTATCTTTTTCTTGATGACGCATAAAATGAAGAATAACCCTTGTCTCTGGCCTTATTTCCTGTTCTTTTACTTCAGGAGAAGTGGGTATTTCACGATATTCTGACATAAATTAATTTTATTTGATTTTTGTAACTATTCCCTTTTTAGCATAAACTTCAACCCTATCGCCGTCTTTCAAAGCTCTGGTAGAAATTTTCGTACCCACTATGCACGGAATATTAAGCTCTCTAGATACAATGGCGGCATGAGAAGTCATACCACCCTCATCGGCAATGATAGCAGCTGCTTTTTTCATCGCTATAATATATTCAGGCGATGTCATACTGGCCACCAAAATATCGCCTTTTTCCATTTTATTGTTATCTTTAAAAGGATCTTTAATGATTTTTACAACTCCAGACACCTTATTTTTACTTCCCGTGCTGACAACCGTACCCTTTATTATTTTTACCTTAATTTTCGTCTTCGGCCAAAATATATTCAAATATTTTTTTATTATAATATGATCGACTTCAATTTGTAAATTATCGTTTTTGCCATATAGCATATAATAATTCAACCTTTTTCCGACTTCCGCCTTATTTATTTTTTTTGGTTCTTTTAATAAAATTAAGAGTTCATACGGCCACATCCACTGTAATTTTTTTAAGTCCCATTTCCTCCTTTTTGCTATTTCGCCAATAAATAAATCCCAAAAATAGTTCATTTTCCAAATATACGCTTTTCTGTGATCCTGCCACCAAATACATTCACTCAGCTGCTTTGCGATATAAATAATTTCACTATTTAATTTTATTTTTTTTATCAACCTTTCCTTTCTTAGGCTGTTATTTCTAATGTTATTTTTTATTTCATCAATTCTTATTTTAGCGCTTTTTTCTTTTAATAAGTCCTGTAATTTTTTATCAAAGTATCCACTCTTTAAAACACGGTTTCCGCCATAGCTATTTAATAGCCAATAATATTTTATCGCGTGTTTTTTCAAGGCTTTAGAATAATCATCCTTGTCTTTTATATTAGCCAATTTTAATAAATCCAACTCTTCAGTTTGGAAAAATGAAGGCTTAATCGGCGCGCTTAATATCTCCAGATATTCGTCTGCTTTATCTTTAAATAATTTTTTCAACTTTTGCCTTAATAAATATTCTCCGCCCCAATTGGCAATTTCCGGCACATGGACAATAATCCAAAATTTCAGATTAAAATCGTAAAATTCTTTTAAATGATTATATAATTTCTGATCGGATATATCCTTCCAATTTATTTTTTCCAACTCACGAGAAATTTTTTGGTAATCTTTTATCCATTGCTGATACTTGCTCCAATGCTGCAAATAAAATTTTTTGTCCAATAAATAATAACTAAAATATTTCAGTCCAACACCTTGCAGCGCTTTCATTTCATTTATCCACAAACCGCGCCCGTCTTGATAAAGAACTAAGTATGAAGGCCATGCCCACTTATAAAATTTTTTAGTGCTTGTTAAAACCACTTTCATAAAACAGGAACCATATAAAATCTTAAAATCTATCGGGCCCCATTTAAATAGCTCTTTCTTGGGATCAATAATCATATTTTTTTTATTATTCCTTTATCGGCATCAACTTCTACCTTATTATTATCCTCAAAAATTTTAGTGGCATATTTAGTACCGATAATGCAAGGAATGCCAAGTTCGCGGGAAACAATCGCCGCATGACATGTAATTCCTCCCATATCGGTAACGACCGCTCCAGCCTTTTTCATCGCCGCAATTATCTCCGGATCAGTCATTTTTGAAATTAATATATCTCCATTTTTCATTTTATTTAGATCTTTTGCGTTATTAATAATTTTAACGTTTCCTATTGCTTTGCCCGGTTGAGCGCATACGCCTATTAATTGGATTATTTTTCGATCTATTCCTTTTTCGATTTCTACATCAATTGATTTTATAAAATTTTTCGCTTCTTTTTCTATAAAAACTTTAGTTTTACCCCGATAAGCATATTGAACGCTATATTTATATCTTTGTTTTAACTCTTCAGCATCCACCTTACTTAACTTTAAGGCCGTTTTAATTTCCCAAGGGAGCATGCGTCGAACTAAAGCAACGTTGATTCCCAATCTATTTCCAATCTCTTTTATTAAATTTTCACTGGCATAAAATCCATAAAATAGAGCTTCTTTGCTTAAACTCTTTATGTAAATAGATTTTCTGGCAATGTTTATCAATTCCATAATGTCTTTATCAAGTTTTAAAAGCTTCAAGAATTTTTCTTGTTGTTTTTTAATATGATTTACCTGATTTTCTAAAAACCGCAGCCTTTCAATAATTTCAGCCTTATCTTTGATTAAATATTTTTTGGCGTTTTTTACAAAATATCTCTTATCCCAGGCCGGTCCAGACATGCCATACGGAAGCCAGCAATATTTCTTATAATGTTTTTCTAGTTTTTTGTTTAATATTCCATCGTTAATATTATCAAGATCCTTTAATTTTAAAACAGTCTTTATAAATTCCTGCTCTTCTTGAGCAACATGGTTTTTTATAAGCGGAGTAGCCAGAATGGCAAATACCACTTCTGGTTGCAATTTTAATTTTTGCTGCTTTATTTTTTCTTTTAAAAGATTTATAACATATTTAGAAAATATTTCTTTGGGTGTTTCCATTACCCAAAATATTGTTCGCCGAAAATGAGCTTGGTTGTGCAATTCTTCAAATTTTTCATATAAACTGCCCAATTCTTCATTGCCTTTATCTTTTAAATTTACAGATAATAAATATCGGCCATATTCAAACAATTTTTGTGAAAACTTTTCACTAATAAAAAATATTTTTTTGATCAGCTTAGGATCATTTAAAATTATTTTTAAATATTTATCGCCGGCATCCGCCCATATTTTTCTTGGAAAGATATAGCTCGCCTTTTCTTTTATATACTCCACGACGCCAAAGCCAATATTTGAAAACCCGACAGATTCCATATCTTTAGTCATGCTCAACAAAGGGGAAGCGGCAAAAAGATAATGAGATGCTTCAGCTTTTTCCACTATTATCCATTTTTTGGGTCTATTTGACATATTCGTAATTTAAAAATATTCTTATTATAATATTAATTAAACATATTTCTATTTTAAAATATTTTAATTTTATTGGCTAGCATTAAAAATTATAATGTCATTTTTCTGAAACATTAATTATGCATAATTAATTAATAACTCATCCAACCATATCTGATTTTATGCTTGTCTATAAAGCAAAACTTGCCTTGTTATCAATAAATAAAAGAACCACCTTGATTTAAGTGATTCTTTTTATAATGTTTTTTAGAAAATTGTTCTTTCCTCAGAGTCTTTAATCAACTCATATGCTTCTTCGGCGCTATCTACAATATGATAAATTTTTCTATCTTGCGCATCAATACTTTTATATCCATTTAATATCACTTGTCCAATAAATTTATCCAGTTTGCTCCAATAATCTTTACCAATACAAATTACCGGTATTTTGACAATCTTTTCGGTTTGCACCAAAGTGATAATTTCAAAAAACTCATCCAAGGTTCCAAACCCTCCCGGGAAAAAAACGTACGCCTGAGCAGATGCCGCCATCATGACTTTGCGGGTAAAAAAATAATAGAATCCTTTCCCCTTGGTAACATAGGGATTTATTCTCTGTTCTTGCGGTAATTGAATATTCAGTCCAATTGACATAGTGCCGGCTTCTTTAGCGCCTTTATTGGCTGCCTCCATTATTCCCGGACCGCCTCCGGTAATAACTGTAAAATTATTTTGTCCTAAAATTTTGCCCAGCATTTCTGCTTCTTGGTACCATTTATTTTTCTTGTCTGTCCGCGCTGAACCGAATATTGTTACTTCTCTGCTTGTTTCGGAAATAAATTCAAATCCTTCAATAAATTCCGCCATGATGCGAAATATTCTCCAAGTAATATCACTCATTCTCCCGCCCTTTTTACCTTTTACTGGTATTTTAGTAATTTGCTCAAATTCTTGTTCTCTAATTTTTTTCTTAGTATTTTTTTTCATATTTAAATTTAATTTCTATTTCTCATAATCGCGATAACGTCATCATCTTCCACCTGATTAAAATTCTGATAAAAAGCCCCTACTGCTCCAAAAAATGGCGGAATATGCAAGCAAATGATCTCATCTACCATAGGTTTAATTTTTTTTAAAGAATCGCTGGCAGAAACCGGCACGGCAACAATAATTTTTCGAGGATTTTTATTTTGAATGGATTTTATCGCTGCCATCATTGTTAATCCGGTTGCAATGCCATCATCCACGATTATAACTTCCTTAGATTTTAATGCTAATTTATTTTTACTGCCCCGATATAATACCACGCGCCTTTGCGCTTCTTTTTTTTCTTTTTCTACTTCGCGGACAATATAATTTTTATCAATATACAAGTTATCAATTTCCTCGTCATTAAATAACCCCAGCCCATCTTCAGTAATTGCGCCAATCGCATATTCTTGATTACTCGGAGCGCCAATCTTTCTAGGCACTACAATATCTAAAGGTAAACCTAGAATCTTGGAAATTTTATCACCCAATACAACCCCTCCGCGCGGCAAAGCTAAAACCACCGTATCGGTTTTTTTCTTAAATTTTTTTAACTCAAGCGCCAGTTTTTCACCCGCTTCTTCTCGATCTCGAAAAATCATATTAAAATTTAATATCTTAATATTGCTCCGATATTACCCAATTTATCCATTTTATCTTCCCATTCAACAAATTGCACCTCGGCATTCTGATCAAGCGCCTTTTGTACCATCTCGTCCATCAAATCAACCTCCATAGCTTCCCCTCCGCAAGAACAATTTTTTTCCAACAAAAGTAAATCGCAAGCCATGCAATAATAACCCTTGTGCTCCATTTTCGCATGGACTATCAATTGTAAAACTTTTTTATTATTTAAATTATCTAAAACATCTCTAACGCCGGAAACTGCTTTATTGCCATCCCCTAAATTATTTTCCAATTTCATTATCAATTCTTTTTCCTTTTCTCTCTCTGCCTGTTCCGCTATTACCAACGCCTTATCAAGAATTTTTTGTGTTGATTTAAATAACTCAATTTTGAAATCTCCCGCAATAACATTTTTTAATTCTATTGGAAGATTTTCTTTCAATTGCGCTATTATTTCATCAGTACCGCCTAAAATTAATCGATCAAATCTCTTCTCTTTCCAAATTGAATAGAGAGCAGCAATAAAATTTTTTAAATTATGTGTTGAATGTTCATCTACATGTCCCTGATATCTTTTTTGCGACCATCCTCCCTGCGCATGCCTCCCCGGGAAGTATTCACTAATATTTCTCATTTCTTCTATTTCTCCCATATAAACCACAAATATTTTTGTCTTTTCTTTATCAGCAACCATAACGGCATATCTTTCATGCTCATCAATTAATTTTTGCAGAGGTGCTAAATGTAGATTATGTTCCACAAATACCGCTGACGCCATGGGTTTTTTAAATTCATAGAAAAACCATTTATCATCAGCCTTACCAACAAAAAAAACTACCCCCCTGGCTCTATTAATTATGCTTTTTGGGACCTGTTTTTTTATTTTATCGATCTGCCCAGCTGTCAGCTCATCTTCAACCTTTGTTAATAGATTCTTTAATTTAATGTTAATCTTTTCAGTAGAGTTGTTTTTTTGATCTAAATTTAGATATAAACTTACATAGTTGTATTTATTGCTCTTTATCTCATTTAATTTTTTGATATTCTCAATAGTAAACATTTTATTATAAATTACTTATTTTATTCATTATATCAAATTTCCGACTTTATCTCAATTGATTATCTTTATCTTGATTGTTAATTATATCAAATATATAATATTTCTATTATAATCTTTTTAATCCTAGGCTTATATTCATTGTTATATTATTTGATTTTGAAAACGCCATTATTGGTTAAATTTATCCGAACCTTAGCCCACGTAGCTCATTTGGTAGAGCAATGCTTTCGTAAAGCATAGGTAACCAGTTCGACTCTGGTCGTGGGCTTAGGTGCGAATAGATGTTAAAATACAGATAAAATATATTGCGCCAATTTAAATTTAGACTTAGATTAATTAATTAAAAAAACAGCCTCTTTTTCCGTGCTGTTTTTTTATCAAATTATTTTAAAGTTATTTGGCCATTCTGCCAGATAAACCCCGGAACCAATACAATTACCCTGGCATCGGTCATATTGACTCGTAGCCACTCGTTATAATTATCGCTTGTTTTAATTAAAATATGTGACGCTCTGGTCGTTTCTACTCCTTCGGCATCTTCCTTTTTATCAGTAACTTTAATTATATGGAAGCCATAACTAGTCTCAATTACTTCGCTTATCTCGCCAATCTTCAAGTTAAAAGCAGCTTGCTCAAATTCTTGAACCATTTCTCCTTTGCCAAAAAATCCTAAATCTCCAGCATACTCTTTAGTAATTTCATCATCGCTTTCTTTTTTTGCTATTTCTTCAAAGTTTTCTCCTTGTCTAATCTTATCTAAAATATCTTGAGCAATAATTTTTTGATTATTATTTTTCAACTTCGCATCTCTGTCAATATTGTCTTCCTTGATATATTTTTGATGCAATTTAGAATATAAAATTTCTGGGCTTAGTAATTTTTTAATAAAGTCATCCTCTGACATTCCGTACATGGCAGTCAACCGGTCTTCCAGATTATCCCCCTCGCTTAAATTATTTTTAATATTATTCAGCTCGTAATCTATTTCTTCTTTAGAAACACTCACTCCATTTAAATCTGCAAGGTGCGCAACTATCCTATTCAGTATTAATTTATTAAGCACCTCAACCTTTAATTCCTCTTCAGTAATTTGAAAAACTTCACTTTCTGAAACCTGATTTTCATTAAAATATTTTATTACTTGATAATTATCAATATACTCTTCAAAACTAATAATATTATTATTTACTATCACGGCGGGATAAGGAAAATAATCAGCTAAAGCCATAGTAACTTTTCCCTGCCAATTATATTTATATATGCCTACGCCGTTCATAATTATTAGCAACAAACAAACGACTAATAAATATATTCCATACCTAAAAAATTTAAATTTTCTTTTCTGAATTATTTGTTCATTATTCTCTGGCATTTATGCTTCTTTATTTTGAAATAAATAATCCCACCATTTCTTTAAATTGCTTGTTTCGGTTTTAATTGGTACTTCAAAACTAGCTTCATTCTCATAATTTAAGCCGCTATCGCCCGATTCTATCGAAATTACCTTTTCACCTTCTTTTTTAAAACCTAAATTCTGCCTGGCCTGAATCTCTTTAAATGAGTCAGTGTTCAAATATTCAATCAACTGCCCCAATTCCTTATTTTTCTTTTCCAAAGATTCAATTTCCCTTTTTACCTCTTCGATTTCATTATTAATTTTTTGCCTTCTAACCAATTCCTTACCTAAACCGAATGATGTAAATATGATCATAACAAAACCAAAAAATATCAAAAGCTTAATTGCCGTCTTTTTTTTGGCGATCCCATTGCGATTAAAATTATTCATCTTTTACTTCTTTTTCTTTAAATTTAAAAGTGTTTTTTTCTTGAATCATTTTCTGTTCTTTTTCATTTAAGCTGCTTTTAGCTTTTGTAATAAAATTGATCAATTCACTCGCGCTCATTTTCTCTTGATTCTCAGACTTTTCTTTTATTTTCAAAATCAATTCCTGTAAATTTTTTGGATTCTCGACCGATTCTATTTTTATTAAATTTTTAATTCCGATCGCTTGGATTTTTACTGTACCATAATTAAAAAGCATTGCAAAGATGCCAGTTAGCTCATAATTGACGCCTTGAACATTTTTATAAGTCACTTCCGATACTTCTCTGGTAAAAATACCCTTTTGATCTATATTTAAAATTCGGTAATTTGTTAATACAAATAAATCAAAATACCATTTCATCCAAATATCTACCGCATAAACCAATGCTATAACAAAAAGAAGGATAAATATCAACAAGCCCCACTTAAATGAAAATAAAAATGCGCTAAAAAAAAATGACACAGAAAAACCCAGCAATATCCTAAAGGAAGGGACGATAAAACTTGCCCAATGTTTATGAATAATTCTAATAATATTTTCGCCTTCTTTTAGTTCTTGTGTAAAAAGTTTCATTTAATACCAATTGACTCTTTAAATATATTATGATAATTTTGTTAAAGATAAAATAATTTTATGAAACCAAAAACTACAAAAAAGATAATCTGGTTCGGACTTGTGAGTATTACCATAGTATGTATGCTTGTATGGCTAATCTTTCCCTTTTTCGCTTAATTGATTATAAAATAACACAAATAGCAGAAATTTAATATATTCTGTTATTTTTTTAGCATTTTCAAAAACGCCTCTTGAGGAATTTCAACATTGCCGACCTCTCTCATCTTTTTTTTGCCCTTCTTTTGTTTTTCTAATAATTTTCTTTTGCGAGTAACATCTCCGCCATATAGCTTTTCCGTTACATCCTTGCGAAATGCAGAAACATCTTCTCGCGCTAATATTTTTCCACCAATGGCTGCTTGTAAAGTAATTTTAAAATTTTGTCTCGGAATTATATCCTTCAGTCTTTTTACCATGGCTCTGCCTTCTTTAAATGCGACATCGGCTGGCACGATTCTAGAAAATGCTTCCACAATGTCCCCCGCCACCAATATATCCAGGCGCAATAAATCAGATACCTGAAATCCGATTATTTCATAATTCATTGAAGCGTATCCTGAAGTAATGCTTTTTAAATTATCATAGAAATCAATTATTAATGATGCCAGAGGAGCTTCGTAATGTAGTATCACGCGAGAATTTTCAACTCCGGAAGAAATATATTCAGTATTTTTATAAACCCCACGATACTTCTGCATCAAATCCATTACTCCCCCAATATAATCAGCTGGCATAATAACATCTACTTTGGCCCAAGGTTCGCTCATTTGCTGGATTAAACTTCTATCAGGCAATTCACTAGGCGTATAAATAGTGATTTGCTCATTATCTTTCAATAAAACTTTATATGATACCGATGGAGTGGTAATAATTAAATCTAAATTATATTCCCTCTTTAACCTTTCTTGAACAATTTCAAGATGTAAAAGCCCTAAAAATCCCAATCTAAAACCTCTTCCCAGGGCTTTTGAGCTTTCAGGTTCATAAAATAAAGAGGCGTCATTTAATTTTAATTTATCCAGTCCGTCTTTTAATTCCATATATTCAGAAGCATCAACCGGATAAAAACTGGCATAAACCGAAGGCTTAATTTCCTTATAGCCCGGCAATGCATCTACTACATTCATACCGGCAATAGTATCCCCAACGCGGCATTGAGATACATCTTTATTGCCAGTCACTATATAACCTACTTCTCCATTAAAAAGTTCGAGCCTGGATTCCATTTTAGGCCTATAAACTCCTAATTCCAATACTTCAATATTGTTACCGGAAGAAACAAATTTAACTTTATCGCCTACCTTAACTTGTCCGGAATAAATCCTAACATCCGCAACTACCCCCTTATATTCATCATAAAATGAATCAAATATTAATGATTTAAAATCATCCTGATTTACTTTCGGGCTTGGAACTTTTTTAATTATAGTAGTAAGAACATCTTTTATACCAATGCCTTTTTTTGCGCTTACTTTTAAAATATCATCCTCGCTACAACCCAGGGTATCAATAATTTCTCGAGTTACTTTTTTTAAATTGGCATTGGGCAAATCGATTTTATTTATTATCGGAATTATTTCTAATTCATGTTCTAGAGCCATATATAAATTTGCCAAGGTTTGCGCTTGAATCCCCTGGCTGGCATCGACCAACAATAACGCTCCTTCGCATGCAGCTAAACTGCGAGAAACTTCATAAGTAAAATCCACATGTCCGGGAGTATCAATTAAATTTATAATATATTCTTCGTTATCATGCCGATAGCTCATAGTGACAGGCTGAAGTTTAATCGTGATACCGCGTTCTCTTTCCAGATCCATCTGATCAAGCAATTGTTCCTTCATTTCTCTTTTTTCAACCGTTCCGGTAAATTCTAAAAGTCGATCCGCTAATGTGGATTTGCCATGATCGATATGTGCAATAATGCAGAAATTTCTAATGTGTTCTAACTTTTCTCTATTAACCATATTGAGCAGATTATACCAATAAAAATTATTATTTCAATAAAAAAAATTTTGGGAATATTTTTTTATCAGATTTTATTTTTTTGCTATTAATACATTTTTTATTTCACGAATATCACTCATTCTAAAAAGATGTGCCATTAATAAATATATAAATATTCCCCCAAAAGCCGCAGCGCTGGCTTGAATAAAAATTCCCAGAAAAGTTTTCATATCAACAATAGGAGCAACTATATTTAAGATCAGATAAATTATACTTCCCATAACAAGCGACATTATAACTATTTTTAAACTACACATAAAAATATATGAGTCATTTAAATCTCCAACCTTTATTCTTAAGAATACTAATAGGAGCAATATATTTATAAAAGAGCTGATTGAAAAAGCCAAGGACAAACCAAGAATATCCATTTTGGCAAGCAAAAATAAACTTATAATAATATTGGCTATAACCGAAATTATACTAATTATTACTGGCGTTTTAGTGTCTTGGATGGAATAAAACGCGCGTGCCAAAAGAGGAATTAGGGCTTGAGCAAAAACCCCAATCGAAAAGTATCCCAATGACTGAGCGGTCAAATAAGTATCCTCCCAATCAAAGTTGCCAGTTCCAAAAACCAATCTGACAATTTGAGCTCTTTCAAATAATAATATTATTGATATGGGAATAACAAAAAATAATATTTTACAAAAAGTCTTCGAAAAATGTTCTTTAAACTTACTAATATTATTTTTTGAAAAAGCATCGGCCAAAAATGGAAAACTGGAAACTGCAAAGGCGATGCCAAAGATCCCCACGGGTAAACTTTGTAAATTATTAGATAAATTAAATATTGATATGCCTCCTTCGCTAGCCATTGATGCCAATATTGTTATTACCCACAAATTAAGCTGAGTAACAGCCAATCCAATCGTTCTGGGTATCATTAATTTTACTATCTTTTTTACGCCTTGTTGATAAATACCAATGCGCAAAGAATATTTAAAGCCCGTTGATATTATTGCCGGTATTTGAATCAACATATGTAGTATTGATCCCAGCACGACCCCCATCGCTAAACCAAAGATACCAAAATTTTTCGTAAAAAATAAAGCTCCGAAAATAATTCCTATATTGTAAAATATCGGAGCCAAAGAATATGCCAAAAATCTTTTATATGAATTTAAAATTCCTGAAAAAACATTACTTATTCCAAAGAATATGGGCGAAATCAACATTATCCGGGTTAAAACTGAAGTTAATTCTCTTTGCTCTTGATTAAACCCGGGAGCTATCAGAAATATTAATCTTGCAATAAACAAAAAAAGTAATCCGCTGATAGCAACTAAAAGGATTACCGAAATATTTAGAATTGTGCTGGCTATCTGATTAGCTTCTTTTTTATCTTTATTGAGATATTCTATAAAAATTGGAACAAACGCTGAAGACAAAGCGCCCAATACCAATAAATTAAATATTAAATCGGGCAGCCGGAAAGCCGCATAGTATGAATCTAGCATAGATGATGCGCCAAATTGATCGGCAAATATTCGATCTCTAATCAATCCTAAAAATCTACTCAACAAAGAGGCTACTCCAATAATTACCGCTCCTGAAATAATTGTTGCGCGTTTTTTGTTTTTAAAAGTTCTAAACATCAAATATTAAAGATTAAAATTTTTATTCGCAAAAATTAGCCCCAAAACCTCATCCTTGTCCATATTGGAGCTGTATTCCAGATTATTCGATTCAAAGCCGGTTGAATTATAAGTCCAAATGGTTTTCCATGCTTCAGGAATATTTAATTTTCCATAAAATTTTCTGTTTTCAGAGCCGGGTTGTCTTTGCAGAACCAAACTATAATTTTTTATCGGATTATTCTCGTCTAAATTAATTTTAAAAGGTAATTTATATTTGATTCTTGCCACTTTTTCACTACCGACTTCTACCCCCATCCAATTTCCAAAAACTGTTTTTCCGTTTTCTTTGAAAATTCTCGTTTTAGAGTTTTCCAAAACATCCATATTTTCTTCTATCTCTTTTATATCCTTATCAACGGTATAACCTTCTTCAGGGCTCATAAGAGCATCAAAAAACCAATCGTCGAACCCCTCTGCCTCAAGTAAAGTGCTACCGAGAGGAACATAAAAACGAAGGAATGAAACATTTTTAACATCCTCAAATAATTTATTCACATCTCCCATATGTTTGCGTGAAATGGTTAAAGTATTAATTACTGATCCATCTGACTTAATTTCAGTATTTAAATACGTATTTTGGTTTATAACATGATCTGTTTTCCCTCCGCCAATATTAGTGGATATTATATTGAGATAATCTTTTTTGGTTTCAACAATTTCCCCGCCCCAACCAAATTCTTTAACAAACTTTTCTAAGCTAGGATCTTGAAAATATATCATAATATCTTTTTTCTCAAATGCTGTAATAAATAAATTTAATATTTCCGGCCATTTGTCCTTATCTATTTGTGAAAATTTATCAATTAATTTTGGAAACATATCCGCGATGAATTTTTTGGGCTCATTTAGCTCTTTATCGTATTCAAATTCTACATGCCTCTGTGTCTCTTCATAAAAATTTTCATAATTAATAATCTTTCCGTACTCGGGCATATCAATCGGACCCACCAGCTTTAATAAATCATTAAATAAATTTGAAGTCACGGCAATTACCCCATCCGTTGTCGCTTGGCCTGATTTTTCATATAGCGATGATATTTTTTTTGCGGATGTGGGGAAATCCGCGAACCAATTTGCATCTCTCATGTACAATCTGCTGACAATCAATCTCATCGGTTCGGGAGCAGCAATATTGTCAAAAAGCTGGCCATCTACATTGTAAGGTCCTTCAATCTTAATATTTTCAATTTTACCTTCATTTATGTCGAACTGCCCGTAAGTGCCAATAAATCCGCCGGTTGCTCTTAATTCGCGATTATTTTGGAATATGAACAAATATTTTTTTAAATTATCGTGCCCCAATAATTTCAATATCAAATCTGAAAATGATAAATATTTTTCAATCACATATCGAATTTGCGGTACTTGTTTTTTTATAGTAATTACTTGTTGAGCAATATCATTGGGTAATGATTTTACATTAACTTTATTCAAATTCTCTTCAGCTAATATAATTTTTTCTAATGATTTTTCCAGATTGGCGTTGGTTATCAGCAAAGCATCAGTAAACGCGATTTCTCCATCCTCATTGCTTACGGATGATAATTTCTCCTGTTCAAGAGCCTCAAATATTTTTCCTGTTTGATTAAAAGGCATAAGAGCATAAGCAATATATTCCGAGGCAACAGCAATATTGCTTCCCGCCTCCAGTAAATAATCGGCCGAGGATACCTTTTTCCCCACTGGAAACAAAGATAAAGTGTCAATCATGCTTTTTCCAATAAACTCTAATTCTTGCTGCGCTGCTTCAAATCTTTCTGATGCAACACCAAATTTATATGAAGCTAAATCATAATCCTTTTGCATAATTGATTGTTGGCCGGAATCCATATACTTATAGGCGATTTCAGCGCCACTTATAATTTTATCCTTCTTATTTAACAAGTCTCCCTGAAAATATGCCAAGCCCCTTATGGTTGATACTGAAAATAATGCAATAATTAAAAAGAAAGCTAGTGACCTGCTGAAAATTACTCCACCATATTTAGCCCTTGAGCCAATTTTAAAATTATTCAATCTCTTTAAAATTAGCTTTTTACTAATTATTTTTTTTAAATAAGGTATTATTTTTGAATTTCTGTTTTTATTTCTTAAAAAATTAACATCAATATTGTAATTTATATTTTCTGAAAATTTTGTATCTTTATTGGCAATTAAAAAAATCTTATCCTTTCTTTTGATAATTTCCTTTGCTTTAAAATTGGGTTTAGATTTTTTAGAATTACTTAAAGGCTTGGATAATTTCCCGAAATCGGCGCTCCTCAAATCCACTATCTTTTTTTTATTAGCAGTTGAATGGTTGATATCAAGATATCTTTTTGTTTTTTTCATGATAATGACTATAGATTTATTATAGCTATAATCTATTTTAATGCAAAATTATTATTTAATGCTCTTGTACACGGCTAGTGTTTCTTGCGCACACCTTTCCCAGCTATAACTTTTAATTTTTTCATACCCACTTTTTACTAAATCAGCTCGAAGCTCTTCACTATTCATCAATAAACTAATTTTATTTAGCATGTCTTGTTTGTCCTTGGGATTAAAATATTCAGATGCCTGGCCCAAAATTTCAGGCAGACAAGAACTGCTTGAAGACAGAACCGGCAACCCATAACTCATTGCTTCAAGAGGAGGCAAGCCAAAACCTTCAAATAATGACGGAAAAACATACAATCTAGCGCTTCGATATAAATCTGCCAATTGCTTCTCACTGGCAAAACCAAAAAATACAACATCAGCGCTTTTTATCAAACCAATATTATCTGCATATTTTATTAATTTTTGATAAAAATAATCTCTTTTTCCCACTAAAACCAATTGAAATTCATGCTTAGTTTTCTCTGCATATTTCTTAAAAACATCCAATAATGCTTCAAGGTTTTTGTGGGGATAAGCATTTCCAACATACAAAATATAAGGCCTTGTTATTCCAAATTTCTTTAAAAAACTGCGGTCAGGTATCGTCAATTGCCCACTTTCTACTCCATCACAAGCTTCATAAGTAACAACCACTTTATCACTTTTTATTTTAAAATAATCCACTAGCTCCTGCTTTGTATAGTTTGAAACCGTTATTATTTTTTGTGCTTTTTTTACCGCATATTTTATTACTTGTTTATAACCCCAATATTTTATTTTGTATAAAATTGGATCTAGCGTAGTAGCTTTTTTGGTGGGATATTTAATCAAAATCAAATCATGAATTGTAACTACAAAATCTTTACGGAATAAAATAGGAATATTAAAGTGCGGAAAATGCATAAGATCAATTTGATATTTTTTAATAATTAAGGGCATAAATATCTGTTCTTTTAGCGTATACCAGCGATAATCAGCCAATGCTTTTTTAAAATTACTATTGGCCGGCCGATAATCATTCCAATTTTCTTTCCTTAAAAATATTACATATTGATTAACTTTGTCGATTTCTTCTAAATTTTTTATTAATTTTTGAGTATATCTCCCCAAACCTTTTCCCAAAGGTCCGTAGAATCTAGCATCAATGCCAATTTTCAACATAATTAGCTATTATTTATATAATTAAAAAATTCCAGCGTTTTTCTTGCGCTCTTTTCCCAATAAAACTTTTCGACCTGTTCATTGCCAGATTTTATTAAATTTTCCCTTAAATCATTATTTTCACAAATATTTAAAATCATTTTAAACAATTCCATCGTATTATATGGATCAACATATAAAGCCGCCTTTCCACAAATTTCAGGCAGTGATGATACGGTCGAAGTGATAATGGGCGTTCCAGCTGCCATAGCTTCCAGGGGCGGAAAACCAAAACCTTCGTAAAAACTGGGAAATAAAAATATATCAGCCATCTGATATAAATATTTTTTTAATTTTTCATCGACAAATCCATATAATATAATATCTTTTTTATATTTAGATGCTTTTATTTTGTTGATAATTTTTTTACTCAACCAGCCCTTGCTTCCGGCTAGCACTAATTTATAATTATTAATCTTATATTTCTTAAATTTTTCAAAAGCAGATATTATGTTAATAATGTTTTTTCTGGGCTCAAGTACGCCTAAATATAAAAAATATTTACTCGGCAGCTTAAATTTCTCCATTATTTTATTCTGCTCCATTTTATTAAAATAGCCGGACTTATCAATACCCGAATGAATTACCTCAATTTTATCAGGATTAATATTAAATATTTCCACCAAATCATTTTTTGTTGATTTTGAAACCGCAATAATCCCGTCCGCCCGCTGAGCCAATCTTTTGGCATTTATTAATCTATGCCAAACCCTTCTTTTCCATGAATAATATTTGGGATGAGTGATAAAAGATAAATCGTGAAAAGTTAATACATTCTTACAATCATTTGACAAGGAATTAAATAAAATATTGGGTTGAAAAAAAATATCCACACCCTCGATCATCTTATCAATTTTTGGATACTTGAAATAATTTAAAGAAAAATTTAAAACCTTATTGGGATAATTAAAGTTATAAATTTTTACATTTTGCTTTTTATCAAAATTTAATTCAGCTAAATTATTCTCCCTAAAAGAGTTATAAAAAAGCTTGTATTCATTTTTATTATCAAGCTTAAATAGAGATTCTAATAGATTAGTAATATAGCCTTCGACTCCACTCTTTCTATCAATATTCAAGGGCCTTATATCAATACCGATTTTCATTTTTATGTAAAAAGATAAAAAACTAAAATTTGGCTAATTTTATTGATTTGATTCTTTAAAATATTCAAAGATAAAACTCAAACCAATCCCAATTAGTAGTCCAGATACTAGACCGATAATAGTTATTAATACCGGATCATATTTTTTTTCCGATATTATGGGGCTAGAGGCAATAATTTCAAAAGAGTTTTTATTATCTCCTGTTATTTCCACTTCGGAAACTTTATCCTTAACCACTTCAACCAACGATCCGGATAATTTTTCCGCCCTGCCCTTATCCGTTTGATCAAAAGCTACTTTTACCGAATGTGAAGAAATCTGTTTTGCTTTTATTTGCTGCACTAATTTATCTATTTCTTCCGGCTGCGGAGTCAATTCTGCACGATCATATATTTCATAAATAACATTGGGAGTTTCTAACCAACCGACTATGGTATTTCCTAATAATTCACTGGCCTGAATAGCATAATAATTATCATATTGATAGTTTTTATTATCTTGTCGATTTACTTTGTGCACCGATAAAACTAACGTAGAATTATAAGCTGTCGCTTGAGTTAATGAGAACACCAATGCCACCGCTCCACAAAATATTATACAAATATAAATATATATTTTATTTTTTTTAATCACATCAATATAATTTTTTAGTTTCATTTTAGTTTATTATTTGCTTTTTAAAATATGATTTTCATATGTATTTTCGACATAATCTTTGATTTTTTGTTTAAAAATATCAGTATCAAAAGATAAGGCATATTCTCTGATTTTCATTGGATCATATTTGTCTGCCTTAAATTCCCTAATTGTATCAACTAAGCTCCATGGCGTCTGATCTTCAAAAAATTCACCCGTTATTTTTTCTTTAACAGTTTCCAATGCACCCCCTTTTTTATAAGCAATTACGGGCCGACCGGCTGCCATGGCCTCTACAGCCGCTATTCCAAAATCTTCTTCCTGGGGATGAATCAACGCCCGGCATTTTGCCAAAAGCTCATTGCGCTCTTGATCGCTTACATATCCCAAAAATTCCACATTTTTATTAGCTAATTTCCTCAATTTTTTATACTCCTCGCCAGTACCAATCACCTTAAGCGGTAGTTCCAGAGCGTTAAAAGCTTCTATTGCCAAATCCACTCTCTTATAGGGTCTCAATCGACTAACTATAATATAATAATCTTCAAGTTTATTTTCAGAAGCAATTTTAAATTTTTTGGTCTCGACCGGCGGATAGATAACGGTGCTTTGGCGATTATAATATTTTTTAATTCTTTCTTTTACATTATTAGAGTTAGCAATAAAATTATCAACTCTTTCCGAAGCTAATTTATCCCATACTCTTATTTTGTTCAATATTAAAGGAAGTCCCTTTTTTATTACGCTGGGCTGTTTTAATTCTTCCGTATAGGCATGAGTATCGCTCCATAAATATCGGGTCGGAGAATGACAATAACAAATATGCAAAGTATCCGGCTTGGTTATTACTCCCTTGGAATATGCAGAACAATCAGAAAGAACTACGTCATATTTTGATAAATCAAATTGTTCAATAGCTGCTGGCATCCATGCCAAATACCATTTGTATCTTTTTGGACCACCTGGCAATCTTTGGATAAAAGATGTAGTAATGTCCATATCTTTAAAAGCATTACCCGTTTCCGTCTTATCATGAGTAATAGTAAAAACAGGCGCCTTGGGATATAATTCATGAAATATCTCCAGCACCTTCTCTGCACCTCCTACTTGATTTAAGAAATCGTGAATTAGGGCTACTTTCATTTTTTAAAAATAATATTAAGTAAGTATATTAAATATTTTATTTAATAACAATACCACAAAAAAATTAACATTACGCCGCGCCTTTTCCGGAAAAAACTATTCTAACTGTTCGAAACAAAATTTGTAAATCAAGTTTTAAACTCCAATTCTCAATATAGTAAGTATCAAGCTTAACTTCCTCGTCAAAAGTAAGATCGGAAGCGCCACTTACTTGTGCCATACCGGACATTCCAGGCTTAATGGTTAAAACCTTTTTCTGATGCTTCTGATATTGCAAAACTTCTTCCGGTTCATGCGGCCTAGGGCCGATTAAACTCATATCGTCAGCAAGTACATTAAAAAGTTGCGGAAGTTCGTCAATCCTTGTTTTTCTCAAAATCTTGCCGATGCGTGTAATACGAGGATCGTCTTTCATTTTAAATAACGGCCCTTTCCGCTCACTGAACTTTAGTAAATCTTTTTTCATAGCATGGGCATTTTTGACCATTGATCTAAACTTAAACATCTTAAATTCACCATCCCGGCCCACCCTAGTTAGCTTTACAAATACCGGCCCCCTGGAATCTATTTTTATAATTATGGCAACTAACAAAAATAAAGGTAAAAGGAAAATTATACCAACGATTGATTCGAAAATATCAATCGTTCTTTTAATAATTTTTCCCCATCCGTCCAACGGAGTTCTTTTTAGCTCCACCATCGGTATTCCTGCTACCGCACGCACTTCAATATTGGTAGCTTGAGTACCAAATAAATCCGGAATATATTTTATGTCAATCCTTCGATCATCAGCAAAATCAATTAAATCTAAAAATTTTTCCTTGGCAATCGAAGGATCCGTTTGAACTATTTCATCTATGCCATACCTTTTAGCAATCTTATCTAGCTTTTCAAAAGTTTCTTCATTGATATTTTCTATCTTGGCAACAATGGCATACCCCGACAAGGGCTGATTATAAGTTTGAATGATATTTTTTGCCGTCGATGTATTTCCGATTAAAACAACACGATGGACTCCATATCCATATTTATATAATTTTCTTTGTATATATCTAATTAAAAATCTTCCGATAATTACCAAAAATATTGCCAAAATCCAGCTGGCAATAACTATAAAACGGGAAGAAAAGCTTTCCGCTCTCAAAAAAATATAAATAGTAATCCCGACAATTCCCGTAGAAACCCCGACGAACGAACCATAGATATCATCAATTACTCGCCTTTTTTTAATATTATATAATCCCAGTAAGCTAAATATTATTAAAAATAACGGGGTAATTATTAATAATAGAATAAGGAATTTTTTGAAAGGCAAATCAAAAAGAATCGGCCTTAATTCGACAACAGTGCCGGTAAATCTAATAAAATATGCCAAAATTGCTGCGCTTAAAATCATAATAAAATCCATCGGCAGCAACAACGCGGTAAATATTAATTCGGATTTTTTCATTTTATATTTTATTAACTTAAAGCCCAAGTAAATAATAAGCCGAATTTTGTTATCATTCGCTTTTACGCGAATTCAGATAGCTATCTATCTAGCCTCACCATTGCTGATGAGATCATGCCCCTATATTTGGGTTGCACCAGGTGGGGTTTACCACGCTTTCATGTCACCATGAAGCGAAAGATGTAGTTTGTACAATCAAACGTCATCTAACTTTTCACCTTTTTCCCATAATGAAATGGGATAGTATTGTCTCTGTGGCACTTTCCCTAAGATTCGAAATAATCACAAGTCTGCAGGACTTCTGATAATCTCTTCTCTCGGTTGACGTTATCAACCACCTATAATCATTATTGATTAGTGTTCGGACTTTCCTCTCCGATATTAAATCGGAGCAACTATCTAATTTACTTGGGCGTTTATATAATAACTAATTACTTTAATTTTGTCAATATATAATACTTTGTCTCCTTGTCTTATTTAAGGCTTCATTTACAAGCAAATCTGCTTCTTTATTATTTTCTCGCCTCACATGGATGAATTTAATATCATCAAACTGCTTTGCCAAGCCTGACGCGATTTCATAAAGAGAATAAATATTTTTATTTTTTACTCGATATTCTCCCCGCATTTGTTTTGTTACCAATTCGCTATCCAAATAAAAATTAACCCTCTTGGCCTTTAAATTCAAGGCTTCATTTAAACCAAAAATTAAAGCGTGATATTCGGCTTGATTATTTGTTTGTTTTCCAATATATTCCGATTTCTTTAAAACAATATCCCCATCTTCATTATAAATTACAACTCCAATTCCTGCCGGACCGGGGTTTCCTCTTGCTCCCCCATCAGTATATATAATATATTTATTATTCATGTAATTTTTTTATTCTAATATCTTTAACAATCAATTGCATTTTTTTATAGCCATTCCACTGGTTTTGATTGATTTCGGCTATAAAATCAATTATATCACCTTCTTTTAAATTATTTAAATTGTTTTTAAAATTAAAACAAATGACTTCCAAATTATTAACATTATTTACTATTTCAATTTTAAAATGTTTTTTTTCTTTTCCCAAAGCTGATATTGCCTCGAACCTTACATTCGTAAATTTAAATAAAGGCCTTTCGTTATTTATGCCAAACGGTTCAAATTTAATTAATTCATTATATAAATCCCAATTAACTTGATTGACATCTAATTCCATATCAATCTTGGTAATTGGAGTTAAATCTTCATCTTTAATATCATTTCCGGCAATTTCTATCATATTAGCGAAAAATTTATTTAAATTATTATTGGCAACAGTAAATCCAGCTGCTTTTTTATGGCCCCCATATTCCAAAAGAATTGCCTTATTTTTAGCAATAGCCTCAATAAGATTAAAAGCGTCAATACCGCGCGCAGAACCCACGGTTTGATCTTTCCCCTGGCCGGCAATCATTACCGGACGGTTATATTCTTCAGAGATCTTTCCTGCAACTATCCCTAGAACGCCCAACGGCCAATCATCGCCTACGGCAATTAAGATTTTATTTTTCTTACTTATATCCCCAATAACATTCTTGGCTTTAATAGATATCTCTTCGGTTAGTTTTTGCCTGGTAATATTCGACTCATTAATTTTTTTGGCTAAAGCTTGGGCTTCTTGGTCTTTATTTGTCGCCAATAATTTATATGCGGTATTAGCATGATCCAGTCTTCCGGCAGAATTTATTCTAGGAGCAATAACAAAACCTATTGCATAGGTATTTATTTTTGTTTTATCTAATCCGGCAATATCAAATAAAGTCTGAAGGCCTTTTCTACTATTATATTTTAGTACTTCAATGCCATATTTCACTAAAGCTCGATTTTCCGAAATAATCGGCGAACAGTCCGCAATCGTACCGATAGCGACTAAATCTAAAAAATTTTTTTCAAACACAGAATCTGTTTTTACAGATTTAAAAGATTTAATATTATTAATAATAGCCTGTGCCAATTTATAAGCCACGCCCACTCCGGCTAATTCTTTAAAAGGATATTGATCCCCTTTTTGTTTTGGATTTATTACAATATAATCATGGGAAAATTCATGTGGCAGGCTATGATGATCAGTAACAATCACATCAATGCCTAAATTACGCGCATAATCTATTTCTGCTTTATTTGATACTCCGCAATCACATGTAATAATCAATTTTATATTTTTTTTATTTAGCCAATCAACGGCGGCTTTATTCATGCCGTATCCTTCAGTCAAACGATCCGGAATATATACCTGCCCCTTTAAACCTAAAATATCTCGAAATAATTCCATTAACAGCACAGATGATGTAACCCCATCAGCATCGTAATCCCCGAAAATTGCGACTCTTTCATTAAATTTATATGCCTTCAAAATACGTTCAAGAGCTCTATCCATGCCTTTAAGCAACATGGGATTGAATATATCCTGTTGATAGTCGGGATTAAAAAATTCATCGATTTTATTCTGCGCATTAATACCGCGATTATATAAAAGTTGTAAAATTACATAAGAAAATTCAGGATATTCTTGAATAAATTCCTTGGGAGCTTTTGGGGAAACTTGCCATTTTTTATTTAATACAGACACATATGTAAATTAATAACCTACTAATCCAGTTTAACATATAAATTATTAAATATGTTGTTAATAAATATTATTATAGTTAGTAAATTTTATAAAAATTACCATTTATGCTAAATTAATTAAAACTAACCTAACTAACATGCCATAAGTGAAAAATAAATTTAAAAATATCATCATAATTTTACTGGTAATTATAGTTTTTTGGATTTTATATTTTTATGCTGGACATTTAATTTTGAAATTAATAAATCCACAAATATTTACCTCGGAAAATATAAATAATTTAGATGGAAAAATCTTAACATTTTTACTTACTTCTTTTTTTTATTATTTAATCTATCAAATATTTAGGTTTTTACTTAGGAAAGACAAGGCTTCCGATAAATTAAAAATTTTAAAAAAGGGATCGATATTTAAGTTCGATTTTTTAATCGCGACTATATTTTATATTGTTTGTACGTTAATTTTCTTTTATCCAATTCTTAGACTATTGATAAATTATCTAATTGGACCGCCTGAAGACAATATGCAAGGTTTATGGAATATTTGGTGGGGATATCGGGTATTTGAAAACGGCAATCTAAACTTTTCTTATACTAATTATTTATTTTATCCGGAAGGCACTTCACTTATTTATCATGATTTTTCTTTTTTGAATTATTTCATATCTTTATTGCTTAAGCCGATTGGAAATCTGGTCTTAATTTATAATATTTTAATATTGATTTCATTTCCGTTGGCAGGATTATTTATGTTTTTTTTAGTTAAATATCTAACTAAAAATTCCTATGCAAGCATAATTGGCGGCTTCATTTTTGCATTTTCTCCATACCATGTTGCTCACTCTCTACATCATTTAAATTTAGCTGCAATTTATTTTATTCCTTTATTTATTTTATTTTTTTTAAAAGCAATCAAAGAAAAGAGTAAAATAAATATCTTTGGAGCATCGCTATTTTTTCTTTTATGCGCTCTCTCTCACTGGAACTATTTTATTTTTAATATTTTTTTTATTGCTTTGAGCTATATTTATCTTGCATATTCAAACAAAAAAGTATTTATCTCAAAAATAATTTTGCGAATTTTAATTATTTTAGGTATGGCTTTATTTATTCTCTCTCCACTAATCTTGTCTATGATAATACTCGGCTGGGACAATCCGGATATCCAAATTAATATCGATGGACACAATAAGCACGTTGTAGATATTGGCTCTTTATTAATACCTCACTCCTATCATATTTTTTCAGACTTAGATTTTTTTATTGATGCAAGAAATGAATTTACGGGATTCATATGGGAAACTGCTTCATATATCGGAATTATAATCCTGTTTTTATTACTTATATTTTTTCGAAAAATTGTTAAAAATACCGCGAAATACTTTGCGGGTATGGTCAGTTTCCTAATTTTAGCAAGCGGAACGCAAATACATTATTTTGGCAAAGAAATTCCGATTTTGCTGCCCTATGAATTAATAAAAAATATCCCCTTTTTAGCAAGCGCAAGAATTCCCGCCAGAAATATTGTTATTGTTTATTTATTTTTAGCCATTATCATCGCCTTTATTATCAAATATTTATTTGATAATAATAAATCTTATAAAAAATTTATTTTATTATTTTCAATAATTACTTTATTAATAATTTTTGATTATTTTGCTCCTATTAAAGAGAGAACAAACATTTTTTTACCGCAATGTTATGACAAAATCAAAGATTCCGATAAGGATTCTGGCATATTAAATCTTCCTCTAGACGACAGAAACCTGCCATTTAATTATGATACCAGGTTTATGCTTCACCAAACATATCATGAATTACCGATAGCCAATGGCTATATTTCACGCGAAAACGGTTCCACTCTTGTTGACAATCTGGAATTAAATAAATTTTTAAAACAAAAAAAACAACTCGCTGATAATCATATCAAATATATTGTTGTCCATAAAAATTTCCCCACTGCAAAATATCTAGATATCGCTGAATATAAAAAACACTATCAACTTATATGCGATGATAGCGAAAATATGATATTTGAAATTTTAGCTGATAGTTAAATAATTAGTTCTCCCCGATCGCCGTTTTCAATATTTCCTGCGTTAGCCTCATCTGTATCTATTTGGAAAGAAAGACGGAAGCCAGGCTTAACCCTTATCGCCACATTATTAAATACTAAACTTCTATCTCCCATAATTTTAACTGAAGCGTTTTGTTTGTTTTTAACTTGGTAATTTTTAGCATCTTGCTCTGACATATGTATATGTCTTTTAGCTATGATCAAGCCTTTTAATAAATTAACTTCTCCTTTTGGACCAATTATTTTTATTCCGGGGGTGCGCTCAATATCTCCCGAAACTCGAATTGGTGGAATAATTCCTAACTTATACCCGTCAGTTTTAGAAATTTCCACTTGGCTATTTTCACGTATCGGACCAATTATCCTTACGTTATTGATCTTACCTTTGGGACCGATAATATCTATAGTCTCCTGAGCGGCAAATTCGCCTGTTTGTGATAATTTTTTTGATTCTTTTAATGTATAGCCTTTGCCAAATAATTTTACTAAATCATTTTTTGACAAATGCGCATGCCTGGCTGATATTTCTATTGGAATATATTTTGACATAAAATTAAATTAAATTAACAAGACTAATTCCAGTCATTTCTTCCGGTTTTTGTATTTCCATTAAATCTAATGTAGTCGTAGTTACATCAGACAAAACTCCGGCCGGTGTTTTTATGCTCAATCCTTCAATATTTTTTTCATTAGTGCCGCCATTCGTTTCCATCTTTTTGGATACTAAAATAATCGGCACAGGATTAATGGTATGATCCTTTACAACCTTCCCGGTTTGAAGATTTAACATCACATCGGCATTCCCATGGTCTGCAGTTATTATCACCTGGCCATCAAGCGCTAATACCTTATTGACTATCTTTCCCAAACATTCATCCATGAATTGTATGCCGCTTACTGTCGCTTTAATATTGCCGGTATGACCCAACATATCAGGATTAGCGAAATTCAATAAAACAAAATGATAATTATGAATCACGGATAGTAATTTTTCGGTAACTTGATAAATACTCATCTCCGGCTGCTGATCGTACGAATCAACCGCTGGTGATGGAATTAATAATCTATCTTCTCCCGGACAAGGATCGATAATGCCAGCATTAAAAAACATAGTAACATGAGCGTATTTTTCAGTTTCGGCAATTCTGAGCTGCTTTAAATTATTTTTTGATATTACTTCGCCAAGTGTATTTGGCACTTGTTTAATTGGGAAAGCTGGGTGAATATTTGTATCTAGGCCATAATCGGTCATAGAAACAAAATATAAATTCGTAAAATCTTTTTTTCTTTCAAATTGCTTAAAGTCTTGATCAGTAAAAACTTGGGAGATTTGTCGAGCACGATCCGAGCGATAATCAAAATTTATACATACATCATTTTCCTCAATTAATCCAATTGGTTTTCTTTTTTTTATTATAAAAATTGGAACAAACTCGCTGTCAAAAACCTTTTTTTGATAAGATGTTTCGATCGCTTTTATTGGATCTTCGCTTGATTCACCTTTTCCTAAAACCATAGCCTCATAGGTTTTTTGAATGCGAATCCAATTATCATCACGATCCATCGCGTAATATCTCCCAGACATTGATGCAATTTTTCCCACTCTCAACTTTTTCATTCGCTTATTGAGACTAGAGATAAAGTCTATTCCAGAGTCTGATGGAACATCCCGTCCATCAAGAAAACAATGAACAAAAACTTTTTTCAATCGATGCTGTTTAGCAAATTCTAGCAATGCATATAGATGATTAATATGGCTGTGAACACCTCCGGAACTGGTCAAACCCATAATATGTAAACTTGATCCCCTTTCTTTTATCAATTCAACTATCTTTAAAAATTTATCGTTACTAAAAAAAGATTTGTCCGCTATCGCTTTTTCGATTCTGGGTAAATCCTGATACATTACCCGACCGGCGCCAATATTTAAATGGCCAACTTCAGAATTACCCATTTCTCCCCATGGCAAACCTACTGTTTCTCCAGATGCTTGAATTGTTGCTGATGGATATTTTGCAATTAAACTATCCAGAACCGGTTTTTTAGCAAGAGTTATGGCATTACCTTCAGAAGGGATAGTAATACCAAACCCGTCTATTACAATTAAAATTGTAGGCTTTATATTAGACATGATTTTTTATAATATTCTCAATTTTCATCAGCCGATTATATTTTGTAATTCTTTCACCCCTGGTTACTGATCCTGTTTTTATAAATTTGGCGCTAACCGCCACCGCTAAATCTGCAATAAAATCATCACATGTCTCCCCAGAACGATGAGATATTATACAATTAAAATTATTTTTATCGGCGAGAGCAATAGCCTCTAGGGTTTCAGACAGGGTTCCGATTTGATTCAACTTGATTAAAATTGCATTGGCGGTTTTTTCTTTAATTCCTCTTTTTAATCTTTTAGTATTTGTTACATAGTGATCGTCTCCCACTATTTGAATTAAATTACCAAATTCGCCGGTAAATTTTGCGAAGCCAGACCAATCATCTTCAAATAACGGATCCTCAATACTCACCAGAGGATATTTATCAATCCATAATTTATACATTGCTACTAATTTATCTGCATCCATTTCCAGATTATCTGATTTTAGAACATAATTTTTGTTCTCCTCATTATAAAAAGAGGAGGCGGCCGCATCAATTGCAAGATCAATATCAGCGCCTGGTAAATAACCGGAGGTTTTTATTGCCTTCATGATCAAATCAAGGGCTTCTTCATTGCTTTTTAAATTTGGCGCAAAACCGCCCTCGTCGCCAACTCCGGTTGTATATCTCTTGCTATTTAATATTTTTTTAAGTGCATAAAAAACTTCTGAGCCGATTCTTATATTCTCTGCAATACTATTTCTTTTTGGCATTATCATAAATTCCTGTATATCTACCTTGTTATCGGCGTGTTTCCCGCCATTTAGGATATTCATCATCGGCTTTGGAATTGATATTTTTGAATTTCCCGAAAGAGTCTGAATATATTCAAATATTTCTTTATTTAATGATTTTGCCTTGGCTCTGGCGAAGGCCAGGGAAACTCCCAAAATAGCATTGGCACCCAAATTGCCTTTATTCTCTGTGCCATCAAGTTCGATTAAAAATTGATCCAATTTTTTTTGGCTGGTAAAATCTTTATTATTTACTGCTTTATTAATCTTTATATTAATATTTTCGCAAGCTACCAATACTCCATTGCCTCCGTATCTGCTTTGATCGTTGTCTCTTAATTCTAAAGCTTCGTGAACGCCGGTTGAAGCCCCTGAAGGAACAGAAGCTTCAGCAATAAATTCGCCATCTAATACAATATCTACACTAACAGTAGGTTTTCCACGTGAATCAATTATTTCATAGGCCTTGAGTTGTGTAATTTTTGACATTTATTATTTTTATTTTTTCAATGCTTCCAATGCGGGCATTTTTTCTCCTTCAATATATTTTAACATTGCTCCCCCGCCAGTAGAAACAAAATAAATACGATTTATTAAATCTAATCTTGATACTGCTTCAAGCGTTTCACCTCCACCGATGATACTCTTGCCCGATGAACTTGCTACCGCCCGAGCAATCGCATTGGTGCCTCCGGCATATTGGACAACTTCATATTTACCCATTGGACCATTCCAAATAATTGTTTTTGCTTTTTTAATTAACTGAGAATATTCTTTTATAGTTTCTGGGCCAATGTCAAATATTGTTTCCTCTGAATTTATTTGATCTAAATTTGCAATTCTAAAATCCTCTTGATTAACACCGTCTTTCCCCAATACCGCATCTTGAGGAATTTTAATTTTATTGTTTATCTGAGATTTAATATCATCAACCACTCTTAACATATCAGATTCGATCATTGATTTTCCAATTTTATATCCCATGGCTTTGCAAACAGTATTTGCAAGCGCTCCCCCAAGAAGCAAATAGTCAACTTTATCCGCCAGTTTTTTAATTAATTTAATTTTAGTCGAAATTTTTGCCCCTCCGATAATAGCGATATAGGGTCTTTCCGGATTATTAATAGTCTGATCTAGCGCGTATATTTCTTTTTCTAACAATAGTCCCGCATATGAAGGTAAAAAATGAGTTATGCCTTCGGTGCTGGCATGCGACCGATGAATAGTGCCAAAAGCATCATTAATAAACACATCCGCCAAACCTGCCAGCTGTCTAGCAAATTCTGGATCATTTTTTTCTTCTTCAGAACAAAATCGTAAATTTTCTAACATAATAATATCTTGAAATTCCATTCCTTCTACCGCCCTTTCAACTTCTTCGCCTCGACAATCATGCAGAGCTAGCACCTGTTCATTTAATAACCCTGATAGTTTTCGGGCAGTAATTTCCAGTCGCAAATTATCAACGGCTTTTCCTTCAGGACGACCCAAATGACTTACTAAAATTATTTTGGTATTTTGGTCTAATAAATACCTGATTGTCGGGATTGATTTGATAATTCTTGTATCATCATATATCTCACCCTTATCATCCAAGGGAACATTATAGTCAACCCGGACAATTACGGTTTTATTTTTTAAATCCGCGCTTTTTAATGATTTTAGCTGCATGGCTATTATTAAATTTATAACTTTTTTGCTATATATTCCGCAGTTTTAGCTAAATTATATGCATATCCATATTCATTATCATACCAGGCAAATATTTTTACTAAATTTTCTACTGCCATAGTCGATGAAAGATCAACTATCGATGATCTGGTGTCTCCGATAAAATCAGTTGAAACCAAAGGTTCCTGGGTTACTCCCATAATATCTTTCAAATCGCCTTGAGCAGATTGAATAAAAGCGTTGTTTAGCTCTGAAACCTTAACTTCTTCTGATAAAATCGCCGTCATATCAATTAATGAGACTGTTGGAACGGGGACCCTTATGGATTTTCCATCAAATTTTCCTTTTAGTTGTTCAAAAACATCGCATGTAGCTTTGGCTGCTCCGGTTGAAGTTAAAATTAAATTTACCGCCGCAGCTCTACCCCTTCGCATGTCTTTTTTGCTAGGTCCGTCCACTAAGCTTTGCGAACTGGTATATCCATGTACTGTAGTCATTAATGCTTTTTCGATTCCAAATTTATCATCTAATACTTTGGAAACTGGAGCCAAGGCATTGGTCGTACATGAACCGTTCGCAACAATGTGGTCATTTGCTGAATTATAAGTATGATCATTAACACCCACTACGAGAGGCTTGATCCCTCCCTTGGCATTGGTTGAAATAATTACTTTTTTTGCACCGGCAGTAAGATGTTTCTCCGCCAGCTCTCTTTCAGTGAAAAATCCCGTACATTCCAAAACCACGTCAATTTTCATTTTTTTCCAAGGGAGATTATTGGGATCTTTTTCTGACAATACGGTTATCTTTTTACCATCTATTATAATTGAATTATTTTCAATCTTTATTTCTTTATTGAATTTTCCATAGATTGAATCATATTTTAATAAATATACTAAAGATTCAATATCCATAAGATCATTGATTGCTACAATTTCTAAATCAGATAAGTTAAGTAAAGCTTTAAGCGCCTGTCGGCCGATTCGACCAAATCCATTAATTGATATTTTTTTTGCCATTAATTTTTGATTTATTTAATAAAATTATATAAGCATTATATCATAATAAGGTTTAAATCTATGTGAATATTTTTTAAAAAAAATAAAATTTCTATTCAATAATAAAACTGGCATTTATGATTTTTTCCAACTAAATGTTCCCTTATCCTGTATCATCCATGGCGCTGTTAATTTTGAAGGGATAATATACCAAGTCCCTGAAATCTCATTATTGTTACTGCTAATTGCTCCCGTAAGGCCCAATAAATAAGTGCCACTCCCGCTCTCTGCCAGTCCCTGCATATCGAGCTGGCTTTTAATTCCACTGGTCGCTCTTTCCACTTCGAATTTTCCCAATCCATCGTTTTCAACTTGCTCATCATTATACGTAATAACATAATTAATAACTAAATTTCCATCACTTCTTAGTGAAATTGATAAATTAGAAAAGGTATAGTATGTTCCTTTCATCGCGCCAGTCCAATTGCCTGCCAAAAAAGCAGTATTAACTGTTTGATCATTGATATCAGCGCTTAATTTACCAGGTCCGGCCGGATCAAAACCGCCCTTAACCTCTTGGCCATCGGAATATCCGTCTCCATCAGTATCGGAATTTTTAGGATCGGTTTTGTATTTATATTCTTCAAGATTAGTTAGTCCATCAAAATCAGTATCTTTAGCAGCGTCACTGCTATCATCAGGATTTAATCCATACTTAACTTCCCAATTATTGGGCAGGCCATCTCCATCTCTATCATCTGATTCTACTTCAGCTTGATCTTCCGGCTCTTCTTCCAGTTCTTGATCGGTTTTAGTGGTATCTATAGTAGCGGTTTTTAGCCAATTATTATAAATATATATTCCCGCCGCCACTAATCCCACAATGATTATGGCGGAAAAAATTAATATTATTAATCTTATTATTCTGCTTCTTTTTTCCAAAGATTCAACTGTCGTATCATCTAGCTGCTGCATTTCACCCGGTTTTTGATTATCTATTATCGGCTGTGGATTAGCTGGCGGTTGAATATTAACTTGTTTTGGAACCTCTACGCTTGTTGCTCTCTCGGACATAGATTCAGGCTTTTTATTTAAATTAATATCTGAAACCTGTGTTGAAGAAGAAGCTGATTCTTTTGACATTTGTTCCGAAGATGGCGGTGTTGTTGTTGGTTTCATATTATCTCCATCTGAAACTGCCCGAGGAAATTTTTTTCGATCTGCATTATTAGTTTTTATATTATTTCCTGGTGTTGGAATACTGGCAGTTGGTAAATTTCCCGGTGGTGGTACTTTGGTATTATTGTTAGTCATTTTTTATTTTTATTATTTTAATTATTATACTAAATTTATTATATTTAATCAAAAAAAAGCCCGCTTTTTTGAAAAAGCAGGCTATAAATATCTATTAGCTAAAATTTCTATGTTGCATCAATAATTAATCCGCCGCCGCCGTCAGGAACAATACTGCAGCTTCCGGATGCATTCCAAAGCTGCAAATTAAGATAGCGGACGGTATTTGCATCTGTACGCACGCGGGGAGTAAACCTCGTCCGTGGCGTTTCAAATACATGAGTAACGCCGTCACCCATAAATCCCACGGGTGAACAAGATATGTTCTCATCCCAACAGATACTTGCTCCGGCCCAAAGGTCAGATCCAAGTTCCATGTTCTGAATGACTTCTCCGGGAGGAATTCCAGGAGAAACTAATGTCAAGGAAACGGCACCCCTTAAAAACACAAGGATGTTTCCAGGAGTAGTTGCATCCTGACACTCAATTGAATTGCTTATGAGATAGCAATTTTCATCGATCGCGCCATCGCAATCGTTATCATCGCCATCTCCGCATGTTTCTGGTAGATCAAATGGCAGAATTAATGCGTAACATGGGGTCCACCCATCGCCGCTAGGCAAGCACTCTCGCTCACCTTCAGCACATACTCCGTAAAACCCAGATTCACAGGTCAAAAATGTACCTGGAACGCATGTACAGCCATCGTCCGGCGTGCCGTTGCAGTTCTGGTCGATGCCATCCCCGCAGACTTCTGGAACGTCTCCCGGCTGAATGGTGACCGTACATGGTCCCCAGCCGGACTGGTCAGGCAGACAA
>JBGTBM010000010.1:0-300524 GCA_041749335.1 Patescibacteria group bacterium
TTTCAGAAACCGAAGAAGATGTAGCTGACCACGCAGTGCCAAATGTCCAGTTTGGACTAGCATCTGTAGCTTTAATTATTAACGGATATCCAGTAGCAGTATCTATATATCCAATGGCAACGTTAGAAGAATCTAGGGTTGTAATAGATACATCCGTAACTGCTGATGAAGTGATAGACCAAGGAGAGCCAAAAGTAATAGCACTTCCAACTCCAGATATTGTACCTTTAATAATTACAGGGTAGTTAGATATGGAATCAATATACACTATAGCAAATGTTGTATCACTTAACTTTGCAATTTGAAGATCTGTTATGCTCCCACTAAATGAAGTTTCGGATCCAAAATTAGGAACCAGTGCCGCGCTTGCGCTGCCCGCAACTGCAAACATTGCCGCGAAGGCAAATATTGTAATAATAAGTTTTTTCATAGTTTATTAAATTAATTATTTTTTATAAGTCTTAGATGGCAGTCGACCAAGATATTGCCAAATTTTAAAAGATTATAATTTCTTTTTTATTGAGCAACTATAGCCTAAATATGCGAAAATTACTAATTAGTTATTCACAATTTGGGCATGTAGTTTAGAGGATTGACCGGTACTCCATTGACGCGCACTTCAAAATGCAAATGCGGGCCGGTAGTCATCATCCCCGCTCCCCAGGTGCCGGGAGTGCCGCCGGACAGCCCGATAATATCACCCCTTTTCACCATTGATCCTTCCGGCAAGAAACAAGCCGAAGCGTGGCCATAGACCGTAGATATTTCACCGGCGTGTAGTAGTACGATGTAACTATAGCCATAACCGGCATCTCTGTATCTTATAAGATAGCCGTCGGCCGGTGCGTGCATCGGGGTGCCCTGTGGCGTGGGAATATCCACCGCGTAATGATTCATGCCAAAATAACTATAATAGCTGGGATCCATAAAATAAGCGGAAATGCCCTTGTAAGGATTGACCGGCCAGGCCAGACTTCCGTCTCCCGCGATATTTTGCCAGTCAAAATCGGTATCTGCCTTTTTTCTCGTTTCCAGCTGCTTTCTAATTTCTCTTTCCAGATTAGTGATTTCTTGATTGATGTTTTCCTGTTCGGCCCGCGCCCGATCCAAAAGATCCTGATATTTTTCTTCTTGAGCTTCAGTTTCAGCCAGTAATTGCCGCCTGCCCTCTTTTTCCTGATCTAAAATTGTTCGAGTAGTTTCTAGTTTTTTGGCCAAATCCTCCAGGGCTATTTTTTTCGCTTCCAGGACTTGTTTTTGCCAATCAAGCTCTTCTTTAAGCTTTTTTATATTATTAAGCGTTTCGCTGCCCTGATTTTGCAAAGTTTCCAGATATTGCAGATCATCCAAATAGTCGGAGAAGGAATTATATCCCAAAATTAATTCAATCGGACTTTTTTGGCCGTATTGGTTCATTATTTTGATGAATTCCGCCAAAATGATTTTTTGCTTTTCAATTTCTGCCTCCTTGACAATAATTTCTTCTTGCTTCTTAGTTATTTCTTCTTTGGTTATTTCAATTTTAAGTTCCGCTTCTTCAATTTGCGTTTCGGCTTTTGCAATTTCATTATTTAAGATATCTATTTGATTTTTAAGATTAAACTCTTCCGCTTGTTTGTTTTCAATTTGTTCTTCCAGAGTCAAAACCTGATTTTCCAGCTTTTCAATTTCCTCCTTATTGACCGATATCTCCTCATTAAGCTCTTCAATTGGATTTGAATCTTCGGCAAATAAAAAATTGGCATTCTTAAATGGAGTAAATGCCAATGTTAAAAATAAAAACACGGAGACTAGCAGCGATATTTTTGATTTTTGATTTTTCATGAAAAATAAGTGTCTAACTGTTTATATTATAGCAAAAAATACAATTTAAGTCAAAGCATTATTTTTTCAGCAATTGAAGCGCTTGGTCAATTCTTTGCAAAGATATTTCCTTACCCAATACATCAGCCAGCTCAAAGGGCGAAGGGCTTTGTTTTTGGCCGGAAAGAGCAACGCGCATCGGCCATAAAAATTCTCCGTTACCGATCCCCTGCTTTTTTAAATAGCTGAAAATAAATTTTTCTAATTCCTCGCGGTTAAATGATTGATCAGGAATTGTCTGCAACAAATCTTTGCAGTTAGTTAAATTATTGATTAGCTGATCTTCCGCCAGATCTTTCCAGATAAGCAAATTTTTAGCGTATTGAATGTTATCCGCGAAAAAAATATCAAGCGGCGCGAATAGATCGGAGAATTTCTTTAGCCGGGCTTTTTCCACCAGCAGCGCTTTTTTAATTGCCTTAGAGCTTATTTCTTTTCCGGTTTTTGAATAAATGATAGATTTATTTTTGCGAATAATAATATTTTCCAATGCTAGATATTCAAGAGCGTAATCAATATATTTACTCTCTTTTAATTCCTTAATATAGCGGCTATTGATGGAGTCCAGCTTATCGATATTAAATATAGCGCCGGATTTATTAACATTTTTGAGATCAAACTCACGTTCTAACTCTTTGAGCGTAAAAAATTCGCGATTGTCTTTGGGATTCCAGCCCATTAATGCCATAAAATTCACCATCGCTTCCGGCAGATAACCCTGCTTTTTGAATTCTATCACCGAAGTGGCGCCATGTCTTTTACTTAATTTGGTTTTATCCGGACCTAAAATAAGCGGCAAATGAGCGTAAATCGGATGGCACTTATTTAGTGCTTCATAAATCAGCAATTGTTTGGGTGTATTGGAAATATGGTCTTCTCCCCTGATTACGTGGCTGATATTCATGGTGATGTCGTCAATTACCACGGCTAAATTGTAAAGCGGGGTGTTGATATCTTTGGCGACTGCGATATCTCCCATTAACCTAGTTTCAAAAATCAATTTGCCGCGGATGGCGTCATCAAATTCCATTTTTTTGTCCGGAACCTTAAATCTTAAAATTGACGGCTGACCGGCCTGCAGCTTTTTTTCCACTTCCAGGCGAGAAAGATTACTACATTTGCCGCTGTAAATGGGGGGTCTTCCCTCTTTTTGCGATTGAACTCTTTCTATCTCTAATTCCTCTTGAGTGCAAAAGCAGTGGTAAATAAATTTTTTTTCTAACAAAACTTTAATATATTCCCGATAAATTTTTATTCTTTCGCTTTGGCGGTAAGGAGAATATGCTCCCAGGTATTTATTATCCAAAGGCCCTTCGTCCCAGGTTAATCCCAGCCATTTCAAACCTTCAATTATATCTTTTTCAAATTTCTTCTCGGAACGCTCCAGGTCGGTATCTTCAATTCGCAAAACAAAAGCGCCTTTGCCTTTGCGAGCGTAAAGATAATTAAATAAAGCCGATCGGGCGGTTCCGATGTGTAAGTTGCCGGTTGGACTGGGAGCGATTCTTACTCTGACTTCGTTCATAAATTTGTTAACTTATTTTTTAAAACTAAATATGGGAAATATATCGTGGCGTTAATAATGCGTTTTATGCGGCGAGGTTCTTTGATTAAGCGATATAGCCACTCTAGACCCAAATACCTCATCCAACCGGGAGCCCTTTTTATTTTACCGGTGATAAAATCAAGTGCGCCTCCCACTCCGATTGCCACTTTTGCCGTGGCAAGTTTGGATAAATTGCGGTTAATCCATAGTTCCTGCTTTGGCGCGCCATAAGCTATCATAATTATATCAGGCTTTGCTTTATTTATAACATAACAAATTTCATTATCATACTCTTTATCGGGCGATCCGCTTTGCGTGCCTGCTATTTCAATCCCCGGATATTTATTTTGGATGATTTGCGCTGCTTGCCTGGCGATGCCGGGCTGTGCTCCCAGTAAATAAAGTTTTAATTTTTGATTTCGGGCAAGCTGAAAAATATTATTGATTAAATCCGAACCGGCCACTCTTTCCGGAATAATCGTACGGCAATAGCGGGGGTAAAATATTAAACTAAGTCCGCTATACAATAATTGAAAGACAGCATGCAAATGTTTTAGTAGTCTTAGCCGTGAGGTTTTTAATGATAAAAATTTGGCTGCCCACAAAATGCCGATACCGTCAGGAATGGAAAGATCGGCCCTATTTAAAATATTTTTAAATTCACTATTTTTTTGCGCCGTAATTAAAAACTCCGGATTGGGTGTAACGATATATCCCCTCTTATTTTGGCCAATAAACGCTGCAATTTGATTAAGCGCTTCCTTGGTGAAATATGGATTAAATTTGACGTCTAAAATTTTAATTGGATTTTTTCCCATGAATTTTAAAATGAAAAGGATGATAATGTTTTATATTTAGGCCCCGCCTCGGTAAGCTTGCTACTTATAATTTTTAAGGCATCAAGCTTAAAATTTATCAAAGGTATATTAATCTTATTAATACTGATGATATTATCCAATGATAAGGCTTTTTTGCATCGAGCCAAGGTAATATGAGAAAGATAAGCGCCTCTATTATTATTGCGATCAATTAATCCGTTCTTTAACAGTATATTGTTAATATTATAATAGAGTGTATTTAATTCTGGCCCAATAATTTTGACTGCAATAATGCGCGCATTATTAGAATTAGGCAGCAGAATTATATTATCAAAATGCGCGGCAATCGGCTGATAATCCTTGATTGCTGACGATAAAATATCGCTTACTTTGGCTATATTTTCTTTGCTTTGTAAACCAAGAAAGATTAAAGTGGCATGTAAATTGGCGCTTGTGGTAAAATTTAAGCAAGTGCTAATGCTTTTTAACTTTGATTGAAGTATTTGAGCTTTTTTTATGGCAGTTTGCGGCAGGGCAATTTCAATAAAAATTCTTTCTTGGTGATCTTTTATCATATTTTAATTATATATAAATAATTATATCTTACCAAGGAATAAAAATCGACATTTTAAGTATTTTGAGCTAAAATTAATCAAATGCATAAAACTATGTCAAAAGAGTATAAAATAGTAAATATCGCTCCGCTAACCAAAATCCCGCTTGATTGCAATCAGGTATTTTCTTATAAAATAGATCAAAGCATTTCAACCTACTCTGGACAGATAGCCCTTATCCCCTTTTCCGGAAGAAAAATACAAGGAGTGATTCTTAATGATCAATATTTAAAATCTAAACCTGCACAGATTAATTCCAAAAAATTAAAAGAAATCATAAAAATTGAAGGTAAGGACTTGGATATAACTACCCGGCAGCTTGAATTGGCTTTCTGGATGACTGAACAAAATATTAGTCCATTGGGACTGTGTTTAAAACAAATGGCGGTTAAAAAAGTAAAGATCAGCCAAAATAATGTTTTAAAAATCAAGGCCATAAAGAAATTTTCCAAAGCACCTGTTTTAAATGATGAGCAGAAAAAAGCGGCCAAAAAAATAGATAGTGCGATCGAAAATATCGGCAAGAAAAGAAATAAATCAGAGCGGATATTTTTATTGCATGGTATCACCGGATCGGGAAAGACTGAGGTTTATATGCATGCGATTCGGCGCGTTATGGCCTTAGGTAAACAAACCATTATGCTGGTGCCGGAGATAACCCTGACGCCTCAAGCGATCAATCGTTTTACGCAAAGATTCGGATCGAATTGCGTAGCGGTGCTGCATAGCCGGTTAAGCTCAGGAGAGAAATATCAGTATTGGCAAAATATCAGAAAGAACCAAGCAAAAATTATTATTGGTCCGCGCTCGGCCATATTTGCGCCGGCGGAAAATCTCGGGCTAATAATTTTAGACGAAGAGCATGATCAAAGCTATAAACAGTATGATCAAAATCCCCGCTATCACTCTCGTGATGTGGCCTTAAAACTGTCAGAAATAGCTAAAATTCCTGTTATTTTGGGAAGCGCCACTCCCAGCATTGAAAGCTATTATTATGCCTGTAAAAAACAATATACCTTATTGGTTTTGAGAAACAGATTTAAATACGGCTTGAATCTACCGCCGGTGAAAATAATAGACATGCGGGAGGAGTTTAAAAAACGAAATTTTAGCCTTTTTAGTGAAGATTTGGTTAAAGAATTAAATAAAACCTTTAATAACAATAAACAAGCGTTAATCTTCGTAAATAGAAGAGGTGTATCTACTTTTGTGATGTGCCGTGACTGCGGCTATGTTATTGAATGCCCCAATTGCAGTGTCTCCCTCACCTATCACACGGGTTATAATCGGCACATTATGATCTGCCATCATTGCGGATATCAAGAAAATGTCAAAGCGGCCTGCCCCAAATGCGACAGCAAGTATATAAAATATTTTGGCACTGGCACCCAGCGCGTGGAGCAGGAATTAATCAAGATTTTACCGCGGTCAAAAATATTAAGGATGGACAGCGATACAATGAACAAAAAAGGTGATCACTATAAAGCGTTCCAAGACTTTTCTCAAAAAAGATATGATATTCTCATCGGGACCCAGATGATTACCAAAGGAATAGACTTGTCAAATATAGAATTAGTCGGTATAATAGCAACTGACGCATTATTTAACTTTCCTGACTTTAGAACCAATGAAAGAGCATTCCAGGCGATTACTCAAGTATCAGGCCGTACTTCTCGATCCCAAAATACTGGCAGTGTAATATTGCAAACTTATAATCCGGAAAATTTTGTAATAAAATATGCCGCTAATCATGATTATGAAAAATTTTATCAGTCAGAGATAAACTTAAGAAAAGAACTAAGGTATCCCCCTTTTAAAAAATTAATCAAAATAATCATTGAAGGTTCGGATTACAATAAATTAGGACAAGTTTCTTCAAAGATTGCCGAAAATATTCGGAAAAATATCAAAAATATTGAAATGATCGGACCCTCTCCTGCTTTTATTGTGAAAAAGCGCAATAAATACATTTGGAACATAATTGTGAAATACCAAGATAAGCAAACGACTAAGGACTTAATAAAATTTATACCCCAAGATTGTAAAATAGACATCAATCCGGAAGATTTACTTTAGATATTAAAGAGATGAAAATAATTACTGAAGAAAATCCAATTTTACGCAAAAAATCTCAAGCAGTTGAAGATGTTTTTGATAAAAAAATAAAAAAATTAATTGATGAAATGCTTTTGGCTATGAAAAAAAATAAGGGTATTGGACTGGCAGCTCCCCAGCTGGGAATTTTAAAAAGAATTATTGCGATTGAAATGAAAGACGGTCCCTTGGTTCTGATTAATCCCAGTATAAGCGAATATTCTCAAGAAATGGAAAAGGCGGAAGAGGGCTGTCTTTCACTCCCCGGAAAATATAAGCAGGTGGAAAGATCTAAATCAGTTAAATATTCAGGAATATTGCCTAGCGGAGAAAAGGTTGAAGATGAGGCCAAGGGATTGTTCGCGCGAGTTATCCAGCACGAAATAGATCATTTGGACGGAATCTTATTTATTGATCGAGTTAAAAATAAATGAAAATAAAGAGAAGGTATAGATTATTATTTATGGGAACTCCGGAATTTGCGGTTCCGGCGTTATTAAAGATCATCCAATCGGAAAACTTTGAAATTGTGGGAGTAGTGACGCAAATTGATAAAAAATCCGGTCGTGGATATCGGGAGATGCACTCCCCGATTAAGGAAATTGCGCTAAAATATAAAATCAAGTTCTATCAGCCCGCTAATTTAAAGGATAATAGCTTTATTGATGCGATTAAAAAAATTAATTTAGATATTATATTGGTAGTTGCCTATGGTAAGATTATTCCAACGAGTATTCTGGAATTGCCTAAGTATGGCTGCATTAATATCCATCCCTCTCTGCTTCCCAAATATCGCGGACCGGCGCCTATGCAGGGAGCGTTACTGAATGGAGATGAAATGACCGGTACCACTATTATACTGATGAACGACAAGATGGATGAAGGAGATATTTTATTTCAGCAAAAAGTAAAAATTAAAGAAAACTGCAACATTGCCGATTTACATGATATTTTAGCTATTATCTCCGCAGATAAAATTGAACAGGTCTTATTGGATTGGATTAGTAAAAAAATTAAGCCCCGCAAACAAAATCTGCAAGAAGCTACTTACACCAAGATCATAAAAAGAAGCGATGGATTGATCAACTGGGATAATCATTCTTCCGATATTATCAATAAATATCGGGCTTATCATCCATGGCCGGGAGCCTATACATATCTACGGCAGAAAAATAAGAAAATAATGCTGAAGCTGATATCCATTGAAACCGGAGAAAGCTCTCAAGGACATAAAGCGGGAGAAATCTATGAAGCAGATGGAAAATTGTTGGTTGCTACAAATGATAAAAATAGTATAATTTTAAGAAGAGTTCAGCTGGAGGGGAAAAAACCGATCTCGGGGAAAGAATTTATTTCCGGCTATAATAAATATTTAGGCAACAGATTAAAATAAAAACTATGGATCAAAATCGGTCAGCCAAAGATTCAATGGCGTTAATATTTCTTTCAGTAATAGCATTATTGGGAGTAGGTTTTTTTACGATCAGATTATGGTTTCCTGATTTACTCAACTCCAAGGAAGAAAAAATTAATACAATTGTTGATGAAGAGATAGATGATGATGAAGATATTCCCAAAATATCCGTGGATGAACTGAAAACAAAATTTGATAATAACGAAAGTTTTATTTTAATAGACGTACAAAACACTGAAGATTATATTCAGGCTACTATCCCCACCGCTATCTCTGTACCTTTGACGGAAATTGATCAGAGATACGAAGAATTGCCTAAAAACAAACAAATAATCGCGACAGACGCGGGCGGCAGTTGCCAGGAATGCTCTCGGGCGGTTGAAATTTTGCGGGATTATGGTTTTGCGGATATCAAAAAATTAAACGGCGGAGTTATTGCTTGGTCCAACGCTGGTTATCCGGTAATAAATGGAAGCGAAATAACTTTTAAAAATATTAATAGCGATATTCTACTGGATTTTGTAGATGCCGGCGAGGAGGTCGTAATAATTGATGTTCGCGACAAAGAAAAATATGATGCCGGCCATATTGTTGGCGCTATCTACATGCCGTTCGAAGGATTGGCGCAAAATATTGATACTATGCCAAAAAATAAGAAAATTATTATTTATGACGAATCGGGCAATAGAAGCAAAATAGCCATTAAACAGTTTATTTATAAAGGTTATATGGAGGTTGCTAATTTGTTAAGGGGCTATAATGATTGGCAAGCCAATAATTATCCCACAGAAAAGAACTAAATAAATATCTATTCAAAATTAAAAATGCGCCCGAGAGAGCGCATTTTATATTAATTAAATTATTATTTACGTACCCAGCTTCCAACTTGCCAGATATTCTTTTTGTTCCTCGGTAAGGGTATCAATTTTTATTCCCATAGCCGCTAACTTTATTTTGGCTATCTGATAATCAATTTTTTCCGGTACTTTATAAACTTTATTCTTTAATTCATGGCTTTTTTCAATCAAAAGTTTTGCGGCCAGGGCTTGGTTGGCGAAACTCATATCCATTACTGTGGGCGGATGTCCTTCGGCGGTAGCAAGGTTAATTAATCTTCCATCTCCTAAAATATAAATTTTATGTTTATTGGGAAGCGTATATTCTTCGGTAAAAGGTCGAACAATTCTATTTTGCTTAGCGATCTTTTTCAGGCCCTCAAGATTTAATTCAACATTAAAATGACCCGAGTTACATACCAGTGCGCCATCCTTCATGAGCTTGAAATGAGGGACATCAATTACGTTAATATCACCGGTGACCGTAATAAACAAATCTCCTATTTTTGCCGCTTCCTTCATAGGCATAACGTTAAAACCGTCCATGCGGGCTTCTAATGCTTTAATATGATTAACTTCCGTCACAACGACATTAGCACCCATTCCCTTGGCGCGCATCGCTACACCCTTGCCGCACCAACCATATCCAACTACAACTACATTTTTCCCTGCCAATAAAACATTAGTGGCTCTTATAATACCATCAAGCGTTGATTGGCCGGTACCATATCGGTTATCAAAAAAATGTTTAGTTTGAGCGTCATTAACCGCGATTACCGGAAAATTAAGTAAATTTTGCTTTTCCAGCGCTCTTAGCCTGATTACGCCCGTGGTTGTTTCTTCCGTACTGCCTAAAATATTTTTGGCATAAGCTTTCTTGGTTGAATGTAATAATGAAACCAAATCGGCTCCATCATCCATGGTAATTTGCGGTTTATGTTCAATGGCCGACATTAAATGGCGGTAATATGTTTTTTTATCTTCTCCTTTGATAGCAAAAACAGGAATTTTATAATCTTTAACTAATGATGCCGCAATCTCGTCTTGCGTACTTAAGGGATTAGAAGCGCAAATAACAGAATTGGCTCCCCCGGCTTTAAGGGTAATCATTAAATTGGCAGTTTCCGCGGTAACATGCAAACAGGCAGATAAATTTATGCCCCTTAAGGGCTTATTTTTTGAGAAATCTTCTTTAATTGATCGCAAGACGTCCATTTGCTTTTCGGCCCATTCAATTTTTAATTTGCCCGCCGAGGCTAAATTAATATCTTTAACATCGTATTTCATTTTTAATAATTATTTATTTTATATTTTTAAATCTGTATTGAAATTTTGCCGATATCTTTTTTTAAACTGATTAATGGAAAATTTATGAGTTTGGGTGCCATATTTTTCAACCGTATAAATGCTGCAAAGCCCCGCCGCTCTTCCCATGCTATCTATATCCCAACCATTAAGCATGCCGGTAATCACTCCGGCTCGATAGGCATCACCGGCTCCGGTGGGGTCTAGATTGGATTTGGGCCGGGCCGGAGGGATAATAAACTTTTTGCCTTGATAATAAATCAGCGAACCGCTAGAGCCTAAAGTTATAATTAAATACTCAATCATTTTTCTTGCCTTGTCAACTTCTATTTTAGTTTTTTCTGTGAATAATTGCATTTCATAATCATTAAAAATGGCCGCTTTGGCATGAGAAAACATACTGACTAACTCATTTTTATTAAAAGCAATAATCATTTGTCCGGGATCAAAAATATAATCAATATTATTTTTTGCCAATTCTAAATGGTGGTTGACCATTCCCTTTTTGCAATTAGGCGCCAAGATGGCTAATTTAGGCTTTGTAGTTTTGATGATAGCTGCGATTGATTTGTCATTGCCCATCATGGCTCCTCCGTAAAAAGAAGTAATTTGGTTATCATCCAGATCAGTAATAATGTGAGCCGAAGCGGTGTAATTATTTTTTAAAATCTTAATATATTTATTTGATATTTGATTGGCTTTAAGCCATTGAGCATATTCGGTAAAATCATCGCCTGTTGTAGCGACAATAACCGGATTATTGCCTAATAATTTTAAATTATAAGCGATATTTCCAGCTGTTCCTCCAAATTCTTTGCTTAATTTTTGAGCAGTGAAGCTGACATTAATAATATGAACTTTGTCAGGCATGATATGTTCCTTAAAGCGTCCATCGAAATTCATAATATAATCATAGGCCAATGATCCTATTACCAATATGTTTTTATTGTTAGCGCCTATTGACATAATTAAAACTAAGTATTAAAATAATTTAAATTTGGCATGGGAGGAATGTGTCAAGTGAAAAAGACCATAATCGAATTTGTTCCTTATCATGAAAAAAACAAGATGCCTGTATTTAATATTAATTATTCTGATCTTTTTTCCCGCGCTTTCCCGGAAATAACAAGAATTTCCAGCTTGCTTAGCGACGGGGAGGTTGTTCGGATGCAGGCTGATGAAAAATCAATCAAGCAAATTGCTTCCTTAGTAGCAATTGGAACCACCGGTCTGGTCGTTTTGGGCGGTGCGGTTAAAATTGCCGTGCAATGTATGAATGATCAGCCTCTGTGCGTAAAACAAATCTAAAAACCATAAACCATGGTTTTTTTATTATAACGTAGTTATTGGCCTTGCCTGAACAATATAAAACTCCCCTTTTTTATATGCCCATTCAACATCTTGAGGAGAGGCATAGTGTTTTTCAATATTTTTAACAATTTTTGCAAGTTTTATAATTTCTTCTTCGCTAAGTTTTTGCTTATTTTTTATTTCCTCCGGTACATCAATTTCTTTAACTCCTCCGCTATCATCCAGCTTAACAATCATCTTATCTTGCTCGGAAATATTAATATCAATAATATTATTATCCTTTTTACTTACTACATACGAGTCGGGCGTAATTTTCCCCAAAACAATAGCTTCTCCTAGTCCCCATCCGGCCTCTATAATCATTTGGTTATAGTCTTTAGTGATGGGATGTACAGAAAAAGCCACTCCGGAAATTTCAGATTCCACCATTTTTTGCACCACTACCGCCACACTGACATTGCTTTTATATAAATCTCTTTCAAAACGATAAAAAATGGCGCGGGGAGTAAATAAAGAAGCCCAGCATTTTTTTATATTTTCCAATAATGTTTCCTTGGTAGTATATAAATAACTTTCCAACTCCCCTGCCCAACTGTCTATTTTGCTATCCTCGGCGGTAGCAGATGAGCGGACAGCTATATATTTGGCATCCAATTTTATAAAATTAGCATAAATTTCTTTTTTTAGTTCTCCATCAATTTCACAATTTTTAATAAGCGATTGAATAATTTGCGCAGTCGAATCAACCGATTCGACATCTTTGGGATTTACCTTGCTTAATGCGGAATTAATTTCGATATTGATATCAGAATCAGCTAAAAACTTTTCAAACGCGGCAGCAAGAATAACAAAACCGGGAGGAATGGGAAAATTATTATTGGCCATTTCTCCCAGCGAAGCTCCCTTTCCGCCGGCGATATCGATAGAATCTTTGGATAATTCCTTGAAGGGCAATATATTTATCGGCATAGTTCTTATTAATTTTATTAAATTGTGTTAATATTATAGAATAAAAATATTATGATATCCATTATTTTACCAACATTTAATGAAAAAGAAAATATCACAAAGCTAATAGAAGAGATAGCGACAGTTTTAGCAGATAATAGTTTATCGGCTAATATAATTGTAGTAGATGATAATTCTCCTGACGGCACTGCCGGTGAAGTGGAAAAAATCAAAAATATAGTTAATTATAGAATATTTCTTATCAGAAGAAAAAATAAATTAGGGCTGGGGTCTGCCTATATCGCCGGTTTTAAAAAGGCGTTGGATCTGGGAGCTGATTATATATTTGAAATGGATGCGGACTTATCCCATAATCCCGAGGATCTGCCTCGTTTTATTAAAGCTTCATGTGATCACGATTTGGTTTTAGGTTCCAGATATATTAAGGGGGGCGGTATTGATAATTGGAGTTTGATGCGTAAATCTATTAGCCGAGGCGGTACAATTTATGCCAAAAATATATTAAATTTGCCGTTTCATGATTTAACCTCCGGCTATAAATGTTTTAAACGAAGCGTTTTGGAAAATATCAATATTGATGAAATCGCCTCAGATGGTTATTCTTTTCAAATTGAAATGACATATCGAGCGTTTAAAAAAGGTTTTCAAATAAAAGAAATTCCGATCATGTTTAGAGATCGGAATAAGGGTAAATCCAAGTTTTCCAAAAAAATATTATGGGAGGCGGTGTGGCTAGTGTGGAAATTGCGATTTTCTAAATTTACTTAATTATTATAAATTTTTAATAAATTTTCACATCTTTTGCAATAAGATAAATTTTTATAATCAGTATCCGCCAAAGTATTTGAAAAAAACATTACGCAATTTCTATCCGGGCAATGAGACAAATTGTAATTATGACCAATTTCATGCAAAACCTCTTTCAATGTTCGATCAAAAAAAACATCCTGGTTAAATTTTTGTCCATAATATTCCGGGTTTAATCTTTTTGTAGAAATAATTGATAAATTTCCCGGGGCCTCCGCTTGTCCAAAAATATATTTATAATCTCGGCTAAAAATATCTTTATCAATCAGTGTGATTATTTTACTGGCGTGATCAAAAGATAATACCCTTATTTCTTTTAATAAAATTTCAGCATCATATTGATTTCTCAGGCGATTAAAGGAATAGCTGGGAATTTCAATATTATCTAATATTCTATATGGTATATTAAATAATTCCATAATATTTTTACCGATAAAAACCGGTAAATTATTATTAATCTTGCCAATCGGCAAAATATAATTGAACATCATAATGTATATTTAATTAGCTTCAATATCTTCCCTGGATATCGTCATTTTATCGCCTTTTGATAACTCAGCGCCAAGAATTTTTTTGGCAATCAAATTCTCGATTTTATCTTGAATAGTTCTTTTAATTGGACGCGCTCCTAAGGTCGGATCATATCCGATCTCCGAAAGATAGTTTATGGCATCCGGAGCGATTTCAATTTGAATGTCTTTTTCTTCACTGATATCTTTTATAAGGGAGTTGATTAATAGCTTGGTAATTTCAAGAACTTCATCTTGGGTTAGAGGTTTAAAGCTTATAACTCCGGTAAAGCGATTCAAAAATTCCGGTTTAAATAAATTATTTTCCTGCAAATAATTCAGCAACTCATTTTTTAATTGGGCGGTACTGGTATTGGTTTTAATTTTATTCCTAATAAATTCTGCGCCGGCATTGCTGGTTGCAATAATAATCGCCTGGGAAAATTTTACTTTTCTGCCCAAGGAATCTGTAATCCAACCTTCATCTAAAAGTTGTAGAAATAAATTTAATATATTGGGATGAGCTTTTTCAATCTCATCAAAAAGTATTAGGGAAAAAGGGTTATCTTTAACCGCATTAGTTAGTTCACCGCCGGCTTCCGCTCCACTCGATCCGGCAGGAGCGCCAATAAACCTGTTAATACTGCTTAATTCTTGATATTCGCTCATATCAAATCGAATAATTTTATTTTCATCTCCAAAATACGTTGCAGCTAATGCTTTGGCGGTTTCCGTCTTGCCTACTCCGGTTGGACCCAAGAATAAAAAACTGCCTATCGGCTTATTGTCAGATTTTATGCCGGCTCGGGAGCGGCGCATCGCATTGGATATTTCCTTTATAGCTTCATCTTGGCCGATAACTCTTTGATGTAAAATATCCTCTAAATTTAAAAGTTTTTGTTTTTCTTGAATCTTTAATTCCCCTACCGGCACTCCGGTTTTTTTGGATATAATATTTTCTATGTAGCTTTTAGTGATCAAAGATTTATTGGGAGCTGAAGAACAGGCTTCTTCCAGCAGTAAAATTGCTTTTTCCGGGTAGGCTCTATCATAGATGTATTGATCGGATAAATTTATTACCGCCTCAAGCGCTTTAAATGTTACTAATACTTTATGGTGATATTCAAGATATGGAACATTTTCCTGCAGAATAATCAGTGATTTGGTTTTATCCGGCTCGTTTATATTTATTGTTTCAATTTTTTCCGCAACAGCTTTTTTGGATTCAATTAGTTGATGATATTTAGCTAAATCAGTGGTTGATATAATAAATAAATTAGGATTTTCAAAAAAAGGAAGTAATATTTCCGAAGCATCAATTGCACCCACTTTTTGTTCAGCGCCTCCAAAAAGTTTGTGAATGCCGTTGATAAAAATTATTATATTGCCGGCATATACAGCATCCTGCAAAACCGATGTTAGGCGATGCAATATTTCACCGGAATTTCTAGCGCCGGCCAGTAAATAATCAATATTTAATCGCATTAATTTTTTATTTTTTAAAACGTCTTTGGTGTTGCCTTCGTAAATCTTTTTTGCTAGAAAAAGCATGGCAGCCTCTTTCCCTACTCCCGGTTCTCCAACCAGTAAAACATTATGGTGAGTTGAACGTGAAAGTATATTTTCAATATCGTTAATTTCTTTTACGTGGGCATTGTATTGATATGGAAAGCCTCGAGATATAGATTTTGTTACATCGGAAGCGTAACGAGAAAGCGATAAAGTATATCCGGCTGCCCAGTCGCGGCCAATCCCGCCTGTAAGCTTTAATTTATTGGGATTATATTTTTTTTGATCAATATAACTTCTGATCATTGTTTCCCACTTCACAATAAAAGCAAGATCTTCGGGTTTAATATCTAAATTAAAAATTAAACTTTTTAAAAATTCGCTTTTTCTGGATAATATTATAAAAATATCTCCTACTTCTATTTGGGTATGCTCTTCAGCTATTGCGGCTTCGAGCGAATCTTGAAGTAATTCCTCAAGCGCAATATTCTCATTATTTGACTGATCATAATTTTCTAATTCCTTGATAAAATTATTGGGTGAAATCCCCATCCGGCTAATTATGAATTTAATTTTGTCTATTTGGGCTAAAGCCTTGATGAGCTCATGGCTCTCAATTTTGTTATTAATAAATGAAATTTTTAGAGCTAAATATGAATTTATCGATAAATAATTTATTAAATTTATGTTTTTTCCTTGTTTAACATCGGCATATACATCAATCAGCGGTCTAAGGGGCATATGCTTCAAAATATCATTCTTAAAATAAATATAAACCGAGACCGCTAAAAACATCAAAGAGAACGATATATATGATATTCCTAAAAGCATTATATTTTGACTAAACAGATTAAAATAATAATTAATAATATATAATAAACTCAAGAAGCCTAAAAATAAAATGATTTTATAAAAAAATTTAAATACAAAACTCTGGCAAGTTTTATAACATCTGCTTTTATATTTAAGATTTGATTTGCTAAATATCGCGTTCATAATTTATCTAATTAAATACATAATTCCCAAAACAAAGAACTCAATTATTAATATAGGCGCAATAAGCCATAAAATAAATAAGATAATATTAATCGCAATTAATATTATTAGTAAGATTATATAAGTTAAAAAAACGGATGATTTTATCACCATGCCAAAACCGATGGAGATCAAGTTAAATATTATTATTCTAAGTTTCTGGTCAATTGATAATCCGCCGGTGGGAGTGGCATCCTTTTTCCAAGGTTTAAAAAAGGTAAACAGAACTATTCGTATTGAAAAAGTATCAGTTAGCATTATTAAAAAAGACTTTAAATATTTAAGTAATATGATTAGGCCTTGCGAATACCACCAAATAAGATAATTTGCCGCAATTATCATTAAAATTATTTATATTTTTTCAATATTGAGATTATTGACGACCATTACCACTCCATTAACATTATTAACCATATCTTCAATTTCTTGTTTTTCTTCCAACGTACTAACGGTTCCGGTAATAACGACTTTGCCATTATTAACATCAATATCAACATTGTCAGTGGAAATTTCTTCATTAATTAATAATTCTCTTTCAATATCTTGAATTATGTCTTTGTCGTGCCTGGCGCTTAAATTATTATTCATGTTTTTAAAAAATAAATTATTATGCTATTATTATATCAAAATTAAATACTTTAATAAATGAAATTATCGATAACACAAAAACAAATTAATTTCGCTTATAATAGTTTATTAGATAAATCCAGACTTGATTTTGGTTTTGTGTTAATGGCAGTAATATCTATGTCTATTTGTGTTTTTGGATTTGCTATCAATAGCCCCTCGGTAATTATTGGCTCAATGTTGGTATCTCCCCTACTTTATCCATTATTATCAATACCAGCTACATTATTTTGGAAGGATTACAAAATTTTTAAAATAAAAACTGCTTGGATAATAATATCAATCATGGTGTTAATTATCTATGCTATGCTAATATCTTCAATCCTTGAAATATTTTCTTTGAATAATTACGGTTCAGAATTATTTGTTAGGCTCGAAGGCCATCTTATAATATATTTTTTAGTTGCAATCGCATCGGGTGCGGGTGGAGCTGTCTCGTTATTTTGGCCTCATGTTTTTGAGGCTATTCCAGGCGTTGCAATATCGGTTGCATTATTGCCGCCAATTGTTATTCTAGGCTATTCACTAACGATCATGAATTTTGATAATTTATATATTTCCAGTTTGATTCTATTACTAAATTTTGTAGGAATCATTTTGGGATCAGCTTTAATTATTTATATATTTAGGAAATATAAGAAATAATTATTGATAAATATAAACGTTATCGTTTTTTCTTACTCTTTTATCTACTTTAATTGCCGCTTCCTCTCCTTTTTTACCGACCTTGAATGGTTTATTTTCTATTTCTAGCGATTTAATTATTTGGTCAAAATAGGTTTTATTCCCGTCAAAAGTGATTTTATCTCCTATTTTTATACCGCGATGGCTTAGCCTAATGGTGGCAACTTTTGCTTTTGTAAAATAATGTAATGCCTTGCCGATATATAGCTTTTTTATCAGTGAAACATTGTCAGTATGATCAAAAGTAATACCTTCTTTTTTAGGATCTCCAAAATAAAAACCGGTAGTAAACCCCCTATTATAAACATTAATTAAATTATTTTTCCAATTTAAAATTTTTGATTGAGAATATTCATTATTATAATATGCGTCTACGGCCTCTCGATAACATTTACTGGTAATTTCTATGTATTTTGGATCTCTGCGCCTTCCCTCTATTTTAAAAGCAGATATTCCAGCTTTAATTAATTTATCAATATGTTCAATCATACATAAGTCCTTGGAGCTAAAAAAATATTTACCATAAATATCCAAGATCTTTCCATTTTCACTTTTTATAATCCACTTTTCACGGCAAGGTTGGGCGCATGACCCGCAGTTGGCTGATTTATTATATAGGCTGGCAGAAAGGATACATCGGCCGGAAATGGCCATACACATTGCTCCGTGAACGAATGTTTCAATTTTAATATCAACTTTGCTGATTATTTCTTTGATTTGCTTTAGAGTAATTTCTCGAGCTAAAATCAACCTACTTGCTCCCAAGTCTTGGTAAAATTTGGCTGACTTCCAATTGGAAATATTGGCCTGAGTAGAAATATGGAACTCCATTTTATGTTTTTTTGCTAAGCCGATTACTGCCGGATCCCAGACTATTAGTGCGTCCACTTGAGCTTTTTTTGCTGCCTTAATAATCTTTTCTACTTTTTCTATATCGCCATTATAAATAACGGAATTTAATGCTAGATAAGCCCTAATATTATACCGATGACATTTTTTAACAAATCTATTTAGTTCCGAAAGTTTAATGTTGTTTGATCTGGCGCGCATACTTAAATCAGCACAGCCAAAATAGACTGCATTAGCATAATTTTTACAAGCTTCTAAGCTTGCCCAGTTCCTAATTGGAGCCAGTATTTCTGGTTTTTTAATAATATTTGACATCTAAATTTATATATTATCTAAAAAATAAAAAAATCAATTAATTATGAGATTTATTAATATTAAATATGAATAAATTATTTAAATTATATTTAAAAATAAAAATAATTAATCTAAATTAATACAATATTATTTAAATAGATCATATATTATTTCTGGTGTGTCGCCAGCTTTTAATAGACCCTCTTGACGTAGCATTTCAATTAATTCTCCGACGGTCCAGCCATTTACTCCGGGAAGATCTTTAATCCAATATTCCGACTCCTTCATTTTTTCAATTGGATTCAAATCTTTTTCTTGCATCGGATGTTCGCCATTTATATTTTTTAATTAATTAAATTAATTATTTTGTTCAAATTAAATTTTAGCAATAAATAAACTCCGGGGCTTGGATTCGAACCAAGATTAACAGGGCCAGAACCTGCCGTCCTACCATTAGACGACCCCGGATTAATTAAACGCTTCTAAGATATCGCCGAACTGCAAGATAGCTGCTGATTATACCCAAAATAATACCAACAGATATCTCAAAAATAATTATGAAAATAATGTTCTCAATAAAGTAAGATGTAATATCTATTCCCTGATTTTCTAGAAATTCATTTATAAACGGAGAGGAATAGCTAACTATAGGATAAAGAATAAAAAAAGCAATAATACCGCCGATAAAACCGTATAATATTCCTTCTACAATAAAAGGCATGCGGATAAAATTATTGGTTGCTCCAACCAAGCGCATTATCTTAATTTCTTCTTTTTGAGTATAAATAGTGAGTCTAACGGTATTAAAAACAACCAAAATTACCACAAAACCAAAAACTATACTTAATCCAATGCCCACTTTTCTTAAATTCTCTGAAATTGATGTCAGCTTATTGATTATATCGCGGTTATCTTCATAATTAACCTTTTCCACAATATTATCAAACTGTTCAATTTGAAGATGGTCGGCAATGGCAGAATAATCTTCCGGATAGCGTGCTTTTACCACCAAGGTTGGCTGTAGTGGATTATCGTCAAGCTCCATAATTGAAGATAACATTAAAGAATTCTCTTGATGTTTTTTTTGAAAATTTCTAAGAGCTTCTTCTTTTGAAACAAATGTAATAGTTTTGACTTCTGATAACGAAAGCAATTTATTTCTTACTTGATTAATTTCGCTTTCTGATACGTCGGATCTAAGAAAGATACTAATGTCTACTTTATCTTTGACAATATTTAGGGTCATATCGCCGACCCAGTTCAGTAGAAATAAAATACTAATGGTAAGAATGGTAATAACCATAATGCCGGAAGCCGCTATTGATAGCCAAATATTCCGAAAATAATTTTTAAAACCAAATCTTAAAATCCTTAATAATGTTGTCATTTTATAATAAATAATCTCCTCTTTTATGATCTCTAATTATTTTACCATCTTCTAGAGTAATTACTCTTTTATTGATACGGTTCACAATATCGCGGTCATGCGTCGCCATAATTATAGTAGTGCCCAAACTGTTTATTTTAAGTAATATTTCCATAATTTCCCAAGAATAAAGCGCATCCAGTTCTCCCGTCATCTCATCTGCAATAAAAAGTTTTGGTTTATGCACAAAGGCCCTGGCAATCGCAGTTCTTTGTTGTTCACCGCCGGATAATTCTTTTGGAAATCTTTTGGCCTTATTACTTAATCCCACTAAGTCTAATATTTGTGGAACATTTTTTTTAATTTCAGATCTTGTTTTGCCGCTAACCATCATAGCGAAAGCGACATTCTCATATACGGTTTTTCTTGAAAGCAGCTTAAAATCCTGGAATACGACGCCAATCTGGCGGCGAAATTTTGGTATTTCTCTTTTTTTAATCTTATTTAAGTCCCAATCAAAAATTCTAATATTACCACAGGTTGGTATTTCTTCGGCGATCATTAATTTAACCAAAGTGGTTTTTCCGGTTCCGCTGCGTCCAACAATCGAGACAAATTCTCCTTGTTTTATTGATAATGTTGCTCGATCAAGCGCGATAATATCTTTATTATATTTTTTAGTTACATTTTTGAATAAAACAATTGAATTCATGATTTATTTTTAAGCTTTGTTTTTAAGTATATATCGATAAATTCATTAATATTTCCATTTAGCACATCATGGGCATTTTTAACCACATGATTAGTGCGATGATCCTTAACTAGCTGATAAGGATGTAATACATAGGACCTGATTTGGTTACTCCATTTAGCTTCCTTGTAATCACCTTTTTCTTTTTTACGCTCTTGCTCAGATTCATTCATTTTTATTTCAAGCAGTTTGGATTTTAATATTTTTAATGCTGATTCTTTATTTTGCTGTTGAGATCTTTCGTTTTGGCAGGATACTACAATATTGGTGGGAAGGTGGGTTATTCTAACGGCAGAATCCGTAACATTAACATGCTGTCCGCCGGCACCCGATGATCTAAAGGTATCAATTCTAATCTCATTTGAATTTATTATAATCTCATCGTCGCTTTCAATTTCCGGGATTGCTTCCACTAAAGCAAATGAAGTGTGCCGGGCATGATCTGCATCAAACGGGGAGATTCTTACTAACCTATGCGTACCCGACTCAGCGCTTAAATAACCATATGAATATTCTCCGGATACGCTAATGGTAACGCTCTTGATTCCGGCTTCTGATCCTGAAATTTTATTTAAAATCTTTGCATTCCAATCCATTTTTTCAATATATCTTAAATACATTCTCATTAGCATTTCAGCCCAATCTTGCGCTTCCGTTCCTCCGGTACCTGCGTGTATCGTTAAAATTGTATCATTAAAATCGTATTTATTTGATAATAATATTTCTAATTCTTTCTGAATAAACAATTTGTGCAATTTTTCATATTTTCTTTTAATATCTTTAATAAGATCAATATCCTTTTCTTTATTTGCCAAAACATATAATTCAGAAATTTCTTTAACTTCATTATTCATACTTTCCCAAAACTGAATCTGATTTCTCAATAATTCCAAATTTTTTAAAACTATTTTAGCTTTTTTAGGATCTTTCCACAAATCTTCTGTATTGGCATCAGCTTCAAGTTTATCAAGAATATTTTTTTTACTGCTTAAATCAAAGATAGTCCAGAGTTTTCTTAACTCTGGCATCTAAATTTTTAATATTATTCTTTAAATCAATCATATTATTTATAAATTATCATAATTACAATAATTCAACAATAAAAAAAAGAGGCTAAGGCCTCTTATAGACGATTATCAGGAATTGAAATGGGATAATTCCCGTTGAAACATGCAGTGCAAAAACTGTCTAAGCGGCAATTTGTAGATTTTATCAAACCTTCCAGGGATAGAAAGCACAGGCTATCTGGATCCCCAATCCTCTTTCTAACTAAATCAATATCTCCTTCTCGAGCTGCCAACAATCTTTTTTCCTTAGTGGCAATTCCATAAAAACAAGAATAAGATATTGGCGGACATGGAATGCGCCAATGTACTTCTTTTGCTCCGACCATGCGTAAATTGCGAGTTAATCTATAGGCAGTGGTTCCGCGAACAATGGAATCATCGATTAATATTACCTTTTTTCCTGCAACTCTATCCGCAATAATGTTATATTTATCATCCGCTTCCGCATTAATCTGTTGGATAGTTGCTCCAATAAAAGTCCGATCAATATCTTGTCCACTTTCTAATGTAATTAGAGAGCTGGGATTTTCAATTACAGCGATTCCATAGGGAATGTTTGATTCTCTGGAATAGCCCACTGCTCCGGGTATTCCGCTTTTGGGTATAGCTACGACTAAATCTGCTTCAACATAATGTTCTTGGGCCAACATTTGTCCCATTGATTCGCGATAATATTCACAAGAAGAATTCTGCCAAATAGAGTCAGGCCTTGCAAAATATACTAATTCAAATATGCAAAAGGCTCGAATCTTATTGTCTGCAACTAGATATGAACTAATCCCATTCTGGTGCGCTACTATTAATTCGCCTGGCATAACATCTCTAATATATATTGCACCGATGGCATCCAGTGCGCATGTTTCTGATGCAAATACTGGAGAACCGTCCTTTTCTCCCATAACGAGCGGTCTTATACCCATTGGGTCTCTTAAAGCATACATATTATCATCAAAATCAGTAAAAAAGACTGCTGAGTAGCTTCCCTTAACGTGGCGGGTAACCTTTTGAGCGGCTTCAATAATATTTCTGCCTTTAATGGAAACCTGCCAGCTAAATGATGCTGCGATCATTTCCGCGTCATTATCTGAATATATTCTAATATTTTCTCGCTCTAGAAATGATTTTTGCTCTGAAAAATTAACCACATCTCCATTACTGGCTAAAAATATTTTACCCTTAATGGAAGATGACTCATGAGGCTGAACATTTTCTAGTGAATCTTTGCCGGCTGTTGGATATCTGACATGTCCAATGAAACTATCGCCTTTAATTCTCCTTAATCCTTCATTGCTTGGGCCTAGAATAGATTGGACCGGCCCCAGGTCTCTAAAACGATCAATTACCATACGTAGAGAATCCTTGCCTGCAATGCCGGCGCCATTCTTACCACGATGTTTTAAATTAAACAAGCCGATAGATATAAGCCTTTTGGCATCAGAATGTTTATAAATTCCGAATACACCGCACAAGTTTCACCTCCTCTGATTGTTTAAAGAGCTTAATATTTTTTAACAAATAAAGTTTGTGTCGGATATGCCATTTTAATCTCCTCTTTTTCAAATACTTCTCTAATCTGATAATTTATTTCCTGATTAATGTCCAAATATTTAGTATATTTTCCTGATAAAATCAAATATGCAACATTAAAAACCAACGAATAATCATCAAATTTTACAAAATGAATTCTTTCAAAATTTACATCTTCTATATTAGATATTATATCTTCAATCAATTTAGGTATTTTCTTTAATTTATTGCTTGGTGTTTCGTAAGATATTCTTAACTTAAAAAAAATCCTTCTTTTTTCCATTTTACGAAAATTATACACCCTCGATTCAACAATTTCTTTATTGGAAATTATTAATGTAACTCCCTTAAAGGTTTTTAGCCTGGTTGATCTAAGTCCTATTTTAGTAATTGTTCCGCTATCCTTGCCAACTGAAATATAATCACCTAATTCAAACGGTTTATCAAAAAATATTGATAAGGAAGCAAATAAATCTTTTAAAACATTTTGTAGGGCAAAAGCGATAGCGATTCCACCTACCCCCAAACCAGCCATTAGCGCCGTAACATCATAGCCCAGATTTTGAACTATAATCAAAATTGCTATCACCCAAACCAAAATTTTTATTACTCTGGCAATAAAATCAATCAGGGTTTTATCTACCTTGACACCACCTTTTTCCTTAATTGTTTTTTGAGTTACAATGTCAATTATTATTTGGATAAATTTAATTATATAGTAAATCCCCAAAGCGATAACAATATAACTAATGACAGTAGAAAATATTTTGGGAGTTGTAATAAATTTAAAGGCGACATAAAGAGCGATTAGTATATAAATATGCCAATTAAATACTTTTGTAATATAGTCAATTAAATCATCAAATAATATTTTAGTTTTGTCTGCGATCTTAATAATTCTATTAATTGATAATGTTTTAATTATCACTAAAATACAAATAGTGATTATAAAAGATGTAAATGAATAAAAATAGTTAATAGCGCTATTTCCGTAATATATTCGATTGCTAATTTCAATAAAATCCATATTAAATTTTATTTATTTTCCAGCGCACTCTTGAAAGACTGGGGATAAATATCCTTCCTTGAAACAATACCGGCCAAAGATCCATTATCTAAAATAATAACCCGATTAATTTTTTTGATTGTCATTATGGCGGCAATTTTGATAGATGAATCAGTCACCTTCGCGGTTATAACATCTTTTGTCATAATTTCTTTGACTTTAATATTTTCTGCTTCCTTTATCTGAGGTTTTATATCTAGATCATTTTTTTTATCTGCTCCTAACAAGTAATATTCCTGATAATTAGGATATATTTTTTTAAAGATATCTTTTTCTGAAATGACACCGACTAAATTATTTTTATTATCTACAACTGGCGCTCCGGTAATATTATTTTTCATTAAAATCATAGAAGCAGCAACGATCGATTGATCCTGTTTTATAGTTACCACATTTTTTTGCATAAATGATTTAACGCGCATAAATTTTATTAATTATTTTAATATTTTACCATAATTAATAAAATTATCCAAATTAGTAATTTTATCTAATTCAGTAATTTCAATTTTATTAGTTTGCCCATTGCCCCGTAAAACAAATATTTGATTATCAACTATTTTGACAATTATTAAAATACTAGTAATATTTTCCCCTTCTCCTAAAAATATTAAATCTCCCGCCTTTAAATCCGATTTATTATCGACAATATAATTATTATTATGAAAAAATGTATAAATGTTATTATAATTTAAATAAAAATATTCATCTTTGGGATCATTTTGATAAAGTTCTTCTTTTTTTTCACGATCGAATTTCATTTCATTGCCTAAAAATATTCCAGCGGCATCATAGCTTTTTAAAACTAAATCCGAGCTTGAAAGTAAGCCAAACCTGGAAATAATATTAAAATATCTATCCTCGGAAATATCGTACCAAATCCCATCCATTTTATTCAATTCCGCCAACACATCTTCTCTATTTCCAAGACCATCATTATCAGCGTCTTCATCTTCGATATTTAATACAAAATCTCCGTCCATGTTATTATCTCTCATATTAATAATATTATCATTGTCTATATCACCATAATAGTGTAGTGAATTTTTTGGATAAAGATTGACGTTTAAACAAGTCATAAAAATAACAAATACTGAAAACAGTAAAACGCTTAGGATAATGCCTGTTGATCTAATTAATTTTTTATTAATAAATTGAAAAAACAAGAGATTTATAAAAAACAAAATTATTAGTAATTCCACCCCATATAAAAATACATAGATATAGCTGCCATAAATGCCATTATTTAAAGCGGAAATCATTAATAATCCATATAATTTATGGGAAAATGGATACATTAAAGGAATGCCGGCAGTAGTGGCGTCTAATAATAAATGAACACTGGGAGAAAGAAAAAACAAGAATGAAAAAGATTTAATGAAATTATTTCGAGTAGTTAAACCGATAATATATAATAAAATTGCACCTACTAAATATAATATTGGAGAATGAGTAATTAATTCTCTGTGAGATAATTCAGCACTAAAAAGATAAATATATAAAAAATCAATATCCGGCAGTAGTCCCAATAAGGATCCTAAAACGAGCAGCATAATATACTGTTTTTTGCTTAATTTTTTAAACCAGACTTTTTTAGAAAAATAAGTATTAATATATCCGGCCGGGAAATGTGATATTATCATAATAAAAAATAGTGAATAATAATTACACTATTAGTTATTTTACACTATTAATATTTTTAATACAGGCTAATCCTTAAGTATTACATCAATATTTTTATGAAGATCACTTATCTCCCCGGTATTGATAATTGTATAATCTGCCATAGCGATTGGTGCGCCCGTAGCTAAATTTTCCAATTGTGCATAGTCGCGCTTCTTAACGCTATCTTCGTTAAATTTACGCTCCTTGCCTTGTTTAATCTCTGTTCTTCCCATCACTCTTCCATATCTAATTTTTGGAGGCGCAAATACGGCAATAACCTTAAAACTATCTCCATACTTCTCTTTTATCAGTTTATATTCCTCCCAGCTATATAAGCTTTCAATAACCACATTCCCCTTTGCAAATCCCTTTTCAATTTTAGGCATGCTGATTATAGCGAAAGCTGCCATTCCATATTTTTTCCGTAAATTTTCCCTTACTCTTTTTTCATTCTCTTCATTGGTTTCCAATCCCTGCCTTTTTATTTCATCAAAAGTAGCATCGCCAAAATATACCTTAAAATATCCTTTGTTTTCGATATGGCGTGTTGCCTCTGTTTTACCGGCGAAAGGCATTCCAACAACGGCGATAATTTTTTTATTCATATATTATTCATTAGATAGCTTAACGCTTCCCTCTGTGGCAATCCTCTCTTCGATTTCCTCTTCGAATAATGATTTTACCATATTGTTCCATACCTTATTGTTTTTGTATAATTCAACCTTAATTCCAGCCTCTTTTAAATATTCGAGTGCTTTTTCTCCCCGATATATTTTTCCGATTACGACTCTCTTTATTCCGCACGCAATAACATATTTCGCGCAATGAATGCAGGGATTATAAAGAGTATATAGGGTAGAACCTTGAGTGCTCATTGATCCCAATATTGCAGCTTGAAGCAATGCATTATGTTCGGCATGGATTGTTCTAACACAATGCCCATCTTCTAATAAATGCCCCGCTTCACTATCACAATGCGGCAATCCGGGAGGAGAACCATTATATCCGGTTGAAATAGTTCTATTGTCTTTTACTAAAACGGCGCCTGCTCTTAGTCGATCGCAAGTTGATCGAGTGGCAATTATTCTCGCAATGGCCATAAAATAATCATCCCAGTTGGGACGAAAATATTTTTCGCTTTTGCTCATAATATTTTGTTTTAATTAATTTTGATATTGCAACGTAAGTAAATGATACTACCGGAATGATAATTAGATTTCCCAATAAATTCATTTTTAAAAATGGCAGTGCCATCACATAACATTGAATTAATCCTGACCAAGTATGTGGATACATATTCCACATTGCCCAGACGCCGAAATTTGTCCAGATAAAAAAGATTAGCGATGCGCCTATTCCCAACCACGTCATTTTAAAACTAAACCGAAAATTTTTGGTGCTCCTTTTTAGCAATAACCCCAATAATCCGATTATCGCCCATGCCGACCAGGTAAAAATCATAATTGGATCATTGCCGATTAATGCATCTGAAATAGCTACTGATGACAGCGGTATTGCAATTGCGTAAAAACCTCCTAATAATGAACCGCCCAATAGCGCTGCGATTGTCAATGTTTCTATATTTGGAATATCAATCAATAACATTCTGCCAATTACTGCGAATGCTACCAATGAAGATCCGGCTATAAATTTATAAATTTTGTTTTTCATAAAGATAATAATTTAACACACAATATAATATACCAAATAACTAAGACTTTCATCAAGTTAAAATAAAATGGCTTAATTATTTTTCTACTAAAAGGTGCTTTCTTCAAATTTAAATTCTATCCTGTCACTGCTTTTAACTTCTTGTTTATCTGCTGACTGTATTGCCATTTCTCCATTAATATAATATAGCCAATATTTATTATCAGTTCCGGCTAAGTCGTCTCCAATGCCATCAATGGATTTTCCAAAATCATAATCTTTAGTCACCAGTCCTAATCTATTAATATCAGATGATTTTTTTAAAACATCATATGCTGTATCTCCCAGATTAATTTGAATGGAATCCTCATACTTTTTTTCACTTCCTTTAATAACTAAAACAACCTCTTCTACTAAATTTAATTTCAAATCATCCACATTTTCAATAATATTTCCTGATAGATCGGCTTGTTCAGTATTTTTATTTACTTCGGACTCGCTATTAGTGGTACAGGCGGTTATTGTCAGAGTAAAAGCAAAAAGTACGGCCAACATAGATAATTTATTCTTATTCATTTTTTATAATTAATTTAATAAATATCGCATAAGCGAAAATAATTTTTTTTAAAGAAAGGCAAAATGCCTTAATTTTTAGTTGGATTATCGGAGAAAAATGCCTTTCCAAACAATACGGTCGCCGGCGATTACTTGAAAATCTGATACATTTGCATAAATACGATTACCATTAACTTCGAACACCCAATCACCCCACATGTTTTTAATCGAGTATACATAATTTGCTTTTTCTTCGCGGCCATTCAAATCAAATTTATTCCAATCATATTGGACTCCGGATAATTCATTTAATGTAGCATTTAGGACTGTTCCGAATTGGCTTACACAGAAGCCAATTTCAACATCATAATGTTCCGTAGCGCATCCCGACGTCTTAAATAAAAGCGAAAATGGCAGTAAAAGAGCTGATATTCCAGATACTTTTAATAAAGCTCTTCGCTCTTGATCCAACTTCATCAAACACCTCCTTGTTATTAAAAAGAACAAAAAACCTTCCCTGAGGAAGGCATATTTAAATTAAATAATATCAAATTTATTTTCCCTGCTCGAGGTTATTTAACATGAGATCAGTGCTCTGACTTATTCCAAATGGAAATTACAGTAGCGGCACTGTGGAGGATTCTTCCGCTTGGCGGAACCACCTCGCTTCCCTGATCGTCCCAATATTCATTGGGTCATGGTTTATTTTTCAAATATCATGTATAAAATATAACAACATAAAATATCTCTGTCAAATTTTTATCCCCAGCTTAATATTCAATTCCTTCTCTGGCGTCAATTCCCTGATCATAATAATGCTTAATTTTTTTCATATCAGTTACAATATCAGCTGCATCAATAACTTTTTTTCTGGCATTGCGGCCGGTTAAAATAATTTCTACGCCTTGATTCCGATAATTTTCAATAAACTCTAATAAAGTTTGTTCTTTGATTAAATTAAAATCTACCGCAACATTTATTTCATCTAAAATTAAAATATCGCAGTTTTTTTCTTGCATGGTTTTTTTTGCAAAATTGAAACCCTTTTTAGCTTTTTCAATGTCACTCTTTTTTAATTTTTTATTAATAATAAAGTCTTTGTTGCCAAATTGATATAGATTAAAATTTGACTTAAGCTTTTTTTGAATCATAAATTCACCCACATTTTCCCTGCCTTTCATAAATTGAATCATACATATTTTATATCCATGGCCAATTGCACGCATGGCTATACCGAGTGCAGAAGTTGTTTTGCCATGGCCATCTCCCGTGTTGACATGTATTTTGCCAAAATGTCTTTTCATTGGTTATAATTTATTATTGCTGTCGAATAATTTAATTTTTTCTCTGATAACTTTTTTTGTAGCTTCAATTGTTGACGCCAAAATATTATATGGCTTAATTTGTCCGGGGTTATTCTTGAGATAATATTTTAATGCATTACTAAAGGCTATTCTTAATTCCGTATTAATATTAATTTTAATTATTCCGGCCTTTATTGCTTTTTCAATATCATTAATGGGAGTGCCAGATCCCCCATGCAATACAAATTTACCTGTGGGAACAGCAGATTTTATTTCAGATAATTTCTCAATATTTAAATTAGGATTTTTATTATCAGGTTCAACTCCATGGATGTTTCCAATAACTATAGCCAAATTATTTATGCCGGTTTTTTTATAAAATTCTTTTGCTTCTTCTGGTTTGGTTAAATCTGATGGCATAATCACAATTTTTTGAGAATGTATCTCTGACCCACCTCGCAGATATCCTAATTCACCTTCAATAATAATATTTTTATCTTTTCTTCTGGCGTATTTAACAACTTTTTTGGTTATTTTAATGTTTTCATTAAAATTAAGCATTGAACCATCAAAATGTATAGCGTTAAATCCAGCGTCAACCGCCCTTTTAACGCTTTCATATGTATGGCAATGATCTGCATTTAAAATAATTGGCTGGCTGGTTTCTTTTTGCCAAGATTCTACCAAAGATGCAATTTGATTATCTCCCAAATGATTTCTTTCGCTTTCTGAAGCGCCAATTATTATCGGAGCAGATAATTCCACCGCTACTTCAATTGCAGCGCGAAGCTGTTCGTTAGTTGATACATTAAATTGTCCGATCGCGTATTGTCCCTTTAGGGCTTTATCAAATAGTTCATTCATTGGATAAAATTATTTATAAGAATTATTTATTAATTTTACAAAACCTGAGGAGCTAATACTTTCTCCTCCCACCAATACTCCATCAATTTCTTCAATCTCGGTGAAACTTCTTATATTTTGCGCATTTACACTTCCGCCATATAACACTTTAATAAAATCATTTTTTAACGCTTTATACTTTTTAAGCACTGTATTTTTAATATAGATTGCTGCCTTTTTAGCATCTCGAGGACTGGCCGGTCGATTAGAACCTATCGCCCAAATAGGTTCATATGCCAAATATATGTTTTTAAACTTATTGGGACTGATATTTTTAAAAGCGGATAGGATTTGATTTTTTAAAACTTTAAGAGTCTGATTATATTTTCGCTGTTTGATAGTTTCTCCAATACAGACAATCGGCGTGATCTGATTATTAAAACAGGCAATTATTTTTTTATTAATCATATTATCGGATTCATTCAGATTCATTCTTCGTTCCGAATGCCCGATGATGGCATATTTACATCCGGCATCTTTTACCATTGGCGCAGATATCTCTCCGGTATAGGCTCCATCATTTTCCCAAAATAAGTCTTGGCATCCTAGTTTTATTTTTATATTTAATTCGGACTTAACTGGCAGTAAATGGATAAAGCTGGGGCAAACTATAATATTAGCATGGTGATAATCATTGTTATTTAACTTAGTTTGAATTTGATTAATTAAATTATTCGATGAACTGTTTCTGAGATTCATTTTCCAATTTCCGATTATAGTAATTTTATTCATATATTTATATTATTTTATATATTCCAGTAGTCAATAAAGTCACGATTATTCCGGCTATAATAATGCCCAGCAATATTAAAGGTAGCGCTTTCCTAAATGGTATTCCGAACAAATATGCCGCTAATGCTCCAGTATATCCTCCTGTTAATGGCAATGGAATAGCTACTAAAGTTATTAATGTGATAGCGCCCCATCTTTCAAAATTTTTAGTATGCCTTTTTCTGGTTTTTTCAAATAACCAAGAAAAAAAACGATCGATTGTTTTAAATTTAATTCTTAAATATTTTGAAATTGGATCGAAAAAAATCAAAATAATAATTACAGGAATAATATTTCCAATAACGGAATATATAAGTGATTCCAGTATTGACAATTTATAAATACCCAAAGCAATAGGAATAGATCCTCTTAATTCTACAACCGGAAGCATCGCCATTAGCAAGGTGGAAATTTGTGATGGTATATTTTCAAATAAACCAATCAGAAATGCTGTCATTTTGTTTTTTAGAAATATTTATTTTCTATATTTAAAAATACCACCTTGTAGTTCCGAGTACTAACGCTAGTACAATAATGGTAACATAAATATATTTTTGAATACTGGTGCGATTAAAACGATTATTTAAATGCAATTTTATTAAACCAATTACAAAGTAGAATATTACAAACAGCACAATACCCCTAGAAGCAAATCCAGTCGGCCAAAAAGATAATGCCCAAGTTATTTCACAAAAAACCAAAGACAATATTGGAATGTAAATAACATTTTTACGGCTTAATATCCCCTCATTCCAAAAAAATTGGAATATTAGCAATGAGATTGATAATAAACAAGATAAAATTAAAACCCACATGGGTAGATATAAAAATATATAGATACCAAAAATACCGCTGCAAACTAGGAAGGCCGTAATTAATAAATAAATATCATTCATATTGAAAAGCTCTTTATTTTCCGAATATCTTTTTATGTTCTTGATATCTTTAATAATAAAGAAAAATATAAAGCTAGATATTAATATATAAACATGAGCGAATATTTTAGACGGAATTAAAATATAAAAAGATAACGAGCCTAGAAAATAAAGCATGGGAATTATTAACTTATTATATGTTTCAATGCTTTTAATTTTAAAATTCAGAATCCATAAAATAAAAATAAATAAAACAAGGAACTGCGTGATTGCAATCCAAAATATTAGATCTTCTAAATAAAGCATAAATTCAAGGCCAACAAGCATTATTGCAAAAGCAATTATTCTTTTAAATAATCCAACTTTTATATCATTTTTGTTTTTTATTGTTTCGTTCATAATTTTAATCTTATGTTTTAAAATTATAAAATAATATTTAAATATACGCAATTAAAAAACTCCCTAGCTAGGGAGTTTTTTATAATTATTTACTTACTTTTCCCGATTCTGAACATTTTAGTTCCGCAATCCGGGCAAATACCCTTGGTGGCCGGTCTGCCGTTTTTAAGCTTCACTTCTTCTGGATTCTTCATTTCCTTTTTTGCTTTACACTTAACACAATAAGCTTCCATTTTTTTGTCCTCTCTATATTTATTTATTATATTAATTAATTATGAATTATTACTGGCGTTCCAACCTCAGTCCAATTATACAATATTTCAGAATCTTTAATAGACAAATTAACACATCCATGGCTCATAGGATGTCCAAAGTTATTATGCCAATATGCTCCGTGGATAGTATAAGGGCCAAGAAATTTTAATATATAGGGAACTCCCGGCAAGTAATAATTTAATCTACTCCCGGAACCATAATAACCGGCCATGGTAGCCGATCTGACTTTTGAGTAAACGTTAAATGTTCCTACGGGTGTCGGAAAAGACAAACCGGTTGAAGTCAATATTTCTCCTACCTTTCGACCATTTTCAAAATATTTTAATTTTTGTTCTGAAAGAATTACTTCAATATATTTTGGATAAGGATATTTGGCAGCTTCTCCCGATATCCTTTGTGGTATAGTAATAAGTTCTTTCGAATACCCTCCGTCAATATCTGCGATGGCTATATCAAGACCACCTTTAAAATCCTCTTCATAAGCCATAAGATTTAAACCTACCGGTTCCCCCCAATATTTAAAAGATTTGACATGAGGGCCACCTCTTTCACTGGTACTAACTATAATGTCATCTTGGAAATCATTATTAATATCTGCAGATGTAACATTAACTCCTCCCTCAAAACTAGGATCAAACGCGAGAAATTCACCCCTTACGGTTTTTTCATTATTGGCTTCGTATATTTTTACCCAAGCTTGACCAAATGAATTTTGTGAAGTGATTATTTCATCGACACCGTCTCCATCTATATCTCCGGCGGCAACATCAACCCCTCCTTTAAAATTCTCATGAAAAGGAAAAAAATTAAATCTTTCCGTGCCATCCAATGAAAATATTCTAACGTGGGGGCCTCCTCCGGCCCCAGCCCCGGCTATTATTTCATCCACGCCATCGCCATCAATATCTCCGGCAGCTACCCTGACTCCCCCTTCAAATCCAGCATTAAATGCTAAAAATTCACTCAAAATTGTTTTATTTGAATCTACGTTATATACCTTAATCCATGCCTGTCCGTATCTAAATTGTCCAACTATTAATTCATCGATACTGTCGCCATCAACATCTCCGGCCGCTACATCTACTCCGCCTTTAAAGTCAGTATGAAAAGGAAATACGTCCCAATTGACATAATAACCCGCTTGATTAAAAATTCTCACATGTGGGCCGCCCCCCGGACCGGCGCCAACAACAATATCACTACGTCCATCATTATTAAAATCTCCAACTGCTACCCTTCCGCCACCTAGAAATTTTTCATTAAACGCAAAAAAACTTAAATTTTGCTGGTTAGTGTTAACATTAAATATTTTTGCTTCCGGACTGCGTTCATCGCTTGCCGCGACAATGCCCGTAGATAAAAAGAAAAACAAAAATAATATTAATATAAATAATCCTGATTTATTTTTTATTTTCGTCAACATATATTTATTTTGTCATTAAAATCTTCAATTGTCAAAATATTTATCAACATCAATATCTTTTTATGGTATATTGTTTATAAATATAACATTTATGAATAAAATTGAAAAGAATAAGTCCGAAAATATTAAACCTGGCAAAACCCCTCAATGGATTAGAGATATCGCTGCGGGCAGTAAATTAAATAAAAACGATATAGCTTCCAAAAATTCATCAAAGCCGCTTATTGCCGCAGGAAATTTTAATATTAAAAAACCTTTCAATTCTGCAAAAAAACATTTTCTAGATAATCCGAAAGAACAGATGAAATATACTGATCACATTAAAAAAGCGCGCGAACGATTATTAAAAATAGATGAGCTTAAACGAGAAGCGGATAATCGAAATATTAAAATTGAAAAATCTATCGAACAGGAAGAGAAAAATATCGAACAAAAAATTATTAAACGCTTTAAAACATAAATTATTTAACGACTTCTCCACCCATAATATCCAGAGCCGCATTTACTAAATCATGTGATGGCACTGCTGGCTTTTCATTTATATTGCTACGATCTTCTGTTTTTAGATTTTTACTTTTATCTCCCAAAACGCATTTTATACCAATCGGGATTCCAATTTTTTTGTTAATTATGCCTTCAATTACATCTCTATTTTTAGAATTTTGAATACAATCTCGATGAAAGCTATAATCGCATTCAATAATTAAATCACCGCCACTGACTTTTAGGGGCCGACTGGAACGCATCGTTAAACCCAAAGAATAATTTGTTTCAGTAATATTCTCTAAAATTTCTGCCCATTTAGAATTAATAGCGCTAAAATCTATTTTAGTATTATCAATAATTTTATCAGCCGGCTTCGATTTTATATTTACTTCGGTAACCGCTTTAGAGTTAACATTTTTTAATGAATTATCTTTTATTTTAATACTGTTATTTTCATCATTGCACGCAACATTTTTAACTTCTTCGGGTTGAATATATTTTATAATCGCCATTTCAAGCGGAAGTTGAACTATAGATGTATATTTCTGGATATTTTTTGATTCAATTAAATAATTAATAAAAGCAATGATATTTTTATTTTCTGTCTGTGATATCATTTCTTCTATTTTTGTCTTTTGGTCCTGATATATAAAAAATATTTCATCATTGCCGGTATTCTTATAAAGCATTAAATTTCTTAAAAATTCGATCAGGCTATCCAGTAATAGCATCGGATTATATCCGCGCATAATTAAATCGTTGACGTTGTTCAAAGATTCCTTAATTTTATGGCCGAAAATCAAATAAGCTAATTCAATAATCAAATTTCCGCTAGCTAATCCCAAAAGATCAATTATATCTTTCTCTTCAATCTTATTTTTATCAAATGCAGATTGAACTTGTCCCAATAAACTTAAAGCGTCCCTGCTAGAGCCGTCTGAATTAATCGCAATCATTTTAATTGCTCCTTGGCTAATTTTAATTTTTTCAGTGTTGGCAATTTTGGCAAGATGTTCCGACAGTTCAGTAACATTAATTTTTTTAAAATCAAATCTTTGGCAGCGAGATAAAATCGTCGCCGGAATCTTTTGCGGCTCTGTTGTCGCTAAAATAAATATTATGTGTTTTGGAGGCTCCTCTAGCGTTTTCAATAAAGCATTAAATGCTTCAATCGTAAGCATATGGACTTCATCTATGATAAAAACCCTATATTTGAGCTTACTGGGCATATATTTTATTTTTTCACGAAGCTCTCTAATCTCATCAATACCTCTATTAGATGCGGCGTCTATTTCATTTATATCCACTGATCTTTCGGAAGCAATTTCCTGACAATTATCACACTTGCCGCATGATTCACCAGTTTTTTTATTTAAGTTAGTACAGTTAACCGCTTTGGCTAATAAACGGCCAATCGTTGTTTTCCCCACCCCCCTTGGTCCAGAAAATAAATAAGCGTGGGCAATTTTATTAAGTGCCAACGCATTTATTAATGTTTTTTTGACGTGTTCTTGATTAATTACATCAGAAAATTTTTGTGGCCGATATTTTCTATATAATGCTGCATGTGACATTACTTTTTATTTAAGTCATATATATCTTGCTTAACATTATCATTATTTTCTTTAAAAGCCCAAAATTTATATCCGATAAAATTCCACACAAGCGCTACGCCAGTAGCTAATATTTTGGCTAAATTGACCCAAATGCCGGCTGAAAGATTAAATAATGGTTCTATATATGTAGATATGCCATAGACAATACTACTATTTATAATTGCCCCGATAACACTAATAAACAAAAATTTTGAAAATTCTGAAGCGGCTTCTTTTTTATCTTTAGATTGAAAAGTCCAATATTTATTCCAAAAATAGCTATTAACGACTGCCATGGTAAAGGAAGCAATATTAAATAAAATCAGCCAATTACCGCTATATATTTTTGTTGTCCAAATCAATAAATTCAACACCGCAAAATCAACTATGGTATTCGATATTCCCACTAAGCCGAATTTAGCAATTTGCAATATTGTTTGAAATTTTTGTTTTAACATTTTTATATTTCTTCTAAACCATCACTGATGTTAATAATTTTATCATCGCTGGATTTTTTGTCCTCTTCAATATTACTAAGTTTTTTTATCACATTTTCAATAGCCGCCCAAGTACTTTCCTTATCTTGAGGAATAATTATGGTAACTTCATCGCCCGGTTCAGCTTTAAAATAAGTTATACTGGCAAAAAGCACTTTATATTTTTTGTTTTCAGCCAAAATATAATATTCACCTTCCTCTTCCACCACTGTACCAATTATTTTTTTACGTTCAATCGGCCCAATTTGCTTAAAAACAAAAGAGCCATCCGGCTGAATTGTAAGTTTTAATATATCGCCCTCAACTAATTTTGACTTGCTGGCATAATTAGCAGGTACCGGATACATTCTATCATCGGGCCCTATCATGTTTTGGCCGTTGAAGACACCTTCAATAATCTTTCCATCTTCCATTACATTTAAACTCTTGGCAATTTTTTCAAAATCTCCACTTGAATTTCCAACTTTTATACTAGATATTGGCTTTTCTCCGGTTATTTCAGCGACTAAATTCAAAGAATCCTCTAAATTCTTTTTAGTCATTTCGAGAGTCTTTTTAATAAGAGTTAATTTTTGTTTATCAATTGTACCTATTTCTTTTTTATCCTTCATTTATTTATTTCCTTTTTTATTTTGATTTATTTTTGTTTTTAATAATTTATTTATTATACTCGTTTTTTAGTTTTAGTCAATAAATTATGCAATTAAACTTATTTGATGCTTTCTCCAACCGGATTTAAATCGGCCTGGCTTGATCCCAATTGAGATCTTTCCATAATATCTATTTCAACAGTTTTTCGATCCTTGCCGTACTTTAAGCGCGATAATTGTTTAACAGCGTTGGCGATTTCCTGGCTGCCGCCTTCATAAGGAGGATAAGTAGCCATTGTAAACGGAGCTGATTTCTGTGAATTTGCCATTAATCTTAAATATGCGTGAAATCTTTCAATATTAATTACATCCGTTTCAGAAAATACCGGATCAAATTCTTTAGCTATTATTTCTGCATCTTCAACGCCAATGCGGAATGTGACGAATGATCCCACATTCCCAAAAACGGCATCGCGTATTTCTTCTTCTAATTGTGAAACATATTGGTGAGCAACTATTAGGTTCAATCGATATTTTCTAGCTTCCGCCAAAATAGACGCAAAACTATCGGTCGCAAAATTTTGAAACTCGTCTACATATAAATAAAAATCTTTTCTTTGCTCTTCGGGCATATCAGCTCTAGCCATGGCTGCCATTTGAATTTTAGAAACAATTATTAATCCTAATAAGGAACTGTTAACTTCTCCAACTTTACCCTTAGATAAATTTACCAATAAAACCTTTTCATTATCCATTACGTCCCGCATATCAAAAGCTGACCGGCTTTGTCCCATAATATTGCGCATCATTTCATTTTCAACAAACCGACCGACTTTTGATATTAAATATCCCAGCATTTCCGACTTATGAAAATCAGAAGTTTTCGCCATTTCATTTTCCCAGAATGATCTTACGACCGGATCCTTTAATTTGTCTACCCAGCTTTTTTGATATTCTTGGTCAGTAAACATTCGCGGGATTTCTATGATTGTTCCCGGATTTTCTTTGTCAGCCATCAAAGTCAGCATAACATTGCGCATATTATGTTCGAACATCGGTCCAATCATTTCCGGTGGAAATAATTTATAGAATATATTGATCATTTCCTGTACCGCAAAGTCTTTTTGATCTTCAGATTTGAATTCCAGCATATTTAAACCCATTGGCCTTTCCATATCAAATGGTTCAAAAAGAATAACATCTTCAGCTCTTTCTTTTGGAATATGCGGTAAAACGCCGTCAATTAAATCTCCATGCGGATCTACGACGCAAACACCTTTGCCGGCCTGAATATCCTGAATAATCATATTTTGTAAAAATACGGACTTACCGGTACCAGTCTGTCCAATAATATACATATGCCTTCTTCTATCGTTATCTTGAATATTAATTTTTGTTTCTATTCCGCGATAATTATTCTTTCCCAAAAGCAAACCCTCCTTGGGCATGTTGGGTGGAGGCGGCGCATCTTTAGATAATAACCATTTTATGTTTGGAGTTTCAGTAAATTTAGTCGGCAGATGGGAAATACTAGCCAGTTCTTCAGTATTTAAAATTGTTTTATTAGTAATACCAATTTTAATACTAACAAAATTTCTAAATATAAAATCATGAATAAAATTTCTTTTTCTATGCGGTAACCGAACTATAATTTTATTCAAGTTGGGATCGGTATATTGAGTAAAGGTATCTTTAATGTTATTAAAATAACTATCGGCTAATTCTTGGGTTTGAGCGGATGCAATTACTCTAATACATACTTCATATCCTAATTTTGATGACTTTTCCTCAATTTTTTTCATTACTTCTTCTTCTACCGGTGTTAGCATAGCTTGTTGTTGTTGAGATTGCCCTTTTTGCTCTTTTGATACTCCAATATTTCCAATAATTTGAGATGGTTGATTCGAAATTATTGATGTTGCAGACTTAAGAGATTTACCGCTTCTCATTTTTTTTGCAATTTGTTTTCCCCTTCTGGACCATTTAACTGCGGGTCTAAATAATATTTGAATTACAGCTCCTTCATCCTCTTTCAACTTACTTAGCGCATTAGTCAATGAATTCAATGGATCCGCTTCCAAATTTTGATATGTTTTTATCGGCAAATAATACGATTTTGCCAATGTCATATAACCGCCCTTTACTTTATACCCCGGCTTAAAAATATTATAATCTCCCGATTCTTCAATAACTGATTTGGGATACTGAGATTGAATAGTCTTTTCTACGTACTCACGATATTTTCTAGGCGTAATTACATAAAACCTTATTTCTCCGTTTACAGCTGCTATTTCAATGCCCAAATAATCACTGCCAAATATTGATGAAAATAAACCTTTTTTCTTAATAGCATGCAAATTGGCATAAACCTGCTCAGCAATTGATATTATTTCTTTTTCCTCTTTTTTAGCTTCTTCAGTGATCGGCTTTATTTCCTTAGGCACTGTCACCAACAAAGCAACCATATTAAGAGATCGGGGCAATAAATTTCGATTTTTTAACCATCTTAGCGTTAATATTACCGCAACAAAAAAAACTAGCGCCATAACTGCAATAAAAATATATAACTGAGTATTTGTATAATATATAATCATTTAATGTTTCTGCTTATTTTTGTTTTATTTTTCTATTTTTTAAAAGCAGTAAATATAATTCATTGACCAACGTATCATGAAATTCATCCAATAAATAGGGATCTTTTAATTTTTTTGCGATATCGGCAGCGTAATGTATACCCTTTTTAAAAGCCAAATAGACCAAAACTTTAATTTGTTTAGGTTTGTCCATATTCATAATATCCTTTAATTCTTCCAATATTTCGTCATCTTTCATAATCGGAGAAACACGAGGCGGTTTTGAAGGAGTTGCATCTTCTTTAGCTTCCGCCACTTGCTCTTTAGCTTGCTCAATTTGCTGCTCCGGCTGTTCAGGTGCTGATTCCGGCGCCATACCCTCATTTTTAGGTAGCTGTTCCGGTGCTTTTTCTGGCGCATCTTCACGCACGATGGGTTCCTCGGGATGAATAGAAGGAATATCTTGGCGTTCTTCTTCTTTTTTTATTATATCTACCATAATTATTTATTATATATATTATATCATAAATTTAACCAATAATAAAGCATAAATTATTTACTTCCATTGCAGCTATTTTCATTCCATAACCCTCTTTTTTCAGCGAAAGACCGTTTCTCGGCTTTTTCAAATTGACGCGAATAGCTAACATTAGGCAAAACATGCAAATCACGGGCGTATCCTTCTTCTACTAACTTTAAATTAACGAAGATGTCATCGATATAAACATACCTCAATATTCTACCGAACTTATCTTTATTTTTGATATCGCGTTTTAAAACTATTTCTTTTCCTTCTAATAATTTTCTGTTGTATTCGGTTGCTTCCGGACCAAAACATTCAATGGCAGTAAGCGGTGGTGACGTTTCCGGGGTATCAATGCCGATATATCTTACTGTTTCACCGCTTTCAAGTTCAATAGTATCGCCATCTACTACTTTGGCCACTACTCCACGTTCTTGGCTATAAGTTTTTTGCCAAAACAAAAATAACATAATCATAACTATGCTAAAAAATATTCTCAAGATATTTTTCGTGGTTAGCCTTATCCGCAAATATATTTATTATTTATCTAAATTTATGTTACAGTATATTTAATCTATATCAACTAATTTTTATTAAAAAAATAAAAAATAAATATGAAAATTAAAGAGATAAAAACAAAAAATCTGATCTGGACTGATATTGAAAAACCCAGCCGTAAAAAACTCACTGAACTGAAGCATAAATATGGTTTTCATTCTTTGGACATAGAGGACGTATTAACTTATACCCAGAGGCCAAAGATTGAAAAATACGATAATTATTATTTTCTAATCCTGCGTTTTCCGGTTTTTGATAAAAAGAGCAAGAAATTCAAGATAATAGAATTTGATATTTTTAGCGGTAAGAACTTTTTTATCAGCATTCACCAAGACAATATTGATCCAATTATAAAATTCATTAAATCGTGCTCTATCAATAATGATATAAAAAATAATAGCTGCCAAGACCCCGGTATGATTTTATATCATATTTTAAAAGATCTTTTTTTATACTGCTTCCCTATTATCGACCATATCAATGACGATATTGATAACATTGATGAAAATATCTTCCAACATAAAGAAAAAGAAATGCTTGAAGAAATATTATTGGTCAAAAGAAATATTATCACATTGCGCCGCGTAATTGGACCGCATAGAAAAATAATTGCATTACTAAATAAAAAAGGAGTGAGCCCTTTTTCTAAAAATTTAAATATTTATTATGATGATCTTACTGATTACATCGAAAGAATATGGGATATTCTGGAAAATCAGCGAGAAACTATTTTTTCATTAGAGCATACTAATGAAACGATAATTTCACATAAATCATCAGAAATTATTAAAATTTTAACGATTTTTTCAGCATTATTGCTTCCCTTGGCCCTAATCGCGAATATTTATGGAATGAATGTTGCCGGAATTCCATTTCTTGATCATCCCGACTCATTTTTAATAATTGTAAGCATAATGGCTATTTCATCTTTGGTTTTTATTTTATATTTCATTAGAAATAAATGGCTTTAACATACTAATCACAATTTATGCCCCTGTAATATCATCCAGGGGTTTTTTATTTTATTAGAAATGATAATATTAATTAAGTTAACTAAATTAATATGAATTTAAAACTTTACAATACCGCAAAAAAAGAAGTGGTTAAATTTAAGCCAATGCAAAATAATCAGGTAAAGCTTTATACCTGCGGACCAACGGTTTATGATTACGCGCATATTGGAAATCTAAGATCATATATATTTGAAGATGTTCTTAAAAGAACTTTGATATTTAACGGTTTTAAAGTTAAACATGTAATGAACATTACCGATGTTGGCCATCTAACATCGGATGCAGATCTGGGTGAAGATAAAATGGAAATAAGGGCCGCCAAAGAAAATAAAACCGTTACAGAAATTGCAAAAAAATATACCAATCAATTTTTAAAAGATACTAAGAGGCTTAATATCATTGAACCGGATATATTAACTAAGGCTACCAGCAACATCAAAGAACAGATAGAATTTATTAAAAAATTAGAGACTAAGGGCTTTATTTATCAAACTAAGGATGGAGTTTATTTTAACACCGCAAAATTTCCCCGCTATGGTAATTTTGCCCGGCTTGACATTAAGGGACTTAAGGCGGGAGCTAGAATTAAAAATGGCATCAAAAAGAAAAACATTACTGATTTTGCTTTATGGAAATTTTCACCTCAAAATAAAAGCAGATTACAAGAATGGAAATCGCCCTGGGGGGTTGGATTCCCGGGTTGGCACATAGAGTGTTCAGCTATGGCAATGAAGTATTTAGGAGAACAAATAGATATTCACTGCGGCGGAATCGAGCATATACCCGTCCATCATACTAATGAAATAGCCCAAACGGAAAGCTTAACTGGTAAAAAATTTGCGAACTTTTGGCTGCATAACGAGCACCTGCTTTTTGAAGGAAAAAAGATGAGCAAGTCAAAAGGCAATTACGCTATTTTACAAGATTTGGTAAATAAAAATTATTGCCCGCTCGCCTACCGCCATTTAATATTAACCGCCCATTATCGCTCAAAAATTAATTTTACTTGGGAAAGCCTACAGTCCTCACAACATTATTTGAATAATTTATACCGGAAATTAAAAGACCTGGAAGCCCCAACAAATATTGATTCGGTTTATTTAGAGAAATTCACTTTAGCCATAAATAACGACCTTGATACTCCTCAAGCTTTAGCAATAATGCAGGAATTGTTAAAGGCTGAAATTAATTCCGATATCAAAGCGGCAACTTTGATAAAATTTGATGAAATATTAGCTTTAAATATAAAAAATTATATTTCCAAAACTGAGCCAATTCCACAAAATATCAAAGACTTACTTGCACAAAGAGAACAAGCGAGATTGAAAAAGGATTTTAAAAATTCCGATTTTATAAGAAGTCAAATACTTGAATTGGGATATGAAATTAAAGACTCGCCTTCCGGGCCTAAAATCGTTAAAATATAGTATTGTCCCGAGATGTTGATTATGATATTCTAATCTAACCTATTTTTTCTACCAACAATGGAAAAAGAAAATACAATCGAAAAATTGCCACCGCAAAATATTGAGGCAGAAGAGTCCGTGCTCGGAGCTTTGTTAATAGATAAAGACTCTCTAATTAAGATCTCTGACTTTTTAAAGCCCGAAGATTTTTATAAGGATATTAATGGAATCATATTTCGGGCGATGCTTGATCTATTCGAAAAAAGACAACCCATAGATATCGTAAGTTTAACTAATATTTTAGAAGAATTAAATAAACTTGATCTGATTGGAGGCAGAAGTTATCTTGCTTCGCTTGCCAATAAAGTTCCCACCTCCGGACACATTGTCCATTACGCTAAAATTATCCAGAAAAAAGCCACCTTAAGAAATCTTATTCGAGCTTCAGCAGAAATTGCTGAATTGGGCCATAAAGAATCTGAAGATGTCGATAAAATTTTAGACGAATCAGAACAAAAGATATTTAAAGTTTCACAAAATCAGCTGCAACAAAATTTCGTTGGCATTAAAGACGTTTTGACGGATACTTTTGACCGCATTGATGAATTGCATAAGGACGGTGGAAAGCTTCGCGGTATGCCGACCGGATTTATTGATATGGATAATTTATTAGCCGGTTTGCAAAAATCTGACCTGGTAATCCTGGCGGCCCGGCCTTCAATGGGTAAAACTACATTTGCACTGGATATCGCTCGCCATATCGGCTTGCGTGAAAATGCCTCAACCGGAATATTTAGCTTGGAAATGTCCCGCGAACAATTAGTTGATAGGCTATTATGCGCCGAAGCCAATGTTGAATTGTGGAAAATGCGTACCGGCAGATTATCAGATAGCGGTGAAAATGATGATTTTTCCCGCATTGGACAAGCTATGGGCGTCTTATCAGAGGCTAAAATATTTATTGATGATACTCCCCTGTTAACTATTATGGAAATGCGCACAAAGGCCCGCCGCCTTCAAGCGGAGCACGGACTGGATTTTTTAGTGGTTGATTATCTTCAGTTGATGGATGGAAGATCAAGGCATGGAGACAACAGAGTACAGGAAGTATCAGAAATATCGCGCGGACTTAAAGCAATTGCCAGAGAGTTAAATATACCGATATTAGCTTTATCACAGTTATCCCGCGCAGTTGAAAGCCGCAGCCCGCAAATCCCGCAGCTAGCGGATTTACGCGAGTCCGGATCAATCGAACAGGATGCTGATGTGGTAATGTTTATTTACCGTGAAGAAATGTATAAACCCGATACTGATCGGCAAAATATTGCCGAAGTGCTAATCAAAAAGCACAGAAACGGACCAACTGGCAAAGTAGAATTATTTTTTGACCATGAAAAAGTATCATTTAAAAATTTAGAAAAAAAACACGAAGTATAATATAATAAATTTCTTCAACTATTAATTAATATAAAAAAATGTTCAATAAACTCAAACAATTTCAAGATCTTAGAAAAAAGGCTAAGGATTTAAAAAATAGCATGGCTCAAGAAGCTATTGTCGGCGAAGCTCTTGACGGTGAAATTAAAATCACCATGGATGGCAACCAAGAAATAAAGAATGTGGAAATCAGCGAAGCGCTTTTATCCCCGGACAATAAAGGACAATTGGAACAAGGCGTCAAAGATGCATTTTCAAGTGCAGTGAAGGAATTACAATCATTAATGATGAAAAAAATGCAATCAGGCGATATTCAATTGCCTAATCTGTAATTATTTATGTCAATTCTACCCCAAACTATTGAAAATTTAATTGATGAATTCGCCAAACTGCCAGGCGTAGGACCTAAATCCGCTCAGCGGCTGGTTTTTTATTTAGTTAAATCGCCTAAAAAAGATTTGGCAATTTTCTCACAAGCCTTAAGTAAATTACTGGATGGAGTTAAATTTTGCTCGCTCTGCCAGAATCTTTCTGAAAATGAAAAATGCCCGATTTGTGCTAATAGCAAAAGAGAGCAAAATAAGATCTGCGTAGTTGAAAAACCTCTGGATGTGGTAGCGATAGAAGAAACACACAATTATAATGGACTCTATCATATATTACATGGGGCTATTTCCCCCATCAACGGCATTGGTCCAGATGAGCTTAAAATTAGAGAGCTGTTACAGCGATTAAACAATGCCGGCAATGAAGTTAAAGAAATAATTATTGCCACCAATCCTAATCTGGAAGGAGAGGCGACCGCCATGTATTTATCCAAACTTATAAAGCCCTTAGATATCAAAGTATCTCGCATAGCTCGCGGCCTTCCCACTGGCAGCGACTTGGATTATGCCGATCAAGAAACATTATCCAACGCCCTCAAGGGCCGCAAGGAATTATAATTTTAATATAATAAAAAAGCCCCCGATTTATTGTGCGAGGGCTTTTTAAAAATAGTTTTATATTTTGGTAATTTTAACTTTTGTCAACCTCTGCCTATGTCCCACTGTCCTTTTATACCTTTTCTTAGCTTTATATTTAGTAGTACGCACTTTCTTATCTTTCATCTCCGGATCAATAATTTCCGCTTCAACTTTAGCTCCTTTAATTACCGGCTCTCCGATTTTAACTTCTTTGTCGTCCGAAATTAATAACACCTCTTCAAAAGTAAATTTTTTTGCTTCCTTTTTAAGCTGCAATTTTTCCACTTCTAAAACATCGCCTGCTTTTACTTTATATTGTTTACCGCCAGTTTTTATTACTGCAAATTTTGCCATATTATTTCATAATTAATAAATGTAATAACACCCGTGATGCTATTACATTTTTATATATTATACTACATGATTTATTTTACAAGTCTTTTTTCAACGACTGTCCAATCAATAATTTTCCAAAACTCATCGATATATTTTCCCCTTTCGTTTTGATAATCAAGGTAATAAGCATGTTCCCAGACATCAATTACCAATAAATACGCTGCGTCCGGATACATATTCTGATTATGTTTTTCTATTTGGCTAATGATTAAATCCCCGCTTATACGATCTTGCACCAAAGCAGTCCAGCCGCTTCCTTCGACAGATTCGGCTGCCTTTTTAAATTCCGACTGAAATCTTTTAAATGAATTAAAGTTTTGATTGATTAATCTCAATAATTTTTCCGATGGCACATTTCCATCAACCGGAGCTTTTAAATTTTCCCAGAACCAGCTATGCAGCATATGCCCGGATAAATTAAAAGACAAGTTCTTCAAGGCTGATTTTTGGTCAACTTCATTATTATTTATTCTGGCTTGATCCAGTATTTCCAGAATTACATTAGCGTTATTCACATAGCCCTGGTGGTGTTTTTGATGATGAATTATCAATTGTTCTTCTGAAATTACAGGAGCAAGCTCTCCATATCCATATTTTAATTCCGGTAATTCATATTTTATCATAAATTTATGTTTAGTAACTAAATTGTTTTATTCGTTTAATTCTTCTTTAACTTCTTTTTTCCCTTCTTCAAGTTCAGCAACCTGTTCCTCATCGCGCCGCAAAAGCATAGCCTGAAATTCACCGACGTGAGTTTTTTCTTCCTTGGCTACATCTAATAATATTTTTTTCATATCTTCATCTTCCGTCAATGATGCGAATTGTTCGTATAGATTTACCGCGTCCAGTTCGGCAATGATAGCCGCTCTCAATATTTCTTTATCAATATCTTCTTTGTTAACTTTTTCAAGATTGATTGGCAATTGTGACAACATATTTTTTTATTAATTATTTATAAATATAAGATAATAACCAAAAAAGCATGAATTGTCGCGAATATTAACGAAATAATAGCCATCCTGGGATGCCACTTAAAATTTACAAATTTTATTCCTCGAGCACTGGAAATGGAAATTAGGGCCGTAATTACAAATAAAGCGTATGTTATAATACCTAAAATTCGGATAATTGAGATCCCCAAAATACTATAATTAACAATTTCATTTATCATTTTTAGTTTTTATGAAATAAACCGCACCAACACTCCCCTTTTTCTTTCCAGGTGTTTTGGATAAAAAAGTTGCAGGGGCAAATTAATTCTAAATCTATTTGTTTTTTTCCGGATGTTAGCCGACATGGACAGTATTTTAAGCCGTATCTTCTTTCATTTTCCAAAACGCCAATCGCCACCTTTTCTACCCATTTCCGATCCGGATTTAGTATAAATTTATTATTTTTACGGACAAATTCTTCCCAGATGGCAATCAAATTTTTTGTTTTTTCATCCATTTCAATCAATTATTTTTTCAAATTCCGCTTTATCTATTTCAACATATACATTTTCGTTTTTACAAGTAGGACAAAAAATCGAAAACATTTTACCGATATGCAAATCATTGCAAACTGTACATCTTCCCAGTTTTTTATTAATCAATTTATTTAGAAGAATATCGACATCTTCCTTTTCAGTCTTGATATAAGATTTTTTACTTTGGCAAGTGGGACATTCTTCGGGCGCTGATGAACCAAAATGGATATCGCCGCAAATAGTGCATTTAAAAAGATATTTCATTAATTTTATAATGGTGATCAATCAAAAATTCCTGCTTTGATGCGCATTTCGATCTCCTTTTTAAGCATATCAACATGTTTTTTTTCATCCTCTAATATTTTCCCCCACGCAGGTACGCTATGACATTTTGCCTTGTTGGCATCTTCCAGATAGTACTTTTCAATTCTCCACATGTTGTCTAATTTGCTGTGCAAAGTTTTAATCAGGTCGTAATTAATGTTTTTCATATTTTTTATATTATTTTTTATATTATAACATTTAAATAATAAAAAAGCAGAGTTTTCGCACTCTGCGTTGTTGATAAATTAATCTGCCTCCACAAACTTTCCAATATGGTTCCAGCAGAAAGCGTCTTCATCTTCTTCGATGGCTGCCAGAATTTCTTGATGAGTATAAACTTTAACACGAAATGCAGTATGGTTTAGAAAATATCCAAATCCGGTATCTTGATTTACTAGGATTAACCTCTTGCCAACCTTAATATCATAGGAATATCCTGAATTGGATTTTACCCGCAGCACTCTCGCTAAAAATTCCATCGCTTCCATGCTCAAACAATAAAGCTTTGAGCTGTTGGATTTTACCATCAAACTAGCAGCGTCTAATTTTACCCTGCCGTTAAATAATTCCGCTACCAAATAATAGCTATTCAAAAGAACATACCGCGACAAATCATGGCCGATTAAATCGCTCAATAATACTTTATCATCCATTATATTATCCTCCTCTAAAAAAACAAATTTTATTATAATGTAATATAAATAAATATTCAGTCAATAAAAAGAGGTTTTATTATCCTCTTTTTATAATGATTTTGCTCTAATATTTAACCCAAAGCATCGCCGGCTTCTATTTCTACCCAAGCATCATTTTGAATGACATACGCGTTCAAATAACTTACGGTTTCATCTTCGGAAAAAACTTTTTCTATTTTTTGCGCCACGCCGCCTCTCTTGCTGGATCCGGAAGTTTTAATATCGATCACTCTCGGCTTTGTAACCCATTCCAGCTTCATTCGTCCTAAGGGCCCTTGAAAAATCAAGCGCTCAATGTCTTTTTCCGCTTCCTTTACTCTTTCTTCTTTTTCCAGTTCAAATTTATTTTTTACCAAGCTTTTGATATCTTCCCATCTATTTTCATTCATATTGTTTAAATATTTTATGTGCTAGAATATATCTTTAATTCTCTGCCATAGGCTTTTCTTTTCTTTTTCCGTTTGAGCTAATTCCTGCAATCTTTCCTGCTCTTGATCCATTAATTGTATCTGTTCATTAAGATATGACTTTAGGGATTGATCGCATTCACATTCATTTTTTATTTGATTCAATTGCTGCAATCTAAGCGTATTGGCATTAACTTGCTGTTCAATATCTTTGGCTGACCGCTGATCTCCTCCAACAAAAAAAGTTTTTATTTTACTCCTGGCTCTGATTTTTTCTTCCGCCCTTAAGGTATTTTGAACAGAATTTTCTATTTGATTTAACGCCTCTTCGGCATTTTTATCCGCTTTGATTAAATCAAGCATAGTACTAATAGTATAAGCTCCCAATTTTGTTCGATCTTGATTTTGAGTGAATTCTTGTTGTTTTTCTTCTAATTGTATTCTTTCTTGTTCTAATTCCCGTGCCCTAGTCTGGTTCATTTCTTCTACTTGATCCAAATTTTGAGCTTGCAGCCTATTTCTTTCAATATTTTGCAGCTGGTTATTATTTTGAGGAGCAATCAAATTCTGCGCAAAAGCGGTATTGATCCCCAGAAAAAGAAGGAGCATCGCTACACCGAACAAAACAATTTTTTTCATAATTTTTTAATTATTTATAGAATAATTATACCATTTCATGATTTTGACAGCAATTTTATAAAAAAAACCGTAAACCGTCTTATCGACTACTCTCCATGTTCGGCTTTTTCCGCTTCCATGGCCTCTGACTTTGTTACATGTACAGTGCCATCGGGATGATTGGCGGGAGAATAAATCGTATATAGTTTTAAATCCTCACTTGTAGAAGTATTTATAATATTATGTTCCAAACCAGCTGGCACAATTGCCGCTGAACCGTCTTTGATCATGTTTTCATCACCATCAATAATTATCTTTCCCTCTCCTTTTTCAAAACGAAAAAATTGATCAACGTCATGATGAACTTCCATGCCGATATCTTCGCCCGGCTTTAGACTCATTACTACAAGCTGTGCATGTTTTCCGGTATAAAGCACCTGGCGGAAATTTGAGTTTTCCAAGGTCAATGATTCGATCTCACTTACGTATCCATTCATAATTTTATTTTCCTAATATTATTTATTAATATAAATAATTATAACATATTTATTATTATTTTACCTGTTGACAATTATTAATAATTCTGTTTAGCTATAATAATCATTATTGATTGAACTTTATCAGTATACCAAACAAACCAGGAGATATAAGATGTCTGATTCAACGGATAAAAAAGCAAGGAAGATCCCTCTTATCCCCCAAGATTTAATGTATGAATTCTTGCACGCATTGCGCTTGAATATTGGTGGAATTCCCCACGAGGGTTACAACTTTCACCTAATCAAGAATTTGCGTATTGCGTGTCGCGAAGCTGGCCGCGACGCTGCCATGATGGAAAGAATAAAAAACCTCGATCTTTTTGGTGAAGAATATATCCGGGAATTGCTGGATAGTATTGTTGCTCTCGACAACTTCGTCAATCCCAAATAAAAAAGACCAAATAACCGGTCTTTCTTTTTTATTATAATTTTTTTTCAACTACAATAGTACATTCAGTCAATAGAGCCGCCAGAGCGCCTAAAGCCGCTAGGGCTGGCGCCAAGGCCGTACCAATAACCCCCACTGTTACTGGCATCTCCATAATAGTTTTACCCTTTTCATTTTTTATAATAATGCGGGTAGCGTTGCCTTTCTTGATAATTTCTTTGACTTTTTTAACAATATCATCGCCCGAAACTTTAAATACTTCATCTTTATTTTCTGCTTTGTTTGGCATAAAATTTTTTATTTTTTCTAAATAAGTTTAATTACATTTTTCAAATGATGGCAAGTGATTATTCTCTGAAGCTTTCATTAAATTATTAAACACCGTAGTAATGTCTTCATAATCTTTTACTGCCGGTATCAACTTGTCTCGATATAAAGCAACATTGGCAATTTCTGCATCCACACCAACTTGGCATGATTCTTTTAAATTGCCAGGAACTTCAATTTTATTTTCCCATTGATTTTCCGGAATAGTTATGCCGTATTTATCATATATAGCCTTAAGAGACGCTATATGTTGTTCTTCCGCACGTACAATCATAATAAACGGCCTCACGCTGCCTAATTTATCAATCACTTTTTCGTAAACAGTATGGGCTTTATATTCGTCTTCAATGGCTTGATCTAAAGCATCTTTAACTGCGTTTGATAAGTTACCAACGGGATATTTTAAATTTTCAATTTTTAAACATTCTTCACCTAAACAATTTTTTTCATTGTTGGGTTTAGACAAATTTTGAATTGATTGGCCCGTTCTTTGTTGAATTTGATCTAATCTTTGACTATTCCATATTAAATACACTATCATCCCAATAATTGCGATAGACATTAGAATCACTAACACAATCAATGTTTGATTTTTTTTCATTTTTTTATTTATTTTGTTTAAATAATTTTGGCAAATTTTTTATCCAGCTCCAATGCAAGATTAGATGAATTAGCATCAAGATAACAAATATTAAACTTACATAATTGTGGATATTAACCCAATCATGCCTATCTAGCCCCAAAATAATATTTGTATTATCCGTATTTCTGCCTCCTTGGTAAAGATTTCCCTTAGGAATTACAAACCACAATATAAAACCGGTTATAGCTAAAATTAACAGCGCAATGAACGAAAGTATATTTGTATAAATATTTGTTTTTATTTTCATTAATATATTAATAATATTTATATTAATATATCATATTTTCTAAAATAAGAATAATAATCAGTAGCGCTTGATATTTTTTATAAACTAAATTAATATCACTAGAACGATTAAGATACTGCTTAAGCGGAGGAAATCATGAATGAGTATGTCAAATGTGTTAAATGTGAGGTGCTCTTTGTACAAATTAATACAATGTATTGCGGCATGGATTTTTGCAACAATTGCATCTATGAATCACAGCGCGCAGTGATTAATGCCAGAAATGAAACATATGATCATTATATTGAGATGGGATATAGCATCGATGAAGCCCATCGCGTAGCCCTAAAAGAAGCCCGCAAAGTCGAATGTGAGCGCAAAGAAATGAAAAAATAATCATAAGGCTCATTGAGTTGTAAATAAACTAATAAATTCATAAATTTACGGCTCAAATTCCATTCGGCCAAATATTAAACTCTTTAAACCAGATAACACTGGTTTTTTTTATTTATTTTCAATCCTAATGGCTTTACCCTCCACTAGCGCCAAGCTTACCTTTTGATATGCGGAAGATAAAATGCGCTGAAAAGTGCTTTGCGAAGTATTCATAATTCTTGCACACTCATTTTGTTCAAGACCTTTTTTATTTTTTAGCCTGAGCGCCTCTATCTCCTCGCTGCTTAAATTAATTATTTTAAGCTCGCGCATCGGAACACCCTGCGGTTTAAAAAATCTTATCTTCGGGTTAAATCTAATAATTCTTCTTAATCTTGGCCTAGTCATATATTTAAATTTATATTAAAATACAAATGAAGAAGGATCTACCCCGCTCATTTATTTGAGCGGGGCTCACGCTATCCTTCTTCTTTTATTTTTCCTCTGTCTTAACATCATTATCAACTTTGCAGCCTATTCCTGATCCCATACCTTTGCCACGACCTCTGCAACAACCCACCCCTCTACCTGTTCCCGCATTACTTTGATTCTGTGCTCCCTTTCCGCATGGGCCTAATCCGCGTCCATTTGGTCCGGTTCCTTGAGGACCTTTTCCATCCATATTTGGCATAATAATCACCTCCCTCTTTTCTTAATTTACTATATCTATTATGAATATATACCCATTAAATATTATTGTCAATACAAAAAGCGCCTAATTTGCATAAAGCGCTTTTAATAAATATTTTATCCTTTGCTTAAAACGTATAAAGTACTAACAATCCACTGATAAAATTCTCCTCCGCTCGTATAAATATCCACAGAATCAACATTAATATAATTTTCGCAGTCTTCTTTTTGACTGCAGACTTCGACATCGCATGTAATAGGAAGTTCATTTTTCAATGTATCGGCAACCTTTTCAATGCTATATTTGGCGCCTTCAATTAATACTATTACCGCCGCAATTCTCGCACTCTCCGGATCACTGAAGCTAACCAGATAATCTCCAATAATTTGGCAGTATCTATTATTTTTTGCTCGAATTTTTGCATCGTCCAAACAGATCTTGTCCGCTTCCATCACCCCGTTCCTTTCACCTCTGCCCGATATTGCGATTGGTTTTCTGGAATTATCCATCCAATTTACTGATTTTTTATATTTTATTTTAAAGAGCTAGCGGCGTCTAGAATCTCGGTCGCTGTTATTTCCTTCATCGTCATTATCGCCATCAAGTCGCCTACCGGTGTTTTTATCAACATACCATCCCCGTTCACCATGACAAACACTACAAACGCCTCTTTCCCAGTTATCATACCCATCTCCTAAATATACTCTACAGGTACCGCATCCGCATGTAGTATTGCCATTACAATGAGGACATTTTCTCCATTCTTTACTCATCTTTCCTGCTCCAACGGTTAACCTTAACCGCAAATCTTCATATGATACTATTATATAATCCTTAAACTTGTCAAATCATTTTATAAAATAAAAAGTGCCACAGGGACACTCTTAAAATATTCTATGCCAAGCTCATTAGCTCTAATGTGCTAACCACGCGTTTTTGAAACTCAAAGTAGTGATCATTCCATTCGTATCGCATATCACTCCAATCCAAATCGATATGCATTACCTCAAACCACGGTTCGTCCCTAACTTCTATACTGCTTGATCTGGGAAATTGTTCTTTCAAAATCCGGGCTACCTCGGCGACAGAATACTTGCAGCCTTTAATCAGCCATACCGCAGCCACAAAAACGTCATCATGGGGATCTCCATATCGGATCATAAATTTTCCCACTATCTTATAGTATTCATTATCCCCTATTCTTTCCAGAGCATCTGAAAGAACAATATAACTGTTCATCACCGTCTCCTCCTCTATATTGACTATGCAAAATATATCAATAATAAATTTCTTCGTCAATTCAATAATTGATATCTTGACATTGTACTTAGATTTTATATTATTATTTTGCTCTTTGTTTACCAAGGAGGATTTAACTTGCAGCTAATTGATCAGCATGGAAATGAAATACTAATATCAGCCGGTTTTAGAATCTTTTACCAGCCGGATACTAAATGTATTATTTTCAGCTCCCCCAATAGCCGTAAGCTATATTTTCGCTCTCATGAAGATAAATATTTTATTGAATTAAATAATCAAAATCAATTCGTCAGACTGGCTCATCTACTTGCAGAACTTAATCACTTAAAGATCAAACCCTGTTTTTCTCCTTCCGGCATGTACGCTTGCGAATTTGAGAATATTTAATCTTTATGTTAAGCGCTATAGACACCTTACAAGTGTCTATTTTTTAATATATGTGATGATCAAAATAATAATATTGACATAATTAACCAGCAAAGTAATAATAATTTTATCTTTCGCGCACCTTATTTTCAACCCGGGAGAAAAGAAGATGTATGATCTTGAAAAGATCAGAGAATTAACGGCCTTGTGGGTAAAGGAGCGTCTCCACCGCCATCGTGATGCTTATACCGCAGCAATCTATTTTTTACTAAGCGATCAGTACTCTGTCGTAAATGAAGGATTGGATCTGCTTAATTGGTCACTAAATCAAGCAATCGCTTTAAACGAATGCGGCCGGCACGCCATGCCACTCGAAGAAGAGGCTCGTAAGCAAATTTCCGCGCTTGCCAAACATCAACCGAATTTACCCAAGATTTTGAAAAATTTTGGATCGATGCTGATTCACAATAATATTCCTGACCCAAAAACCAAAGAGGTTTTATATCAGTTATTCTTGCATGAATTCACTACTCCCGAAATAGTGGGAAGCTCCGCCAAATTTACTGAACTTGATAAGGAATGCAGAGCTTTGTCGGAATATTTTCACCTGGGTATCAGCACCTTAAGAAGAGCATTGACTTTAATAATGAATAAATAAAGACGCATAAGAAGCCTTCGGTCCACCCCGAGGGTTATTTTTTATTATAAAATATTAAACCAAATTTTCCCAATGGAATTTTATATTTAATATTCAAATCATGCTATTTTTGTTATATTAATAATATTATCAATTATTAGTAAACTATGAAAAAACGATCAACTCTAATTATGCCGCTACTTACTATGGCGCTTATGGCGCTGACATTGGCCGGATTTAGCTGCAGCCAAGAAAAAGATGATACTGCCGACAAATTACCTGATTCTACACAAACAAACGGAATTGAAGAACCGACAGATGTTGATAGCGAGAAGCCACAGCTTACAGAAAAACCTGCTTATGTCGGCACCTGGGAAAGAACCATTATTTACGAAAATGATGTGCCGGTAATTGAAGCTTATGCCGAGCTGGTTATGACTGAAACTAATACTTTTACTTCAGAAAACGAATCTTGCGAAGTTGAAGGACAAGTAACCGACCATGGAAATAATCAATATACGCTTACCCCAACCAAAACTACCTGCCCCGAAGATGATCCGGTTAAATATGATTATAAAATTTATACTGAAAATAACATGAAAAAAATGCTGACTATCATCGTCGGACAGACGCCAAAAATCTCCGAAGAGTACAACTGGGTAGAATAAATATTTTTAAAACAGGTAAGATGATTTTACCTGTTTTTTATTAACAAAAAAGCGAGTTATTCCCGCTTTGTATAATGTACAATTTGATAAATCAGCGATTATCGCTTTTCACGATAGCCAGCTTTGATATCGACTGTTTTTACTAATGTTTCCAACATCGCTTCGCTGCGTTCCGACAAACAATATCGAATATGCTCCCTTTCCATGAAATTCCAAATACTTTCGTCGTCGCCCGGTTTAATCGCAGTAAATAGATGTTCCTGCATAAACTTAATAAATTCTTGCTCCAGTTCATCCCGCACTGCCCGATCTCGCTCGGAAAGATTAGAAGGAACCCCGATGTATTGAATCTTATATTTTGAGCCCAGCACCCAGTCAAAAATCAGTTTAGAGCGCTCTATATGATATTCCGAAGTAATTACCGCTACAGTAAATATCCTACGCGGAATCAAGCACTTGATTTTGGCAAACCAAGCGTTTCCGATGGTATCGTAAGAATTTTCTTCGCACAAAATGTCATTTTCGCCCACATCAAAACGGTCTATCAGATACTTTTTCCCGACCTGCGCCTCACTTTGCGCTCCCGAGATATTTGGATCGATGCCAATTCGCTTGGAGTATTTGCCAGTGGTTATAATATAATCGACCTCACGGGTGATATAGAGCTCATATGCTTTACTAAGCCTAACCTCTACTTGCAGTCCCGGTAAATATATCTTCAAATCATCTTTTTCTGCTACACGCAACCCCCCGCCCAAAACTATCGCCACCGATTTTAAAGAGCTATCATCACTTTCGGTCATCCGTCCCTCCTAGACCTGGATATCAATTTTTAGCTGTGGCATTAAATATATCTTATTTTTAGATATTGGTCAATAATATCTAGTGGCTAGCAGATAATTTATTAATTTTTCATAAAATAACTACTGATCTTCATTCTTAATAATTCTAACAATAAATATTTTATTAACTAAATTATTAAAAATACAGCTAACTTAATAGCTGTATAAATTTTTTATTCAAGCTCTAGATAATATAAACTGGTTTCTTTTTGTTTAAAACCAAGCGATTGATAAAGCTTATTGGCTGCAATTCTTTGAGGATTGCTGGTAAGATTTATATATTTAATTCCTTTTTCACCGCAATAATCAATAAGATGCTGGATAATTTTTTTTCCAACCCCTAATCCACGATATTTTTCATTGACAACAAAATCTTCAATTAAAGCGCCAATACCGGAAGGAATTTTATAAATAACTAAAGTTGCTGTTCCTATTAACTGATATCCATTGAAAGCGCAAAAAATGTGCGTTCCCATGCTATTAACTATGTCATCAAAATATGAATAAGGTTGAATTTCAATATTTTCCGATAATTGAGGGAGCAAGGCAACTATTTGGCGATAAATCCCTTGATTGAGCGCAAACAGCTTTTGTATGCGAACTTCCATTTTTACTCCTTTTATAATGTGCAAACTTCTCTTTGTTCGTGTTATTTTATGTTAATTTATATATTTAGTCAATTATTATAATTGTTTAGTCGGGTTCGGATAATTGGCTTTTTAGAATAAAACAGTAGTCGCCTTTGACTTAAATACCGCCCTTATTTAGACGATAATCTCGATAAAGCCGAAATTTTATTTTATTATTTTAAATAAGATCTAAAATTTTCAATCTTTTAATTTACCGCCGTTTTTTCTTTTTAACTACCCCCACACTACGCAAACTTGCTTTTTACGCCGTATTTGCTTAAATATTAAACATGGGAGGTGGCCAATGAAACCGCAATTAATGCTGATATTTCTTATTGGCGGAGCATTGTTTTTTATGTGGCTTCTCCAAACCATAAAAAATTATTGGCATCGCCGCCACTGCCAGCAATGCGGGAGCAGGGCGCCCAGAATCATAAAATTAGTAAATAAAAATGTTGCGGCCGGAGCGGGATATTTCGGCAATGAATATAAGTCTATTTGTCCAAACTGCGGCGATTCCTACACCTACATCACTGGTCTGTAGCTATACGGAAATTGAATATCATGAAAATCGTTCATTGTGCAAATTATCTATTCTTTCCTCGGCTCTTACCCCATCCAGCGCAAAATCTCACATGAGAAAGTAGCGCTGGCTTTTTTTAAAAAAAATTAGCTTACTTATACCATATGCTATTCTTAATACGTCATAATTTATTTCTTGTGTCCATCAGCTTTAATCCATACTTTCCGTCTTCACGCTCTGCGCGATGATTACCGCATCAGCAATCACCGTCCGGGGAATATCCTCCGGCGTAGCTACCCCGATATCCTGCAAATCGGCAAAAAATGCATAAGTATCATTGCGGCCAATCTCATCTAATATTTTGGTGCCTATGGTTATTTTAGCCACATCCCACACCGTAATAGTAAAGATGGAATAATATCCCGCAACATCGCTGACATTTTCCTCGTTCGTTGGATAATAAAAATTAAAATATTCAAGCGGAACTAGCCGGTCGCGATCAATATTTTCCGGAATATTTTGGATAATGCGATAACCCTGCCATCTCTTGGGCATCGTAAAACTTATACCATATTTCGCACTATGATAATTTATTCCGTCGGTGGTCATAAGCTCATTATCGCTTATTAAACCCGCCTCATTTTTAATTACTGTTTCGCTCTCATTTATGGTTCCTGCCTGATCGTTTCTAATTTCCCCGCAACCCGCCATTATAAATCCCACTGATAGCAATAAAACACTGATTACTATTTTTGTTTTTCTTTTATTATTCATTATAATTATTTTGGATATTTAATATATAATTTAGATATTTCACGCCTCCAACTAAGCTTAATCATTTTATTTTAAATTTTTGAAAAATTATCATTTTTATAAACATAACACAAATAAGACAAAAACTGAACTTTAATAATAATTGACTTTTGCTTGACTACTTATTAATATATAGGTAATCATCGCAAAGGAGATGTCATGACAACTACCAGAAACATTAAAGTAAATTGTGCAAAATGCGGCGAATATTTGTATGATTCTGACAAAAATGAATTTACAATGTGTCACTCATGCCGAAATGAAGAGATTGAACAAGCTAAATTAGAAAGAGAGAATAGACTTCAAAAAATTAGAGAAGTGGAAAATAATAGCTGGAATGTTCGTAAGGAGCACCCCGATAGCGAAATGTACTAATTGTTCATTTTATCCGACCATAAAGTCGGATTTTTATTTAATATTGACATTTTACTATCATAAGCTATTTTGTATACAAATAATGTTCATTGCCAAACATCTAGGAGATTCCAATGGGCCAAGCAAGATGTTGTAAATGCGGAAATGTATTTGAATCCGATAGACTAGCTTATTGCGGAAATGATTTTTGTCCCGATTGCCGCGGAGATCCTCAAGATGACGTAATAGCGGCTCGGAAGGAAGCTTATCAGACATACTTAAATGATGGACTTGGCGAAGATGAAGCTGATCGCAAAGCCCGTGATTTTGTGAGAGAAGTCGAGCGCGAACGGGCTCGAAGGGGAAAATAAATGCCGATTCATGTTATTCGCTGCTACAAATGTAAAACCTATTTGTATGATTCTGATCGGGAAGAAAGAGTTTATTGCGCCGACTGCCAGCAAGTTTTCAACGAAAGCAGAGAGCGCCAGGCGGAACTGCGAGAAGAAGGCCAGAAAGAGCGCGATCTTATCTGGAAAAAATATGTTGAAGACCCCACTCGGCGTTAAAAGGAGTAATTATGGAAGAATATCGGTGTAAGAAATGTGGAAATACCTACGAATGTGTGAATAATATCTATTATCTAAGTAAAGATTTTTGCCCGGACTGTCGTGAGCCGATTATCCAAGACGTTAGTAATGCTGAAAAAGAAGCCTATTATACCTATCGTGATGAAGGCGATTCTCATTGGAAAGCCGCTGAAAAAGCTCACGAATTCGCTTTGAATGTGGGCCGCGAAAGGGTTAAGCGCGGATTATAAAAAAATAAACCGGCCATCAAGTCGGTTTTTTATTTAGATATGGTTTAATATCATAATATTTTTTGCCATTATTGCTTAGTTTAAAATTTTGCGTCTTAAAAACTAATCAGCGGCTTTGTGTGTTTTGTTTTATCAATTCCCTTTACAGCCGTAATATAATTATAAATTAATTTTATATATGTGCTAAGCGCTAATACGCCAAAAATTGCCAAGGTCCACAGTGATCCATTTTTAATCTTCATGATCCAAATAATTAACGCGACTAATCCATACGTTAATAAAAGTGCTGCCGGTACCGCCAAAAATAAATAAATCAAAAAGTCCTTGCGTAATCGACCAATCTGCCAGGATTGATTTTTTTTGCAGGCAGAACATTTCTCCGGCAGAATCCTGGTAAATTTGCCCCGCTCGGCATCAGCTTTAATCTTATTAACCTTACTCTCTAGGTTTTGTAGCGCTTTCGCTTGAATAATTGTAGCTTCGGTATCGGTAAATTGATGAAATTCCTTATTGCTAACATAGCTCGTTTTGCTCTTGCCCTTCAACTCCTGCGAAAAAGAATTATGCGCCCCACAATTTTCGCAAGTGAAAGATATATTAACTGATTTTTTTACATTTTGCGTGTAACTGGAAATGCGTTCTGTCATAATATTTTCCTCCCGCTTTAATTAATTTTTTATTTTTCTGATCCCTTGCCAAACATCTTCCTCACTTCTTCCAAAATCCTCACCATCGCCATGGTATCCAGCGCGCAATATTGCAATAAATCTGCATAAATCTTTTTGCTTTCCTTTTCACTCGTTTTGGGATCAATCATCTCCCGCCATTTATTGGACGCGGTCTCGCCTTCCTGGATAGAAAGATCGGTATATTTAAGATCGGGGCACAGCACCGGCAGCACTTGCTTAATACTGGCGCTCCCATGAAAGTCTTTATGCACATAGTAGCCTCTTTTAAATATCGCCATCAGATCAAACATGCGCTCATTCACATCCGCAAAAAATGAAGCGTACTCCGGGTACCGCTCGCCCATCTCTTTATTGCAGCCCTTTTCAAAACACATATTCCAGGCGATCACCGAGCCCTTGCCTCCGATTAATTTACTCAAGGCCTGCGCTAATCCCGGAGATGGATCCTGCCATCCTTTAGTCAAATACTCAAAATGCTGCAATTCCCCGCCTTTTATACCCTGAGTGGAGTCGAAGGGCTTCTCCTGAATGTGCAGAGAATATTGATAAGTCATGCGCTGATAAGGCCGATATTTATCAAAAAGCGGCACGCCGGGAGCGAAAGTTTCATAATCTAAAAAATATAAGGGGTATTTAAGCTTCTGAAGTTCATCTTGGATATTATCTGGCTCAATATGGACTTCATTGTCTTTCTCGGCGCGGTAATGCCTAAGCCCTGCCTTGGAGGTCACCACTCCCTCGGGAATATCTTTAATCCTTATGATCCCTTCATCCAGCAGCATATTAAGCTTTTTCTCATTCAATCCGCCGGCAATGCTATAAATGGATTTATCGGGAATATCTTTCCAGCAATAATCCAAAAAAGTGCATTTATAAGGATTATTGCATTGCTTTAAGATCCGTACCTTAACCTCGGTCTTTTTCCGCATAATCTTCAAGGCGTTTTCAATCTGCAATTTTGTTTCGTCTTCCAAATATTTTACCTGATCGGTCACATCTTCTAGTTCCAGTAATTTTTTCGGCTCAATCTTGCCAGATCGAACATATTGATTATTCACATGATAAATAAATAATTTACGCGTACGAATTCCCAATCCCTCCAGGCATAATTTCTGAAAAGCCAGATCGTAAATATTAATGTCTTTGACCGAGGTGGAGGATTTTACTTCATAAATATCAAAAGACTCTTTATCTTTACTCCTTTTAATAATATCATTGCGGCTAAATAAATTATTGCCGCTGAAGGTCGGCTGAAAAATAATCGGCGCGCCATTTTTAATCAGTTCTTTGGTTTTAATAATTGACTTTTTAATATCGTCCTTGACTTCGGCGTCCACGCCGCCGGAAAATAATTCATAGGCGTATTCCTCCACCCGATACCCTTCATCAAATATTTTTTGCTGATTTAAGTCCACCTCTTCCGGTAATAAATCCTTGCGGTTTTTATACAGCCATAAATATTTCTTGCATTGGATATATTTTAGAAAATCGGATTTAGTTAGCATTTTAATTATTTTAATACAAATATAGTTCTATATTTTAAGATCACGGTTTTTCCTGACCTACAATTATAATTATTTAATTTTAAATTTATTTTGATAGATTTGCTCCAACATATCTATAGTAGCTTGAACCGAAGGATTTTCAGTATTTTTTAATATTATCTTTTCCTTAAATTCATCATTTAAGGAGCCTAAAAACTCGTCTGCCCAAGACGGGGTAAAAGTAATAACGCCAGCAAAATCAACAATAATATTTTCATCTTTGTCTACATCTCTCAATGATGGCTTAAAGGCTGAATAGGATTCCTTGCCAAATTGGCGGCCATTTAAATTAGTACCGAATTTTTTTAAATAGATTATCATATTAAAATTTTATTAAGACTAAGCATCCTTGTATATATATTTTAGATTTATTTATATCTAAATCATGATCATTTTTTTGAATAGTAAGTTGCGCGTCCCCCGTAGTGAATTTCAAATCTATCTCATTAGAAACAACAACATTTTTTACAAACTTTAAACCATTCCCGCGATACTCTGGCGATCGTCCCGAAATAATTTCCGTGAAAGCGACACGAAGAGCGTCTTGATGATTAGATAATTCCGGCTTTACTTTTTTTAATGTATTTAAAATTCCCCTCCCGCGATCAGCCAAAATGACTTGACCTTTATTTAAATCATAAGCAAAAAATATTCCCGGTACATCCGGCCAATTTCCCAAATTATGATCAAATGAATTATTTCCAATCTCACCCGTAATAGCTGATATCAACGGATAAATTTTGTTTAATCGGTAAACCTTTCCCAAATCATTCTGTAATCTGGTCAAACGCCCTTGGAAAACCGAAATATCTTTGCAATAATAATCTGCCGGTACTTCACTTGACTTTTCAGCAGCAGCCCATCTTTCTGCCAGTTTGTATAAATTTTTCACATAATTATTAAGAAATTTATCAATATCAATTTCTTTATAATATCTATGCGATGTGTCTTTTTTGCGGATAGAAATAAGTCTTCCGGATTCATCCCACCGACGTAAAGTTTGGATAGACACCCCTATCCTTTCAGCAGCCTGACTTATTGTTAAAAATTTATTATTCATAATAATATTATATCACAAATCTATACATTTTTACACTAAATCTATACATTTTCCGGATTTTCCCGATCTAGGGCCCATTTCAACGGATTATATCTAATATAATAACGGATTTCATCCAATGATTTCTCATTACGGATAATATGATCGTAAAATGATCGCTGCCAGGAGAAATTATTTAATCCCCGATTGCGAATTAATTTGGATGATGTTGTCTTAAACGCGCCAATCAATTCCGACAAAGATTTTATTTTCCCTGCCGGAACGGGTTGCGTTATGGGAACGTTAATGCTCGTTGTATGGACAGGTCGCGCGGTGCTGGTATTAATTTTTCCTTCAGAGACAATTTGCGTAACATTGCAATCAATATTCCTTGCCGAAACGGGCCGCTCTATGGAGACGTTAATGTTCGTTGTAGGGACAGGTCGCGTGGTGTTGGTATTAATATTTCCCGCAGGGATAATTTGCGTAATATTATAATCAATATTCCTTGCCGGAACGGGTCGCTCTATGGAGACGTTAATGTTCGTTGTAGGGACAGGTCGCGACCTGTCCCTACGTTGAATTACCAAAATCCCATGGAAATGGTTTGGCATAACAATATATTCATCTAATCGGGCATATTGGTATTTTTTTGCCAGCCACAACCATTGATTTTCCACAATCTCCCCGTATTTATTCAAAATTATCCGATCATTAATAATCGAACCAAAATTATTTTTTCTATCTGCGGTGCATGGCGTAATATAATACAGGCCGTTTTTTGAATAATCGTAATTCAATAAACGATTATTTCTCCTCCTTGGTTTAAGCATAACAAGATCGGAATAATACTTATTTTTTTATTTTCGCGAAATTTGATTATGGATTATTGGCGATCGCGCTTACCATCCATTCCCCGTTGGTATTTTTTTCCAAGGTGATCCAGCGATAATTAATTCCGTTTTGCCAGCCCATCTGTTCGCCTTCCGGCTTGACCTTAACCTCCAGCTCAAATTTGAATACTTGGCGATCAGCGGTCCATTCTTCCTTATAAACTTCTTCCGTCTTTTTGACTTCCAGCTTTTCAAGAGTGTTAAAATTAACGCCCCAAGCTTGTTTTTCATTTTCTGAAACATCCATCATCGCCAAAGCGTTCGGGATATTTAAGGCGGCTAAATTGCTAATAAATTTATCGGCGATGTCCTGCTGGCTAGCGCCTAAATCTTTGGAATCTTCTTCCGGCAAATCAATCGGATTATTTTTTATTTCAAAAGATAAATTTCCCTGGATTTTTTCCGCGACCTTAGCGGCGAAATCAATCAGCTCATCATCCTCCAAGCCTTTTCCGGCAAGATTGGTTTCAATCCTTACATACCGATTGGGATTGATAATCAAACGAATATCCCGCAATGTTTTGTCCTCGCGATAAGCTATCATGTTTTCCATTTTGATGCGCGGGTCGCTTCCATATGAGGCGTCCAATATTTCCAACCCCTTTTTCTGGTTTTCAACGTTTAAATTTTCCACCATCATAAAAATCAACTGCCCACCGCCTCTTAACTTAGGATCGGTGTATTGCGCATTGTAATTCGGGTCATAAGTAAAATAATAACGGCAGGCCTGCAGCGGCACGATCCAATCAGGCTCCACTTTTACCACTTCCTTGCCGGTCGCGGAATACACAAAATCCGCGGTGATCGCCTTGCAGATATCCGTATCAATATCGCCTTTTATATCCTGAAGCTCATCTTGTTTGGCTTCATTTCCTTGGTTCGTCTCTCCCGCCGGACTGTCTTTTTTAGTACAGCCGATAAAGCTTAAACTCAAAAGAACGAGCAAGGCAATAAACCCGATTTTTTTCATTTATTTATATTATTTATTATTAATCTTATTTTAATTTTACTAAATTGGTAATTCAAAATCTAAATATTTACTTCCCTCACTTCCAGCACGGTCTTTTTGACATCTTTGGAGGGAGAAGCAAAATTAATCAGCAAACCCTGCATGATTTTTAGAATTTTTAAATAATTGCGCAGCTGTTGCTCTTCTTTTTCCCCGATCTTCCCGGCCGCCTTAAGCTCCAAGACATATTTATCTTTTCCCATCTTCATCACTACATCGGGATAGCCCTCGCCCACATAATGATTCTTATAAGTCAGCTCCACCACCTTTTGGCTTTCATAAGGAATTTTGGCGAGCCGCAGTCCCACCTTCATGGCGTTTTCATAAACGTTTTCGCTGAAACCGGAGCCGAGAGAATTATAGACGCTATGCGCAATTGTAATGATTTTGTTAAGTTTTATTGTTGGTATAAGTTTTTTATTAATTTTTACTAAGCTTGAAATGTGGCTTTTCTGCTAATATGTACAATATTATTGCAATAATTATAATTGGCAACAAAAATATAAGATAAATATTACAAATATTATTCCAGTTAAATATTTCAATTAATAAAATTACAATAAAAAAGGTTGGAATAAAATATAAAATATAATTTATTAGTTTTGACAAAGAAAAACCAATTATATTTTTATTAAGTTTATAAAGTTCATCATTAATAATATGAAAGTATGTTTTAAGACCTTTGCTATATCTAGATCCAATCATTTCGTAATGAATAATATAATTATATTTATAAATTTTATCGGCAAATATTTTTTCATTTTCATCTAAACTATTTATGAAATATTGATATTGTTTTGAGGCTACCGTTTCTTTATATTCTGATTCCTTTTTCTTGCTGTTTATTTTTAAAGATAAATTAATATCACTTGCAGTTATCTGCCTTCTAAAGTTTTCTATAGATTTCATACTTTCAATTATCTGATTCATTTCAGCAATGGCGCTAAGCATATTATCCGATAGATGCACAACGCTCTGATCTAACATAATTCCTTTAATTGAGTTGTTTTGTGTATCAAAAATAATTCTAAATGGATTACTAAATTCCAATATTTTCTTATCATCTGGAGAACCTATGTAACCTTCGTTATTGGCACTAGCCCATCTACCAATTATTTTCAATTGATATTTAATTGAGCTTATAACTTTTATTTTTTCTAATATATGCCTTCTTTGATATTCAAAAAATATAACTAGAAAGGCAAGAACTGCAAATATTTCAGGTATTTTATCTAACAATCTCTCAATCATCATTACTATATAATTTATTTGTTAACTTTTCTTGATTTATAATTTTAAATTTATCATTATAATTTTCATCATATTTAAATCTAACCTCGTATTCATTTTTTTCGATATCCTTATAATTAATAATGATATTTTCAATCTTATCCAAACTGGACTCAATAACAAATTTTTTTGTTGCATTGTAATATCTTAAGCTCTCTAAAATTTCACTATCGGGAACCTCGTCTATGGAAACAGTACTATTAGATTTCGAAGGTAAAGCAGGTCTTTTTTTAATATTAAATTTAATTTCAATTTCTCCAGGAACTTCAACTATCTTTATGGTTTTAAATTCAACATCAACTGCTATTCCACGACCCTCATTAGATAAATAAAATAATTTGTCTTTATCTTCTGCTAGTTTTAGTTTTAAATATGGTTTCAATTCATAATCTCTTTGTTTTCTAACTTCTTGTAATTCTTTTTGCTGTACTTCCTTCAAATCTTTTGTTTCTCTTGAATACCAAAATACAATAATGCCAGTTAAAAATATAAATGTAATTTGGATTTTCTCACTCGGAGATAACCAATCAACACCCTTGTGTATCTGCTCAATAAATATTATATAGATCGATCCGATCAATCCCAATAACAATAAAAATATTCTATATTCCTTCCTCCAAACAAAATCAACAAATTTAATAAATCTGCCAAGCTTGTCATTTTTATGCCTTCCCCATTTATTTTTAATATTTTTTAAATAATATTTTAAACTCTTAAAACTACACATTCATGTTATGTTATTTGATAAATTCTAAGTCTTTGGGGTAAATATATCGTCTGTTTTTATTTTTTATTTTCCTCTGACTTTTTAAAATTGAATATTTAGTTAAATATTCTCTTTGAATTGTAATACTATTCATAAAGGTTTTACAATACTCATTTTTAATTAAAGTTTTCAATATATCTATTGAATTAACCAAATCCTCAAAAAATAAATTTAAATTAATTATTAATATATCATTTCGAAAATATAAATGATCTTGATCATTCCCGCCATTATGAAAATTGAGTTCCCAACCTATTCGCCTCTTTTTATACATAAATTGTTTTGGACTATGCTGATGCATCAACCCATTTCTGTGTATGAGCGCAATAAACCCTGCAAATTTACTATATCTATCATCTATCTTACTCATTATCTTCTGTAAATAAGTTTTTATATTATATCCAGTCGTCATAGGGTTACCAGTTAAATAAGATCCAAGTCCATCAATTTCAGGAAAAAGCATTCTTAGTACAGAAAAATATCCCATCATTTTATTATCCTTTTCATATTTATCCCAATATGCTTTTATTGCCACACCTACCTCATTCGAGATCATATCTTTTATATCATCTAAATACATAACAATATCTTTATCTTCAATTTTATTAAATTTTGGTTTCATTTGTATTCATTAACCTATAATATTAATATTTTACAGTTTAATCACCTTATCAATCTCCCCCATTATCCTCTCTGTCTCGCTCAAAGCCACGATCATCTTTTGGTAATGGATTATATCATCGCTGGATAATTTTCTGCCTTTGCGATCCTTGAGCCATTTTTGCGCTGGCTGATAACCGTCGATATAAAATTTTCAAATTGATTACTATACATCAATATTTTTTAATTTTATTTTTTTAAAAATAACTCTATTGTTTTATATGTTCTATAATAATTTTTTAATAGATCATGCTCCCACACTCTTAAAACCTGCCAACCCTTTCTTTTTAATTTTGCTCGATTTTTTCTATCACGTACAATATTGCCTTCTATTTTTCCAATCCAATACTTTTTGGGTAATCTCTTTTTTTGTTCATTAAATCTATAACCATGCCAAAAATCTCCGTCTATAAAAACTGCTTTCTTTTTTCTTGGCAATGCTATGTCAGGATTTCCTGCTACTTGTTTATAATGTTTTTGAAAATATATACCCCTCCTCCTAAGCTCTCTGAATACTAAAACTTCTGCTTTTGTATTTTTTGAACGAATCTTTGACATTATTTCGCTCCTCTTTCTTTTTGTGAAGCAGTCAGTCATCTATTCTTTGTTTGCAAATTTTTCATAACTTCCAAGAGAAGAAAAATTTATTTCAAAATTTAACTCATTAATTTTATCTATCCGCACAGAATCTATGCCGACTTCTCGCAGTTTTTCATATTTTAGAAGCTCGCCCGGCCTGATTTCTAGCACATCTCTCAATATCCACCTGCCTAATTCTTTATTAGAATAAGACATTAAAGCTTTCCCGCCAGCCTGGCAGATTTTTGACTTCATGCTGTTGCCATCCGGCAGCCTCAGCATAAATGGAGTCTCCCTGTCAGGAAAAAATTTTGGATAATTCTTATGTATATTTGCGGGCACTGGTATATATATTTCATCTAAATGTCTTGTTCTGCCTCCAGCATTCCATTGATTGAGCCCGCTTTTACTAAAAACCTCCATGTTCTTCCCGTATAAAGGCAAATATATTGTATCTATTATTCTCTTTTTGTCCTCAAAAACCAATTCTTCTCTATTATAAATCTTCATGATATTATCAAGCGGATCTTTAATTATCTTAATATCAAAATTATATTCTATGGGGCTTGTATTAAATCTTTTTGTAAGTGTACTTTTAGAAAGAAGGAATGAATATTCATTATTATTATCCTGAAACTTTATCGAGCTTTCAGATTTCTTTATTATTCTAATTTTTTCAATATTTATTAAATTTAACGGCTCTTCATAAATAAGAAACTTATTTTTACTTCTTAATACACAGTGGTAAATTGAATCTTTTATTCCATGGGCGTTATTTGTGAATTTAATCCTTTCATTTCTAAGTTGAGCTATTTTATATATTAAATCCTTTTCCTTTAGGTTCTTATACATCTTTCTTTCGCGGTTAAATTCAGCTATTTTTTGAAATGTCTTATTGTTTCCTAATAAAAATGTTTTTAATCCGATTCCGAGGCTTTGTTTTTTTGCATCAACGGATACATCGCTTCTTGATAAATCTTCAGCATTAAATGCACGGCAAAATATTTTTTCAGCAATTCTATAATAAAGATATGGAGTGGGTGAATCAGAGAATAGATTAGAAAGGCTTCCAACTACCGTCAGAAACTTTATATAAAATTCTTTTTCTTGTTTTTTCTGATTTTTATAAAACATTTAATTATCTTAATGCTTTTGCAACATTTTTTGCTATTCGCTCTACCACTGTAACGGTAACCGAATTCCCTATTTGCTTATATAGGTGTGAATCCGACATATTGGGAAGCTTATAGCTGTCTGGAAATCCTTGAAGTTTTGCACACTCCTTCGGAGTTAATTTCCTTATCCCATTGTCATCCATAATGATAGGAACATTATGCCCGCCCATTCCCATATTCGCAGTTAATGTTGGACATACTCTCTTCTTATTATCTCTCACATATTTTCGCCTCCATTGATAAACGGTATTTTTTGAAACAATTTCATTTTTCAATTTATTAAACAGTGGCTTACCGCTATAATAATATTCTTTATCCACACTTTTTTCTAATAAATTACGCACATTTAAAATTAATTTTATTTTTTTGGGAAATGCAAATTTATTAAAGGCAATTTTGGAATCAAAGCCAACAATATATATTCTTTCTCTATTTTGTGGGATATTGCCATACTCCATGCTATTTAAAACTTTTGATTTTATATAATATCCTAAATCTTCAAGCGTTTCTTTTATTATTCTATAGGTTTTTCCATTATCGTGTCCTTTCAAATTCTTTACATTTTCAAGAAACAAAACCTCTGGTTTTTTTTCTTTAATAATTCTTGTAATATCAAAAAATAAATTACCTCTTTTTTTGTCTTTAAATCCTTTTCTATGTCCGGCTATAGAAAAGGGTTGGCATGGAAATCCAGCTAATAGAACATTAAAATTTGGCAAATCTTTAGATTTTATATTCGATATGCTTCTTAACGTCATTGATGTTTCCGGAAAATTTAAATCATAGGTGTATTTACAATATTTATCAAAATCATTAGCATACACGGTTTCAAAACCTGCTTTTTCGAATCCCAATCTAATCCCGCCTATTCCAGCAAATAAATCTATAGATTTTAAATTCTTAATATTATTTTTCATTATATAAATTATTTCTTCCATTTTACCCCAAATCCCATTTCCCGCCAATCAAAAACGAGGCGACTTATGCCCCGTTTTTTTATTTTCAAATTTACGCTCTATAAAGCCACCCAAGCGTTATCTTCATTGCATAAAAACAAGCCTTCGGCGCCGGATGCGACATTGCCAAATAGATTGCCGGTTTCACATTCTCCGGAGGGAGCTTTGGTATCGTGCGGCAAGCGCAAAACATAGTTGGCCTGGACGCCGTCGGAATTCAACCAATGGCTGGAAATTTTCGCCGCACCGATATTGGCCATCCCTTCCACAGTTAAATCGCCCTGAATCAAAATATCATCCGCAATTTTGACCGGCATGGTGTCCGTACCGTCTCCGCGCGTGATTGCTCCGTCCACTCGCAAATCATCCGCGATCGTTACCGGAATGTCTTCCCCGATATTCACGATGGAGCCGTTGAAATAAGTGACGCCTCCGATGCCTTCTTCTCCCACTTGCAAAGAAGAAACGCGCAATACTCCGTCCGTGGTTGGCTGCAAGACTTCGGCCGTGGTAGCGAAAGCTGTTCCCGCCATGGCAAAGATCCCCAGCAGCGCGCAAATGCCCATGAGCTTTTTCATATTTTTTATTATTTATTAAATTACTTTAGTATATTATAACACTGCTCTTCAAACTATAAAAAAAGCGCCTGCTTACGCAAACGCTTGAAAATGTCGATGTAAATATTTTATCTAAATTACTTCGTCTCCCTAAGGATATCCAACAGCACATTGCCGGAATGTCTAACCTTGAGGCGCCGGCCCAGATAATTAACCGCCAATCCGGAAAAAGCTATTCCCAAATGGATCAAGGGAACGCCGAATTTCATCCAATCCTGCCCGGAGATTACCCACCAGCAGCCGACCAATGAATTTGATAGCGGATAGATGACAAGGAGTAATAGACCCCACCACAGAACCATTATGCCGATTAATTCCAGCCGATAGCCAAGATTAAAAAGAACCGTGCCCATAAACATTCCTCCTATCCTCCTTTCTCTGCTGCTTATATGCTACTATATTGATTTTTTACTGTCAAAAAAAGATTTATCTAATAAATATTTTTTAATTATATAAAAAAACCACCTCTCTTGAGGCAGTTTTTATTTTCCATAATTTATTCACTCAATTTCATCTCATATGTTTTTAAAATCTTGCCTTTTTCTCCGGCAGCGGTATCAACACTCCCATTACAAGTTGTCATGGTTCCCTCTTGGGTACATTCATCTTCCCGTGCGTCATTAGCATCATGCACTTCCAGATATGAGATATCCAGAATTTCATCAATTGAGTTGAAGGTTTTACTCATTCCCATTTCAAAGCTATTGGACGTAATTCCTTCCATAGTTTCCGGCTTTTGTTCCAGGCAAGTTGAAGAATAATCATCAAAGGGATCATAGTTTATATTTTCTTTGGTGCAGATACGTTTTATAAGCTGTGATGCCAGCTCACGCTCATGATTACTATTTTGTAATATGCCAACATAATAATAAGCGGTATTTAATTGCGCGCAGGCCATATTAAGCGGATGGCATTTATCGTCCGTGTGATTAGACGGGATATTGTCTTTAATAAATATTCTAAAATTGGCTTCCAGTTGTCCTTTGTCAGTTTTTGTTAAGGCTGCTGTTCCGCTGATTTTTTCGTCTTGTGATGAAATTTTTAAGGCTTGGCCATCGTATTGATTAAGCTCTTCATCGGTCATCTTGGTAACACTTTCTTTTTCCGCATCGTCTCCTTTAAATATCCCGATTAAAGCCACTACGCCAAATATTCCCAAAACAATTACCAATATGGTTACCACAATGGCGATTATTATACATCCCCCTTTTTTGGATTTCTTGGTTACTGCGGATGCAGTTGGTACTGATGCAGGCTGATTAGCAGCCGGCGCGGCAGTTTCATTTTTATTTTCCGGGTTGGTTGTTGGCATATTTTATTATTATTTATCTAACTTCTTAAGCTTAATATATCCGGCGTTATTCTCCAACCTATTTTTAATAATTTATTATTTAGCAAAATAAAACAAAAGACCCCACATTTCTGCGGGGCCTTTTTATCTGTAAATTAAGTAATTACACTTTCTTTACATTGGTAGCGTTTGGTCCTTTTGGACTTTCGCCAATCTCGAATTCAACTGTGTCGCCTTCTTTCAAATCATTGAATTCTACACCTTGTAGTTCTGTTGAATGAAAGAATAGGTCTTTTTCTTCGCCTTCAATAGCGATGAATCCGAACCCACGATCAGTTAAACGAGCAATTTTTCCAGTTGCCATGTTTATTTATGATTGTTTCTTAAGTTCACTTATGGTTCCTGCAAGGGAAAGTTCGACTACGCTACTCCTGCAAACCTCTGTGACATTGTGTATACTAGCATAGTAAGGTTTTTTTGTCAACACATTATACTAAAACCAGACCCACTAAAGTAGTAAATCACAACAATTTGCTAATAAGTTGGGTCTAGTCAATTACCTTAGCACGGTTAGATTAATATTACTAGCCTTTAGCAAACGAGGTGGTTTTTAGGATTAAGACTATTTAACGGCGGCAAAAAATAAAACCGGTCCGGCATCTTGACACCGATACTTCAATATAATAAGTTTACATGAAAGTGCATGACGTAGGAGGTTTGCAATGTCGGGTAAATATCATTTTGAATGCCTCAACCCATCCTGTAAGTGGGGTACCGAAATAGAAGCTGACAACGAAAACGATGCGATTGACTTTGCTTTTCGCAAGCATGATGAGCGCTGGATAAATATGGCCAAAAACAATCCCGGCAACTTTCAATTCTGTCCCGGCCGGCATTTTATCATCACATCCCCCGAAGGTAAAATCTCGCGCTTTTAGTTCTTTTGTCATATTAATGATCAATCTCGGCGATAACATCAATGGGATTTTTTTGACTGCGAAATTTAATTGTCAACAAATACTAAACTTTAACATTGCAAACATTTTTTATTTTTGCGGGTAAAATGCTATACTGATAGAAATTAACAAAATTATTATGAATAAAAGATTAAGAGATTCGCTGCTTTTGGGAGCTGTACTGGGAATATTCTGCATTATCGGCATCGGCCTAAGACTGGGATTTGAAGGCAATGCGCTTTTTCTTTTTTCCGCCTGGTATAATCGGGTTATTCTGGGACTAGTGATCGGTTTGGCAGCTCCTCTTGTTTTTATTAAAGGCAGTGCCAATCGTTTTATTCGCGGCGGCGTGCTGGGGCTGCTGGTTTCTTTCGCCTGGTTTGCTTCCACCGACTTTATTGATCCGCTGGGATTTGCGGCCGGCATCGTCTATGGCGTAATTATTGACGCGCTTATAACCAACGAAGCGAAAACAAAAATTGCCAAAAATGACGAAAAAGCTAACTAAAGCATTAAAAATTATCGGGATCGTTATTCTCTCTTTTTTTATTTTGCTTTCGGTAGTTCCCTATCTTATCCCCCTTCCGCAAGATCTTCCCTGCAAGTCTAAAGAGGATCTAATGTCTCCAGACGGTCATTTTACCGAGATTATGGGAAAACAAATGTATTACGAGGATTATGGCGATCAAAACGCGGAAAGTACAATTATTTTAGTACATGGTTTTGGCGCCAGTACTTTTTCCTTTCGCCACAACATTGCCGCCCTGACTTCAATGGATCTACGCGTAATCGCGGTGGATCTCTTGGGATATGGATTATCGGATAAAGATTATTTCTCGGATTATTCCCACCCCGCGCATGCCATAAGGCTTAAGGCGTTAATGGATAAGCTAAATATCGAAAAAGCGTATTTTATGGGACACAGTATGGGCGCGAGCGTAATCACGCATTTTGCCTCAAAATATCCCAATACCGCTGAAGCCCTTATTTTGGCCGCACCGGCGGTGGATACCAAGAGCTTGGAACCCAATCTGGACGCGGCACGAATCGGCTCCAAACTGCTATTTTACCCGCCTTTCCGGCGCATTGCTCAATTGGCTTTGCGGGGCTACTTTTTCCCCGATAATGTCGATAAAATATTAGCGAGCGCTTATTATAATACCGCTTTGATTACCGCTGATATTAATGCCGGCTATGCCGACCGGGTTATTACCGGAGATTGGGATTTGGCTCTTTTGGGCTCTACCCGCGATTATGCGAAAAATACCTTAGATTTTAATATTAATGATCTGAATAAAGAGGTTTTAATCATTGCCGGCGCAGATGACACTTGGATCCCGCTTTCGCAGGTAGAATATTTACATGAACAAATTGTTGGTTCAAGACTGCAGGTAATTCCCCGCTCCGGACATTTAGTGATGGAGGAAAGCCCGCATGAATTTAATCAGATCATCCAAGAATTTTTACCGTAGTTTTTTTCAAAATCCACATAATTATTATCTAAACATTGATATATAAAAAAGAAGCGCCCTAAAACGCTTCTTTATTAATAATTATTTATTCTTCGTAATTCGTCTACTCTCTTATAACCGCTTATTCTTCCGGCGCTATTTCCACCTCTGATGGAATCTCGCCTTTAAATGACACCTTGCCGTCTTTAATACTGGCGTCCTCTATATTTAAGCCCGCAAAATTTTCTATCTGGCTATTGCCAAAAGATATTATTTCCGGCAAAGCTCGATCTAAAATACTTGATGGTATCGGAAATCGGCCGATCTCTAATTTTTCCGGAATTATTTCCTTAATTTCATTATCAGCCGCGCGCCCTGATATTTTAAAATAGAATGGCATGGAATCTTCCCGGGAAAGCCTTAAATAATCTAGCGCTTTTTGAATATCTTCTTCACTGTATTTATTGCCGGTTGCCTGGATGAATCCAATGATTTTATCGACTTGCACCAAGCCGGAGCATTCGCCGGTGCCATCTTCATTGATTTTAATCTGCATGTTTTGCGCTGGATAATATCCCCAGTTATTGGCATAGTTATTTGTCAGAGCGGTAAATTCCGCCGATGATATTTCAAATTCCGCTTTCTCGGAGCCTGCGGTCTTTAAGCTTTTTTCCGGCGCGGTGGATTTCTTTAAAACTTTTACTTCGGCTTTGGTTTTCTTGGTTGCGCTTTTAAGATCCTCTTCGGTATAAGTAATCCCCAAGTCCCTCGGCTTATCCGTTCCCATCAATTTTGCGATGGAGGGAATAAATCCAAAATATCCAAGCAGCAGCACTACCCCCAAAATCAACACGATAATGACAGTCCCGATAATAAGTAGCACCTTTTTCATATTTATTTTAGTTAATTAATATATATTTTATTATATTATATTTTTATTAAAAGAAAAAGAGCGTGGCGACCACGCTCTTCATAATTCATTATTCATTTCTTCATCCTTCAAATCCCTAATTTTTCTTAACTTTCCGCTCCGCCTTAATCCGATCATTCTTAGTTAAATATTTTTTTCGCAGTCTAATATTTTTGGGAGTAATTTCCAGATATTCATCATCGCTCATTACGCTCATCCCCCGCTCCAGCGTCATTTCCAAAGGCGGCGTCAGTCTAATCGCTTCATCCGATCCCGAAGCGCGCATATTAGTCAATTGCTTACCTTTAATCGGGTTAACCGCTAAATCGTTTCCCTTGGAAACATTGCCGATCACCATGCCTTCATACACTTCGGTAGTAGCGCCGATATACAAAGAGCCTCGCTCTTGCAAATTATAAAGAGAAAATCCCAAGGCCTTGCCGGTCTCCATCGATACCATAGAACCGACCTGTTTTTTATCTATATCGCCCACATAAGGTTTAAATCCCACTACGCGTGAATACATAATCCCTTCCCCGCGGGTATCTACCACAAAATCATTGCGATAGCCTAAAAGTCCGCGCGTGGGCATATCAAAAATCATTTTAGTATTGCCGTGTTCCGGCTGCATATTCACCATATTGCCTTTTCTTTTAGACATTTTTTCAATAATGCCGCCTGACATTTCATTTGGCACAATAATGGTTACTTCCTCAAAAGGTTCCAGTTTTTTGCCTGCTTCTTCCTTAATAATAACATTAGGCTGGGATATCTGCAGTTCGTAGCCTTCACGCCGCATATTTTCCAAAAGAATAGCGATGTGCATTTCACCTCGTCCCGATACTTGATAATGATCCGTGGAAGAAAAATCAATTTTTAATCCAACGTTTATTTCCAGCTCTTTTTCCAAACGTTCCCTAATTTGCCGATTGGTTACAAACTTGCCTTCTCGGCCAGCGAAAGGTGAATTATTGACTAAGAAATTTAGAGTAATGGTCGGCTCATCAATGGAAATCGCCGGTAGTGCTTCCTGGCTTTCATCTTCACAAATTGTTTCGCCGATATAAATATCCGGCAGTCCCGCCACCATAATAATATCCCCGGCTCCGGCCTCCTGAACCTCTTTTTTGTTCAATCCTTCAAAAGTAAATAATTTGGTAATTTTTCCACTTCTAGTCTCGCCGGTTATGCTTTTTATTTTAACATTGGAGGTAGCGGCAATCTTCCCTTGATAAATGCGGCAAACCGCTAATCTTCCCAAGTAATTATCATACCCCAGATTAAAAGGCTGAATTAGCATTTTTTTTGCGCTGGCCTCTGCGCTGGATGCTACCGACACTTCCGCCACTATCATATCCAAAAGCGGAGTAAGATCTTTACCATCATCCTCCAACTTTAATTTCGCGATTCCCTGCTTGGCAATCGCATAAACCACCTTAAAATCCAGCTGTTCATCATTGGCTCCCAAATCCAAAAATAATTCATATACTTTTTCTACCGCCTCTGCTGGAGCGGCCGCCGGCTTATCGATCTTATTAATCACTACAATCGGCTTCAACCCCAATTCCAGCGATTTCCTTAAGACAAACTTGGTTTGCGGCATGGGACCTTCTTGCGCGTCCACTACCAAAAGCACGCAATCAATTGAACGAAGCACGCGCTCCACCTCTGAACCAAAATCAGCGTGTCCCGGGGTATCCACAATATTAATCTTTCCGCCCTTATAAAGCACGGAGGTATTTTTAGAATAAATTGTAATGCCTCGCTCTTGTTCAAGATCATTGCTATCCATACTGACGGTATCGTCCGACATGCCTGTTTGCTGCATCAAAGCATCGGTCAATTTGGTTTTGCCGTGATCAACATGAGCGATAATGGCGATATTTCTAATATCCATAAGTTAGATTCTTTAAATTAAAAACCGCAGAATTTGCGGGTGTTTATATTAAACATTAACTTTATTTATACTACTATTCCCTTTTTTGGTCAAGATGATAATTTCCAATCGTTCTAAAACCCATCGGCGGCCTTCAAAATTTTAATTGTTATAAGATTATCTATCTGGTTAATTCAGAACAGACATAATCATTTACGACCGGAGTATTATTGTCGTACTGACAATTTAGTCCGCATTTATAATTTAAATCAGCTATCGCCAAATCTAGTTTTTTAGCCTCCTTTTCCGCCCACTCCCGGCAATCTTCCAAGGTTTTAAAATCTTTATTTAATTGTTTACCGGAATTTAAGTCAATCATTCCTTTCCAGGGACGGCTTTCAATGTAATTAAGAATGAGCGCGATGCCGCCGATAATTATCAATACGCCGATTACTCCCCCGATAAATTTCTGTAGCTTTTCACTAGCCATATATTTTATGGATTGAATTTTTATTCTTCAATCAGTCCAGTGCAACGCCAATTGATCTCTGCCTCCCGAGTAACTTCATTCACAACGCAAGCGGGATTACATCCGGTTCTCTCAATATCTAAATCAAACCACCAAGTTTTAGTATAATCATTATAAGAACTATTGCCGGTTAGTTCGCCTTCAACTATACAAGCGCTATTTTGCGCAATTTCACGAGCTTCATCTTGACTCATAATAATCACTTCAGTAAAGGTCTTTCCATTGGCAGCACATTGCCGCGGATAGCTTTCCATCACGGGATTTCCGGCCTTTGCACACTCCTCAAAATTTGTAATTTCCTGATAAATTAAATTCGTATCGTTATTGTCAGATGTGTCCAGTTTATCCTTAAGATAAAAACCTAATACAATAAGACCAGCCAAAAGTATTATCGCAAGACCAACAATTAAAATTCCCTTTTTCATATTTTTTATTATTTAATATATTTTATTATAACATTTTAAATTTTATACACCAAACAAAAAACCCCACATCGCTGCGGGGCCTTTTTATATGTAAGTTAAGTAATTACACTCTCTTTACATTGGTAGCGTTTGGTCCTTTTGGACTATCGCCGATTTCGAATTCAACTGTATCACCTTCATTCAATTCTTCAAAAGTTACACCTTGTAATTCATTTGAATGAAAGAAAAGATCCTTTTCCTTGCCTTCAATGGCAATGAATCCGAATCCTCGATCAGTTAATCGAGAAATTTTTCCTTTTTCCATGATTGTATAATATTTTCTTAAGTTCACTTTTGGTACATGCAAGGAAAAGTTCGACTACGCTACTCCTGCAAACCTTTGTGACATTACAAGAATAGAATATTTAGATTTAAATGTCAATAACTTCCGCTTAATTTCATATACTAAAGTCGATTCAGATTATTTTACCTTTTAAAAAAACCAGACCCACTAAGTAGCAAATCACAACAATTCACTAGTAAGTTGAGTCTAGTTTTTAAAGCTTAACACAGTTTAATAAAAATAGATAGTTTATTATAATTTGCCCAAATTAAGTAATTTAAAGGCTTGGATTACTTTTTTATCAGCATAGTGTTAATATATTTTTATGCGAAAACCATTAGACATTATTGTTATCGGCGGCGGGCCGGCCGGAATGATGGCTGCCGGCACTGCGGCTTCGAGTGGAGCTTCGGTTTTATTATTGGAAAAAAATGAAAAATTGGGTAAAAAATTGCTTTTAACCGGCAAGGAGCGCTGTAATATTACTAATGCTGAAATTAATAGCCATACCCTCAAAAAGATATATGGAAAAAATGGCGGCTTTCTTCATTCCGCTTTTAATTCCTTTTCCAACCAGGATATTATCGAATTTTTTGAAGACCAAGGAGTAAAAACCAAAGTGGAGCGCGGCAATCGCGTCTTTCCTCAAAGCGACCGTGCGCTCGACGTTTTAAGCGCGTTAAAAAATTATTTAACGAAAAATAACGTTAAAATAAAATATCAAGCTGAAGTAAAAAGTTTTATTAGAAAAGAAGGGCTGATCACTAAAGTTGTTCTTAGTAATGGCGAAGAATGTAAAGCTGATAAATTTATTATTGCGACCGGCGGTAAATCTTATCCCGAAACCGGCTCGACCGGCGATGCATTTTCTTGGCTTACTGGTATGGGACATCAAGTGATTAAACCCGCCCCCGCCTTGGTTCCGATTATAATGTCTAATGAATTTATCAAAGATCTCGAAGGTTTGAGCCTGCGCAACGTTAAAATAACTCTTTTTGATAATAATACCAAGATCGATGCGCGTTTTGGCGAAGCGCTTTTTACCGCCCATGGCATGAGCGGCCCGGTTATTTTAGATCTTAGCAAATTAGTTACCGGACTGATCAAGCCGACTCTCAATATTGATCTAAAACCCGCTCTGAATTATCAGCAGCTCGATCTTCGCATCCAACGAGACTTTGCTAAATTTAATAATAAGATATTCCGTAATTCTTTACATCAATTGCTTCCTCGAAAGCTTATTGCCGTAATTATTAAATTGAGTGGCATCGATCCGGAAAAATATGTTAATGCAATCACAAAATCGGAGCGAAAGAAACTATTAAATTTACTTAAAGAGTTCAAATTAAGCATCAAGGGCGTTGATGGTTATCGCAAAGCTATTATTACTGCCGGCGGAGTTAGTTTGAAAGAAGTTGATCCAAAAACAATGCGTTCAAAATTAATTGATAATCTTTATTTTGCCGGAGAAGTGCTTGATCTAGACGGTCCCACCGGCGGATTTAACCTGCAAATTTGCTGGAGCTCCGGTTATTGCGCCGGCCTATCTTCTGCCAATTAATTTTTGATACTTATCCTTATATTGCTTTTATTTATTTTTTGCTATGATTATTTTTACAAGGAGGGACTATAAAAATGCCATCCGAGCTTCTCTACACTATAGATACACACTGCCTGAATTGCGGTCATTGGTTTCCAATTATAGAAAATTCCAGCTTTTGCCCCCGCTGTTTTAGTAAATATATTCGTATTGTAAAAATAATAATTGAAGCGGGATATGAAAGACCGTTAAGTGCTATCGATATGACTGAAAGATTTAAAGATCTTTATTAAAATTGTGATTAAAAAGGAGCCATGGGCTTCTTTTTTTATTAAAAAACCGTAAAGTTTGACTTTACGGCGATAAAAGGTCTATTTGATTTGCACAATCCGGTGCGATCGACAAGCTTCGCTATCACTTAGTATCCTTGCCGGACACTCCCCTTTATATCCTGAATCAAGCGGATCATCATCATAAGAAACATCGCTAAAAAAATCAGCCTGAGTGCCTTCAAAGCCACATTCTTCACAGCGAAAGATGCGCTCCGGAAATATGTCTTCAGATTGGCAGCGAGGGCAAATATATTCATTATTCTGAAAAACGTCGATCGTATCGCAATATTTACAAGTCTCGCACATATAAAAGTTCGTAGCCACTTTGTTGCCTCCTTTTTGTGACTAATACTATAGTTTGCCTAAATTATCAATAATGTCAATAAATCCAGGTGCTTTTATTCCGATACTCTAACATCAAATGTTTCAATTCCGCGCGCAATTGATTCAATATCATCAAGAACTGCTTGCGGAATATCTCTAGGTGGCAAAACATCCGTGTCTTGATGAGGAATATAGTAATTCGTATAGGTAAAAATATATTTATTATTTCGAGCTAGCTCCTGCACCCGGCCGCTCTTAATCGCGTCATAGTCGTCTATGGCATAAATGTTTAAAGAAAATAAGTCTTCATACCCATTAATATCGCTAGATAATCCTTCTTGTCCCGAAGGATAATAAAATATATATTCAGCTTGATAGCCTTGGCGCATCTGTTCAATTTCCGCCTCATCAATGCTCTCATTTGCATCTAAATCCGGTTCAATCATATCTTCCGCAACCATCAGCATCGCCTTATAATCCGGCCAATTTTTAGTAAATTTCAAGGTAAAACCATATTCGTTGCTAACAAATATTTCCGTACCATTTATCATATTTGGTTCTCCGATGATATCCTCAAGCTCTTGTTCATTCAAATAATAATTATCCAAATTATTTAACCAATTTTCACTTTCAAAAAATTCCCCCTGATCATCAATAATATCCACGCCCTGCTGCACTTTATTTTTATACGCCCACCAGCCTCCCAAAAATATTACTACCGCTGCAACAAAAATTAATATTAAAACTATAAATAAAATCCAAATCCAGAATTGGTTTTTTCTTTTCTCGCCCCGTTTTTGCAGCGAACCATTTTTTTGTTCCATATTTTTTATATCTTACACTTATACTTTAATTTAAATCCTTAGAGTGTCAAGTTGTAATATTTATACAACAATAATATCAATTATTGCCCAGCCAATTGCCCGCAAGCTCCTTTTATTTCCCCGCCCAGACTTTTTCTAATAGTTGCCGCTATTTTTTTTTCTAATAAATAATCCTTAAATATTTTTATTTTTTTATCCGGCGATGGTTGATAATCATTACCTGCGATATTATAGCTAATTAAATTCACATGCAGCAAATAATAATTTTTAAATGTTTTTAGATATTCAATTAATTTTTTAGCGTCTTCCAAGTTATCATTTATTCCATTAAGCATAATATATTCGATAAATATTTTACGCTTAGTAATATCAAGATACTGTTCCAGAGCTCCTTTTAATTTAGCCAAATTATACTTACGATTTATCGGCATATAGCGGCTCCGTTTTTCATCATCCGCGAAATGCAGCGACAATGCGAGATTAATTTGAGGAAATTTTTTGCCTAATTCAATAATTTTATCCGGAATGCCGGAAGTTGATACCGAAATACTGCGCGCGCCATAACCAAACAAATCATGGTTCATTAAATTTTTAAGGCTTTCGGCAACATTTTCCCAATTCATTAAGGGCTCGCCCATGCCCATGTAAACAATATTGCTAAAATTACCGAATATTTTTTCCTTTTTTAAAAATTGTCTCCAAAACAATACCTGATCGGTTATTTCTTCCGAGGTGAGATTTCTTTTAATCCCCTGTCTGCCGGTAGCGCAAAAATTACATTTAAGCGCGCATCCAACCTGAGTGGAAATACAGGCCGACCATGTTTTAGGTTTAATAGAAATCAATACTGTTTCTATACATAAACCATCATTTAATTTTAAAAGGGCTTTGATACTATCATGGTTTTTTGCAGACAAAACATCTACTACAGCAAAGGAAAGTATGTTTATTTCTTGAGCTAATTTTTCCCTTAATTCTGTTGGAATATTTTTTATATCTGAAAATTTATCTATATTATTCTGATAGATTGCTTGTTTTATTTGCCTTAAGCGGTATTTCGGCTGCCCTAAGCCATTTAATAATTTCTCTAATTTTATACTATCCATTGCAATAAATCTTATTTTCTACTCTTATATTATATCTTACCAAAAAATAATCTTCCTAGCTATATTCATAATAATTTTTAATAATTCAAATATAATATTTATTGATAATGATTGACTATTATTAATAAAAATAATATTATATTTATTAATAGCATTCGGGGATCGTCTAATGGTAGGACACCTGGTTTTCCTGCCTGCCGCAGGCTGGGGTCCAGGCTAATCACTATGAAATATTATGTTTACATTTTAATATCTGCTGCTAAAAGTAATTGGAGCTATGTTGGCCAAACCGATGATATTAATCGCAGAATAAAGGAGCACAATAGCGGCAAAGTGCGATCTACTAAAGGATATATGCCGCTTAAGTGCATCTATTGCGAATTATTTAGTCAAAGAAAAAGGTCGCTTGCGAGAGAAAAATATTTGAAATCCGGCATTGGCAGAGATGAAAAATATACAATCATTACCAAAAATCATTGATTATTCGGGGATCGTCTAATGGTAGGACACCTGGTTTTGGTCCAGGCAATCGGGGTTCGAGTCCCTGTCCCCGAGTTTTTTATTAAACTTGATATTTAAAACAAATTTGCTATACTTATTTGACTAGACCTGTCTAATCGATAAATCGTTGTTGATTTATCGATCCAGCGGGTCTGGTTTTTTTAAAAAAATAACTGCGATAATCGCAGTTTTATGATACTTTTTTCCACAACAACACAATTTTATCCGAATGCGTAGAAATTTTTATTTTGGATAAAGAACCGGCCTTGATTACAGCTCCTTTTTTTAAAAGACGAGCCGAACTCTTACTTAAGATATTTATTTCGATATTTTTATCGGAATAATTATCTAAATGGATTAAGTGAGATCCATCTCTATTGATATAAATATCAACATCAAAAAGGTTTTCAGCATTAAAGCCAAGCATTTGACCAAAACTGATTTCAATTCTATTCCATACCTTTATTTCCATTGTTTCCCTCCCGTCGATGAATATTTATGCCCACTCCTTGTTTTTTAAACAAAAAGCTCATAAATTGAGCTCTTGAAATCGTTATTTTATCTAAAAGTGCATTCTGGTTAACCTCTCAGCCTTTAAAACATTTGCCGCCAACTTGATTAATTCCTGTTCGCTATTTAATAAACAAGATGAGCAACTTTGGAATATTCTTTTGCTGGGAAAGGATACCACAAAATATTCCTCACAATGCTCAATCTCACATCCTCGTTTCAAAAGTACTCATCGCGCCACCTTAACCTTTAGTTCATTTGACTGCTTGAGCATCTTCCCTCCTTTTATCGGCCCTGTAAAAATCGTTTTTCCTTGAAAATTAAATATATTGCTAATATAGACATAAAAACCACCAATGTCAATAATGAAATTAATTTACTTTTTCCTTCTGTGTATAAGGCCACTGTTCCAAAAATAGCGCTAACTAGATATAAAAATATTACTGCTTGCTTATGGGTAAATCCGATTTCCAATAAACGATGGTGTAAATGTTTTTTATCCGCGCTATGAAAGGGAGATTTTTTGTACCGTAATCTGCGCAAAATTACCCATGCAACATCCAACACCGGAATTCCTAATATTAATAAAGCGGTGGCAATTTTTCCTCCGCTGATAATTGCCATAATTCCCAGCATCAAACCCGCATATGAACTTCCCCCTTCACCTAAAAATATTCTAGCGGGATTAAAATTTAATAACAAAAATCCCAAAAAGGCACCGGCTAATACTATGCATAGAAAAGCAGTTTCTGGTTGCATAACACTCGGTGTCAAGCTTAAAAAAAATAAAATGATTGCTCCAATCATTAAAATTCCGGAAACCAGGCCATCTAGTCCGTCTAAAAATTTTGTAGTATACATCATCCCCATTAGCCATAAAAAAGTAAAGATATCCGCTATGGGCGTAAAATAATATGGAATATTATTATATTCAAATAATTTAATATTGATTAAATCAAGCCTAAAAGAATTGCCAAGCGGATTTCTTAAAAGATCAATGCCGATACCAGATACAATAATCACAACCGACGCCATAATCGGCCATATAATTTGTTTAAGCGGCGATAAATTATATTTATCATCCAGATATCCCCCTACCATCAATATCAGTCCGGCAATAGTCATTCCGACAATGTATTTTGGCAACATATAACCTTGATTAAAGTTTTTGTTCAATACAATAAAGGCAATAACAGTAATAGTAAACGATAAATAAACAGCCGCGCCTCCCAACAGCGGCATCTCTGCTCGATGAATTTTTCTTATCTCGCCAGGCTTATCCACAATCCCTTTTTTCTTGGCATAAGGAATTATCTGCTTCGCTATAAAAAAAGCGATTACCACAGCTACAATAAAATAAATTATATATTGTAAATTATATATTGGCATTATTTTGTTTTTCTTACTTTTTCAGTAACCCAAAATCCCATATATTTGCCCAACATTAATCTCGTTTGTGATTCAAAGGCCGGAATAGATCCTAATAAGATTGTTGTTACAGGTAAAAACAGCCATTGCAATAAAATACTGGCTATTTTTTTGCCCTTTTTCCCATCAGGACGATCCGGCATTATCATAATATTTACCGTAGCTGATATTATCATACCTAGCATTGCAATCGACATCAAAATTTGCGTCACGGCTGGTAAGCTCTGCGCTAATAATGTTTTAGTAAACTGGTCCCCGCCCAAAATAAGCGGCAACCACCCCAATAGAAAAATAATAATAGCATTCGTCGCCCAGGAATGGTATCCCTCAAGCGACCAAAATCCAAACTTAATTTTTTTAACCAAAGAAATTTTTTTATTATTAATAAAATTTAAAAATATATAAGGAACGTCTTCTGCGCCATAAGCCCAGCGTCTTTGCTGCTTATATTGATTAATAATGCTTTGTTTATAAGTATCGGCAAGTACCGTATCCATATAGACGGGAATCAAAAGTGGCTCTACCCGATATTCACCATCATAACGCATAAAACACTGCCAAAAAATATGTGCATCTTCTGAAACCACATCCGTATCCCAAAAACCAATCTCTGCTAATGTTTTAAAGCTCATGCTGTGTGATGAAAAAGTAACTAGCTTTTCCGGCTTGCTTTGCTCCATCATCATCCAGAAAGTTGTATTCATGGCTACCAACCGCATTAAAATCGGAGAATCCCAAATATTATTAAAAAACATTGGAACAGGCTGATAACTAACCTGGTGGGGATTTTTGACTGTCATAAATTTATGCGTCAAAATGCCAAAATATTCTGGATGAACACAGGTATCGATATCAAGAACAGATAAAATTATTTTATCATAAGGTATTCCCTGCTGGTCTATAATTTTTTTCGCTTGCTTAACCGCCCAGGTTTCATTTGATCCTTTGCCGGCAATTTCACCCACAATATTATCGGGATGCATAGTAATAATAAAATCTCGAAAAATATGGCCATATTTATTCTTAATAATTCTGGCATTATTCATGGCGCGATCACGGTCGCGTTCTTCCCCGGCAAATACTACGATTATTTTATCATTGGGATAATTGCTTTTTTCTAAAGCTGCAAAAGTCGGTTCAATCACTTCCAAGCCTTCTTGATAAGTGGGCAAGACCACTAAATGATAGTACTTACCCCAATCTTCATTCTTTTTCACTATTTCGATCCAATCCTGTTTAATATTAAGCTTAAGTTGTTTATATGATGATAAAAGATTGATTGCCAAATAAATTGCCTTTATAAACCAATAAATATCAAAACAAATAATAAATATTGCCACCCAGACCGGTTTTAAAAATGATAATGATATGCTTAGAATAATTGTCGCCCACGACAAAAAACCCGGCAATATTTCAAAAACACGCCAGATAAGAACTTTGCGCTTTTGTTTAATATTTAATCTAAGTATTTCATTAATATTCATATCTATAGTCCCTGAGTTAAAACAATGCTACTTACTATCAACATTATTTGAATAATTAAAGCGGCTGTATACATAATATAGGAAATAAATTTTTCCTTATTATTAAAAAATATTCCGATTAATATATTTATAAATATGACCAAAATCCCAAAACCAGGAATTATAAATATCTTATACCAATAATCAATAGCATCAATGCCAGTATAAATATTGTAATGCAAAGGAATCGGATAATCACTGGGCTCTACTCGAAAATAAAGAATTAACCAAATCGCCATATTCGAAAGAATCGCCATTCCTAAAACTATTAAGCTGAATTTGCTTTCCCAAATTTCATTTTTCTTTATTCGTTCTATTAATTTTTCCTTGTTTATCAGCATATTTACTACTTATAATAAACCCAATTTTCCACTCTTAAATCAATATATTCTACATTATTTAAATTATTTTTCAATTGTTCCTGAATTACAATATTTAAATCATTCAATTGCGCATCTACAGAACGATCCACGCTTAAAAGCACCATAAAATCTGTATCCGTTTCTAAATGTACTTCTCGTGACAATATCGAGGGCACCCAATATTTCTTTACCTCAACTTTAATTTGCTGGGGGAATTTTTCATTTAGTTCTTTTAAAAAACCGATAAAGTTCTGTGTTACCACCTCTTCATTAAACTTTGTTTCTTTATTTTCTAAATCATAAATTGCCGGCATTTCACGCTCAACAATACCATCAATGGAAGCTTCACAGCAAATTTTTCCATAATTATCTATATAGTATAAATTTGATCCCGATACCCAGGCGGCCGATATAACTTTTTCTTTTAATTTAATCTTAATTACATCAACCAGTTTTTTTTCAATTTCCAAATCTTCAAGATAATAATTATCGTCCAAAATTTTTCTCTTTAATTTTTCTTTATCCATTATAAATATATTGTCGGCGGGAAAAATTAAAAAACGCCTATTTTTCTTAAAATCATCAAAACTTTGTTTTATTTGGTTTTCAGAAACTTCCTTGGCATCAACTAAATTTATTTTTTTTACTCTGAAGTAATAGCTAAAAAACAAAAAATAAATTAGCAATGTAATTAAAAGTAAGGCGATAATCATTATGGCATATCTTATAATTACAGAAGATATATCTTTATTTTTACGCATCATCCTGCGCTGCAGATGAATATTGCTTTTTAAATGCCGCGAAGAATATTTTTTTCTAAATCTAAAAAATCTTTTTTTTCTATTAATAAAATTCCCAGATCCCCCTCGAATAAAGTTCTTTTTTTTATTTCTTTTAAATAATAATTTCACTGTTTTTGTTTTTATATAACGATCCTTGGAATTAACGGATTTATACGAGTAATTATTTCATAATTTATGGTTCCGGTTTTTTGCGCAACTTCTTCCACGGTAATTTCTTCTTTATTCTGTTTACCCAAAATCACCGCTTCATCTTCTACTATAATATTATTTATATTGCTGACATCAATCACCATCATATTCATACACACCCTCCCCAAGACTTTGCATCTTTGGCCTTTAATTAAAATATGGCCGATACTGGATAATTTTCTATCATATCCATCCCAATATCCAATGGGAATAATCGCTATTTTAGAGTCCTTGGTGACCTTTTCAGTCAAACCATAACTGACCGACGTCCCGGATTTAATTTCTTTTATTTGTGCAATTTTAGCCTTCCAAGTTAGAGCCGGCTTGAGATTAAACTTAGCTAATTTATTTTTTATTGATGATTCGCTGCCACTTTGATTTGATTTTGCCAAAGCTTGAGTTTCTTTTGACGACCATAATCCGTATTGGCTAATTCCTACGCGCACCATATCGAAATGTGTTTCCGGATAAAGAATAGTAGCGGCTGAACAAGCTGTATGTTTTAAATTAATATCAATGCCCGACGCTTCAATTTCAGTAACTATTTTATTAAAAGCATCTAATTGTTTTTGGGCGTATGCATGATCTGTCGTATCTTCAATATTAGCATAATGAGTAGTCACCCCTTCGATTATTATATTAGCGGTATTTTTGATTATTTCTATTAAATCACTAACCTGATTCGGCAAAACTCCTTGGCGTGATGTGCCTGTTTCCAACTTAATATGAACTTTAAATTTATTTTTACTCCTAATTTTACTCATGGCGCGAACAGTTTCGATATTATAAATTACTAAACTGATATCATTATTTAGCGCTTCTTTTAATCTGGAATTTAAGGTATAGCCCAATACCAAAACAGGCAACTTAATGCCTGCCTGCCTAATTTTTAGAGCTTCATCTACAGAATCCGTTCCAAGCCAATGGGCGCCATTTTTTGCTGCTATTCGCGCTACTTCGATCAATCCATGGCCGTATGCATTGGATTTAACGATAGACATCAGCTTCACTTTCTGGCCGATTAACTTCTTAAATTGTTTTATGTTGTAGATAATATTTCTCTGATCAATTTCTACCCATGTTTTATGTTCTATCCTCGCCATATTATATTTTGGATTTAAACTTTTCTTTATATAATTTTTTCTATTCCATTCATATATGGTTTTAATTTTTCGGGAATCGAAACGCTTCCATCTTTATTCTGATAATTTTCAAGAATCGCTATTATGATGCGGCCAACAGCAAAAGCCGTTGCATCATTCATATGTACATATTCATTTTTACCATTCGATCTTTTAACGCGGATATTTAATCTGCGTGACTGGTAATCTGTCATTAAATCAGAAGTATGAGTTTCCCGATATTTTTTTTGTCCGGGCAGATAACATTCAATGTCTATCTGTCGAGCATCGGGCTTTCCCATGTCCCCGGTACATACATTGACCACCTGGTAAGGAATTTTCAAATCTTGCAACATATATTCTTGTATGGCAACTAAAAATTCTTGTTCAATTTTGGAATGATCGGATAATGTAAAACTTTCCATCTCCATTTTGTCAAATTGATGCACTCGAAATATTCCCTTAGTGTCTTTGCCATAACTTCCCGCTTCTCGACGAAAGCTGGTAGCATATCCGATATATCTTATCGGCAGATCTTCTTCACTGATTATTTCATCCATGTGCATTGAACCGATGGTATGTTCAGCGCTGCCGACTAAATACAAATCATCGCTTTTAATGTAATATCTTTCATCCTCGTCTTCTTTCGATAATCGTGCCATTTTGCTAAATACTTCAGGCTTTAACACTACCGGTGGAAATATCGGGATAAATGTTTTTGCGCTATAACCCCTTTTAACGCTTTCGGCGACTTTATTAATTATTTTTTCAGATGTAAGAGTTTCGAAAGTATACTTTATTAATGCTGTCTGCAACATGGCAGCCGCCCCCTTAATATATGCAAACCTGGCGCCTGTCACTTTGGCGGCTCTTTTTAAGTCAATAATATTTAAATCCTCACCCAACTGAACATGATCTTTGACTTGAAAATCGAATAGCTTAATTTTCCCCTGCTTCCGTACTACCTGATTGCCACTTTCATCCGGACCAACTGGCACATCTGGTAGGCATATATTAGGCAAACTATACATAAGCTTATTGTATTTATTTTCGACCTTTTCTAAAACCGGCGCTAATTCGCTTATGCGCTGAGCTATCTCCTTAGTTTCCGTAATTTTTTTAATTTTTTCTTGACCGGAGCTTTTTGCAATAAACTGGCTGGCCTTATTTTGTTCTGCACGCAAATCTTCTACTTTTTTTAGCAACACTCTCCTTTTTTTATCTAACTTTAAAATCTGATCAACATTCACTTTCATATTGCGTTCTTTGAGAGTTTTCCTAATTAGTTCCGGATTTTTTCTGATTAAATTAATATCTAACATTTAATGTTATTTTATTTCCTTTTAGCAAAATAAGCGCGCAACGACATAAATATCACTCCTATTCCAAAAACAGTCACTATTATTTTAATTATAAATCCTGCAATTGGAATAACGCATAATATCCCGATTATTGCGGTTCCGATTACTACCGACCACAATAAACTCACTTCTTTCTTTTTAGATATTTTAGCTAATAAGCTTTTCCCCACCCATAAGCCAACTATTACCTTAGCTAAATAGATCGAAATGCCATATATTGATATCAAAATCATAGCAAGCGGAATCCCAATTATAGTGATTAATATTAACAAGGCCAGTACTGGAACAATAATACAAATTATTATTCCCCACAGAATACTGTTTCCCGGATCTCCGGCCAACCGATCAGTAATTTTTCTTATTTCTTTTGGAAATATTAATATTAGTATAATCCCCGATAACATTAAGCTAATAATCTTTATCAAAAACCACATAATTGAAGTAGTAAGGCTAACAGCCCAAAAACCATCTTTTTTCTGATAATATTCCCTAGGTTCGGTTTTGGTCCAATCCACTAAGCCGTTAATATCGGCGCTTGTATTTATTTCGGCTTCCTCTGGAGAAGAGTATGATATTCCTCCTCCAATTTTTACATTTGGTCCGATAATCAACTTATCAAATTCACCTTTTAGATCTCCATCAATATTATTGGTAATCTTTAATTGGCCTGCTTTACCCACCACGTCTCCAGCTACTTTTCCATCCAAATATACCATTCCTCCATATACCCTTAAGTCTCTGCCAATTTCCACGTTATCTGAAACATAGACATTTCCTCCGACAATAAACGCGTTATCTTTAATTTTTCCCTCAATATTTACTTGCCCGCCCGCGGCATAAATATCATCACCGATATTTCCCCTAACGATAATTTGGCTTCCTACAGATGTTACATCTCCATTTACTGATCCATTAATTTCAACTATGCTTCCCATTGCCTTTATGTCGCCGTTTAATTGTCCGTTTATGCGAACATTAGCGCCAACTACCAATAAATCATCATTAACTACTACGCCCTTATCGATTTCAATAATCTCTCCCATTTGGACCTCAAACGCGTAGGCTGAAATTGGAAAAATCAAAAAGCCCAGGACAACGAGCAAGAAAGTTTTAGTTTTTTTCATCATTTTTTTATTTTATTTTTTATTATTGAAGATTTATATCTAAGGGGGTAATAAGATCCAATTTTTATTATTTTTATTTTTTCTTCGCTATTTTTTATAAATTGTTTTAACTCAAAAATAAAATATTTTTGATCATAACCCAGAGCTATTATATCAGGTTTTTCCACTTTAATACATTTAAAAATATCCACTAAATCTCCCAGTATTATTTTATCGGCTATATGTGTTTTTTTTATCTGATTAATCCTGTGTTTATAATTATATAATGGACTTTTCCCTTTTAGCCTGGTGACATTTTCATCCCTAGCAACGACCGCTACAAGCTTATTACCTAATTTTTTTGCCTCTTTTAAAAAATATATATGTCCCCGGTGTAGAATGTCAAATGTGCCAAAAACCATTACTTTCATATTTATAACCCCAATTCTGTGCTAATTTCCTGCATTGATTTTATACTAATTTCAATAAATTCATCTAGAGTTAGTCCAATTTTTTCACATTCCGAAATTCTTGCTCGATCAATATTGGCAGCAAATGATTTATCTTTTAATTTCTTTTTAACAGATGAAGTTTTCAGCTGATTAATATTTTTATCCGGCCGCACTAAAACAGCAGCATAGATTATTCCAGTAATAGCCTCCGAACACGCCAACGCATAATCTAAATCAGTCTCTCGGGATTTTTCTCCAGCATATTCATAATTGTGGGCCTTTATGGCGTTAATGCCGACTTCCGGAAAATTTATTTCATTTAATATTTTTTCTGATTGCTTGGTATGTTGATCCGGCTCCTCCTTGGTCTTTTCCCAATCAATATCATGAAGCAAGCCAACCATGCCCCATAAGTCTTCATTTTTTCCCAGCTTTTTTGCCAAAGATCGCATAATGACTTCGGTCTCTCTGGAATGTAATAAATTTTTTTTCTCTTTTATGTATTTATTCAATAATTGCTTGCCAATTTCTCTTTTGATATTAAATTTTTGATTCTCTAAATTATCGCCTTGTACAATATTTGTGTTCTTGGGTCTCATTAGGGGAAAAATAACTGTCTCTCTGATAGGTTTATCCACTAAATAAGAAAATAGTCTTTCTGAAAGTCCAAAGCCACAAGTAGGCGGCATTCCATATTCCAATGCTTCGACAAAATCCTTATCATGCATTTGTGCTTCTTCGTCTCCCGATTTTCTTAGTTCTGCCTGTTGCTTAAATCTATTTTCTTGATCAATCGGATCATTAAGCTCGGAATATCCGTTGCCAAGCTCGCTGCCGGCTATAATAATTTGAAATCTCTCGACTAGCCTATTATCATCTTCTTTACGCTTTGATAAAGGAGAAACCTCAACAGGATGATTAATTATAAACGCCGGTCCAGAAATTTCTTTTCTTAATTTCTTCCATAAAATATCCATCAATCTTCCTTTAGCTATCTTTTTTTCAATTTTTATATCTAATTCTTCGCATTTTTTTTGTAAATCAGCTTCTGAGGCCTCTAATACATCAATCCCGAGTTTTTGCTTGATTTCCGATGCATAGTCAAGTTGAGTCCATCTTTGTGCAAAATCAATATCGTAACCTTTAATCTTGAATTTTAATGTACCAAAAGTTTTCTTAATTATCTCTTTATACATTTCTTCCGTAAGCTTCATTCCATCTTTATAGTCAGCATAAGCCATATAAAATTCCATTTGCGTATAATCCTGTAAATGTTCAGTGTCTATTCCTTCGTTTCTAAATTGCCTGCCTATTTCAAATGTTTTCTCATAGCCTGCAATCATTAATTTCTTTTGCCATAGTTCACCCATTGATATTCTCAGATATAGATCAATATTTAACGCATTGTGATGAGTTTTAAAGGGTTTTGCATCAGCACCCCCCGGTGTTACCTCTAAAACAGGAGTTTCTACCTCTAAAAAGCCTTTCTGTATCAAAAAACGACGTATATTTTGCCAAAATAAAGCTTTTTTCTTAAAAATATCTTTTAATTGCGGATTAAATAGAATATCTAAATACCTTTTTCTTAATTTTTCCTCTTCGTCTTTAATTCCATGCCATTTTTCAGGCAATGATTTTAATGCTTTTGCCAGAATACTATATTCTTTTACCATCAAAGTTTTTTCACCTTTTTTAGTGATAAATAAATGCCCCGCAACCTGCAAATAATCACCAACCTCAATCGCGCGCAAAAGCCGATATTTTTCTTTTCCTACTTCTTTTTCACTAAAAAATATTTGGATATTTCCACTGCCATCCTCAAGATTAGAAAATGTTGCCTTGCCGTGCCGGCGCATTAATCTTAAGCGCCCGCATAAAATAATTTCAACTGCCAATAAATCTTCAAAATTATTTATTACTTCATTGATCATATTAGTCCTTTCGCCCCTTGAGGGATATGGATTAATTTTATGATCTTTAATCGTTTCTAAATTCTGCTTGCGAATTTCTTCAATATTTTTACTATTTTGTAGCATATAATAGTTTTAACAAAAAATTAACCTACAATAGTAGATTAATTTAATTATAACAAAATCTTTGTTATTTAAAATGCTTTTTATTTAATCCCCAGCACCTCATATTTTACAGTTCCGGCGGGAGTCGCAACCTCTACTACTTCTCCGACCTTTTTACCTATAAAAGCTTTTCCCAAAGGAGATTCGTTGGATATTCTTCCTTGAGCGGGATCAACTTCCGAAGAACCTACGATGGAATATTTAATAACATTTTCATCAGATTTCAGAGTTACAGTACAGCCAATATCTACGGATTGTGAACTTTTTTTCTTTTTTATAATCACGGCGTTTTTGATTTTTTCTTCAATTTCCGCAATTTTTCCTTCGACAAAAGCCTGATCTTCTTTAGCCTCCGAATATTCACCACTTTCTGATATATCGCCTTCTTCTAATGCTTTCTTTATCCTTTCCGAAACCTCTTTTCTTCTGACTTTCTTTAAATAATTTAAATCTTCTTTTAATTTTTCCAACCCTTCCTGCGAAATGTAAAGCTCCTTCATATAATGTATTTTATTTGTTGTAAATTACCTATAACATAATGAATAATACAATAAACATTCGCTGTCAACTTAGTTTATCCACATTGTTATTTTTAGCAGTTATTATAACATTTTGTAGCAATTTTGCAACTGTCACCGGCCCAATACCTCCGGGCACTGGAGTTATCATAGTTGCTTTTTTTGAAACTTCCGCAAAATTAACATCTCCATATATTTTTTTTCTGATTAGCGTTGTGCCCGCATCTAAAATAATCACCTTATCCTTTACCATTGTACCGTTAATTAAATTCCTTTTACCAACTGCCGTTATTAGTATATCAGCTTGATTAGTATAACTTTTTAGATTACGAGTGAACTTGCCACACAAAGTAATAGTATTATGCTGCTGAGTCAGAATTATACTCAAGGGCTTGCCCACCAATTCTCCTCTTCCCACTATTACTATATGCTTGTTTTTTAAATTAATATTATACGATTTTATAAATTCCATAATGGCCGCGGGTGTCGGCGGTATTATCACGGCAACATCGGCAGCCAACTTACCTAAATTTTTTGAAGTTAAACAATCAATATCAATATCTTCCCTAATATTTTCCAATATTCTTCTTGCATTGATTTTAGGAGGCAGAGGAAGCTGCACTATTAAACCTGACAAATTTTTGTCAGACTGTATGACATCAAGTTTCTGGCATAATTTTTCTTCAGCTATATTAGCAGAAAACTTAAAAAGTTCAAATTTTATTCCAACACTTTTACATAGCTCCTCCTTTTTATGAATAAAACTCATTGAAGCTTTATCATTTCCAACCAATAAAGCAGCAAGTTTTGGATCAATGCCATGGCTTTTTAATTTATGCACATCGCGCTTGATCTGCTTAATAATTTTATTAGCCAATTTTATTCCATCTAATATTTTCATATTTATTTTTCTTTTTTATTATTATAATACCAGTTTAATATTTCTCCAGCGATTGGGACAGCAATGTCGCTTCCTTCTCCTCCTTCTTCCACCAAAACGGTTATTACAATCTCGGGATTTTCATAAGGAGCAAAGGATGTGTACCAAGCATGATGATCTTCTTCGCTGCCGGAATGTTGAGCGGTACCAGTTTTACCGGCGTTTGAAATCGGTAAAGTACCTAGCATTCTAGCGCTTCCCGAAAGTACCGTTTCCCTCATTCCACGTCTGGCGATATCAACGCTATTATCACTAACAAAATTTTCCCTGATAATCTTTGGCACAATTTCTTTAACATTACCGTTTTTTTCAATTATTTTTTTTACTACGTGCGGCTGATATATCGTACCCCCATTGGCAATCGTCGCAGTCCATAAAGCAACTTGTATCGGAGTAGTTAAAACATCCCCCTGGCCAATCGCCATGTGATAAGTATCCCCCAAATACCATTGCTCGCCGATATTTTTTTCTTTCCACTCCGGATTGGGAATTAATCCATCCTTTTCTCCCGGGATATCAATTCCGGTTTTTTCACCTAAATTAAATTTATGATAGTATTCACCTAATTTTTCTACTCCTAGACCCTCCATGTCTTCAAATCCTCCCCCCACTTCATAAAAATAAATATCTGATGATTTCGCTATTGCGCTAAAAATATTCATTGGCCCCAATCCGGCTAAATCCCATCCGACAAACTTATAGACAATATCCGGATTATATTTATGGGGCACTGATATTGAGCCGGTATCATTTATAATTGTATCAGCGGTCACCACTCCTTCATCAAGAGCGGCAATTGCCACTACTGGCTTAATTGTAGATCCGGGAGGATATAATCCGCTTACAGCTCGATTAAACAATGGTTTGTCTTGATCATTTGTTAAGCTTGAATATTGTTCGTCTGATATGCCTTGAGCAAATAAATTATTATCATATTGCGGCATGTTAACCAATGCTATAATTTCACCCGAATTCGGATCCATAGCCACAACTACTGCGCGATTGGTTTTTACTGTCAATAATTTGCTTTGAACAATCTCACTAATTTTATTTTGCATTTCTTGATCAATAGATAAGATCAAATCTTTACCAGCTTCCGGCTGATTAACCGCCACCACTTCTTTAATCTTGCCCTTTGAATCAACTTCTACTTGCTCGCGACCCACCCGGCCCCGCATTTCACTTTCATAATAATATTCCAAACCATTTTTACCAACCCAATCATTAAACAAATATTCATTTTGGTCCAGTTGCTCCATTTCTTTTTCAGTCGTTTTGCCAGTATATCCAATCAAGTGAGCAAAATTTTTAGAATCTTGGTATTCCCTGATTGCGTTAATTTCAATGTTCACACCCGGCATATGATTAAGATCTATCATTAACTGCAATGCTTGATCTCTATCAATATTTCTTTTAAATGTTATTGAATTATAACTCCTCGTCTGTTCGCTTGCTAAAATATTATTTAATTCTTCATCGCTTATAGCCACTTGATCGCGTAAACTTAATATTAAGTTTTTCTTTTCTTCTTCATCTTTCGGTAAATCGGCCGGTATCAAAACTATATCAAAACTGGGAACATTTCTTATGAGTATATTTTTATTTCGATCATATATAATTCCACGACTTGGCCTTTTAACATGTATACGATATCTATTTTCCTCTGCCGCCTCCTGAAATTCTTCACCGGTAATAATTTGCATATGAAATAAACGCCCACCGAATAATATAAAAATAATAAATAATATATAAGAAAGCCATTTAAATTTCTTGTAGTTAAATAGCGGCTTGATCGTTTTTACTTCCTGGGTTTCACCCTTGCCCTTAATCAACGCCTCATCCCAATCCTCCTCAAACTCATCCTGCACTTCTTTAAATTCACGACCCTCTATACTGTCCAATTCAAATGGGTTATTTTTCATAGTAATCTAGTCTCCAATTTTTTTTCCACTCTTATCAGCCATTCATTAAAATAACCGATAAGAGGGAATATCACTATTATCAAAATTGAATTAATCGCAGTGCTAGCGGCTACTATCAATATGATTCTCCAGTTAATATGCAATAAATTATCTGATAATTTCATTAAATCAAACAAAACGGAAAAAATTATTAAAGTAATATAATATGTTAAGGACGCTATTCCTGCCAAAAGTATTTTTGAGTATACTTTCCCAAATTCCAGCGAGAATGATATTAAATATATAACCAGTACGGTAGCTATTAAACTAATCGCGCTTAAACCAAAACTTTTTGCCGAAAATAAATCCAACATAAAACCGCCAGCGACCGACCAAATGCATGCCTCTAAATAATTCTCCAACAAACAAAAACTTACCACTATAACCAAAAATAATTCTGGGAAAATTCCCCAGACTGACACATTGGGAAATACCGCCGTTTGTATAATAACCGCCAAAAATAATAAAATAATTAATACTAGCCTTTTCATTTAATTTTTTACCACAAATACTATTTTTAAATCCTGAAAATTTATCAACGGTTTAATTCTGGCTTTTTGAAACAATTCGTTATCGGCGTTAGCAACGCTCTCCACTTCACCGATAAGCAGATCTTTAGGAAATTTTTCTCCCAGGCCGGAAGTCGTCACTAAATCTCCTTTTTTAATCACCTTATTCTGTGGAATTAAATCCATAATTATAGCAAGATTATGCTCACCACTAACTATTCCGGTTGCCCCCGAGTCAATAATTTCTGCATTTATTTTACTGCGTGAATCGATTGTTAAAATTACAGTCGAATTATAATCGCTTGCCTCATAAATCTGACCAACCAATATTCCATCGGCAACGATAACCGGCATTCCCTTATCTACTCCATCTTTTTCCCCTTTGTCTATACCAAAAGAAGCATAAAGATTTGAAGGATCTTTTTCTACTATATAGGATGAAATTAATATTTCTTTGTTTTCTTTAACAAAGCCGAGCTGATCTCTTAACGTTTTATTTTCATTTTCTAATTGCTTCATCTTGGACCGCTCCACATATAACTCTTGTACCTTGCTTTTTAGCTTATTATTTTCCGACTCAAGATCGCGAATAGACACTATTAATCCAAAAAATTCTGATACGCTTTTTGTCTTATCATAAAAATAAGACTGCATTGGCGATAAAGCAGCCTTTATATATCCTTCAATTGGTTTAGTAATTCCGGCAATATGAAACACAACCAGTAAAACAATTATAACAATGCTGGCAATAAATATATATAAGTTGTTATTTGATGTTTTAAGAGTCATTTCCGATATTATTTCGGTACTATTTCATCTCCCATAGTAACCAAAACATCTTTTAAATTATCAATATCTTCTAATATCACTCCAGTGCCTCTTACTACACAGGTCAACGGATCATTGGCTAAATATACTGGCATTAAGGTTTGTTCCGAAATTAACTTATCCAGACCTCTCAATAAACTTCCTCCTCCCGCTATAATTATTCCCTTTTTCATAATATCTGATAACAATTCCGGAGGAGTCTCCTCAATGGTCATTTTTACATTATCTACAATATGGTATACCGATCTGGAAATTGCCTTACGCACATCTTCATCATTGACTTTAATTTCTTTTGGCAATCCAGTAATTAAATCTCTACCCCTCATTGAAGTTTCTAGCGGCTCTTTTAATTTACACGCAGATCCAATAGCTATCTTTATTTCTTCTGCTGTTCTTTCACCTAGTAATATATTAAATTCTTCTCGCGCATATTGAATAATATTTTCGTTCATTTCATCCCCGGCAATCCTTAAGGATTTTGAAGTCACAATTCCGCCCAAAGATATTACTGCGATTTCTGTCGTCCCTCCCCCAATGTCAACTATCATGCTTCCAGCCGCGTCCTGTATGGGCAAGCGAGCGCCGATAGCCGCAGCCATGGGTTCTTCTACCAAAAACGTCTGCCTAGCGCCTGCATTCTTTGCCGCATCTTCTACAGCCTTTTTTTCCACCTCAGTTACGCCAGAAGGAATACCGATTACTACTCTAGGGCGTGGAAATATAGTAAATCCCCCTTGATGAACTTTTTCGATAAAATATTTAAGCATTTGTTCAGTAGTTTCAAAATCTGAAACAACGCCATCTACCAAGGGGCGAGAGACAATAATATGAGAAGGTGTTTTCCCAACCATTTTTCGTGCTTCACTGCCAATTGCCAAAATCTGTCCGGTTCTTTTATTAATCGCCACTACTGAAGGCTCATTGATGACAATGCCTTCATCCTTTGTATAAACCAAGGTATTGGCGGTTCCCAAATCAATCCCAATATCCTTAGAAAATCTTCCCAATATATTATTTAAAATTGACATATCTTATTTATTCTTAGTCTTGATAAAATTCTTGAACTACCTTGAGTAAATCTTTTATTCCAATGACTACAATTTCCCGGGTATCTCGATATTTGATTTCACACTTTCCCAAGTTAAGATTTTTTTCTCCTAAAATCAATTGAATCGGTATACCAATAAGATCTGCATCATAAAACTTTTCACCTGCACGAATTTCACGTCGGTCATCATATAATACCTCTATTCCATTTTCTTGTAAAGTGTTATATATTTCTTCAGCTTTCGCTGTAACAGCTTTGTTTTTTGAAAATATTTCTAACAAATGTATTTGATATGGAGTTATCTCTTTTGGCCAAATTATTCCTTGATCGTCATTTCTTACTTCCACAACGGTGCCCATTAACCGACCCGGTCCAATTCCATAAGCGCCCATAATTACCGGCTTTTTTTGCCCATCCTTATCAATAAAATTCAATTCAAGCGGTTCGGAAAACCTGGCTTGCTGCTTAAAAATATTTCCTACTTCAATAGATTTTTTCTCTACTAAATTTTTTCTGTTCAAGCCGATATCATCTAACACTTCGTCCGTCATTACTTCCTTATTAACCGCTAATTTTCTATTTTCATCCAAATAAATTATATCTTCCCCGGCATCAGAGATTGTTTGAAATTCATGCGAATATTTTGAAAATGTCCCACCGGATGCAAATGTCAGATAGGTAATTTTTCCGATTCCACATTTTTGAAAAATATTTATATAAGCCTGTTTAGCTTTTTCATAAAATAAATCCAGTTCTTCCCTTGAAGACGTAAAGGAATATAAATCTTTCATTAAAAACTCACGAGCGCGCATAATGCCGCTTTTAGCTCTTTTTTCATTTCTAAATTTTGTTTGAATTTGATAAATATAAAGCGGCAGATCTTTATATGAACTAATATAATTTTTCATTAATCTCGCCAAAGGTTCTTCGTGAGTAAATCCCAAACCCAATTCGGACTTATTTTTTAATTTCGTTTTAAACCAATTATCTACTATCTGGTCGCTCCAGCGATTGGTTTTTTCCCAAATAGTTTTATCCTGCAGAGAAGACATAAATATCTCTTGCCCGCCAATTTGATTGATCTCTTCACGAATTATACCATTGATTTTATTCATTACCCTAAGCCCCAAAGACAGCAAATCATATACGCCCGCCATTTCTTTATAAATAAAACCGGCGCGCATCAATAATTGAGCATTTTTGCTTATTTCATCACTGGAAATATCTTTTTTAGTTTTTGTAAACAAAATACTTTGCTTCACTTTTATCCTCTTAGCCTTTCCCAAAAATTTATAAATATATCTTTAAATTTAAAAATGTCTCTAAAGGTTACCAATATCATCAATGCAATCAATATAACAAATCCGGCCGCATGAATCATGTTCTCAGTTTTCTTTTTTACTTTTTTTCCTCTAATTTTTTCTAATATTAAGAACATCATCCGTCCGCCATCAAGAGCCGGAAAGGGCAAAAAATTCAAAATAGCTAAATTTATGCTAAGAATAGCAGTAAATTGCAAAATATAGACAAAACCCAACTTAGCCATTTGACCGGTCATAACCGCTATTCCAACCGGTCCGGCCAAACCCTCAGATACTCCCTGCCCCATAAAAATATTTTTTAATATTCCAGCAAAGGCCACGATAATCGCTATTAGCATAGAAAAAGTTGCTTCAATGCCCTTCCAAATGGAAATGTGCCAGGGGTATGACACTATGCCGGTTTTTACTAACGCTATACCTGTCGCCCCCTCTCCTTCCGGAGGATCTATTCTGGGTTTTAAAGTTAAATTTATAATTTCCTCTCCTCTTGATATTTTTACTGCAAGCTCTTTGCCCAATGAGCTATTAATTGAATCCTGGACTTGTTCAACGCTTTCAACCGGTATATCGGCAATTTCTAATATGCTATCTCCTATTATAACGCCAGCTTCTTGCGCCGGAGAGCCTTCACTGATATTTATTATTTGCACTTTTTCATCCCTAACATTAACCTTTTCCGGACTATCCACCACAGTTGGAATCCCGACCTTGAAACAAATTATAAATAAAAAAATAGCCAGCACGATATTCATAACCACACCGGCGGAAATAACAGCCGCCCTTATACCTACGCTCCGGCTCGCAAAACTCTTTGGGTCATCAACTTTCTCGCCGTCTTCGCCAAGTATTCTTACAAATCCGCCAATCGGCAATAAATTTATTGAATAAGTAGTATCTCCCCTCTTGATGCCAAATAATTTTGGTGGAAAGCCAAACCCAAATTCTTCTACTTTCATTCCACTTTTTTTAGCAACAATAAAATGGCCGAATTCATGTACAAATATCAATAAACCCAAAACTAATATAAAAATTATTACTGTAATCATAGATTTATATTTTCATTAATTCATTTTCTTTTTTTTCTTCTAATTCTTTAACCGAATTATTGAATTCTCCGATAATTTTATCTAGCTCTTCTTGCGCCTTATATTTATCATCTTCAGTAATTATACTTTCTCCTTCCAAATCCTTAATTTCTTTCCAAGCCTTTTCTCTAATATTTCTAATGGCGATACGCGCCTCCTCTGCTTTTTGACCAATCATTTTAACCAACTCTTTTCTTCTGTCTTCCGTCAATTCAGGCATAACTATTCGAATAATATCTTTATCTACATTAGCGTTGATTCCCAAATCCGAAGCATTAATCGTTCCTTCTATGGCTTTAACGGAATTTTTGTCATATGGCTGAATAATAAAAATTCTGGGCTCGGGAATATTGATAGTAGCCAGCTGCAATAAGGGAGTTTTAGTTCCATAATAGTCTATCATTAGATTTTCGATCATGGCTGGATTCGCCTTACCTGCTTTGAGTTTTACAAACTCGTCTTTCAAATATTTAAGCGCGCTCGACATTTCATCCTTGGCAACGCTAATCTTTTCTTGATACATATATTTTTATTATTTAATAAGTTTAATGCCAGTATAAATAATTGAATCTTCTGAAGCTTGCGCGTTAATATTGGCGATACTTCCAGTCGTGAATTGCTTAACAGACCAATTAATTCCGCCGTCTTCCGAAACATATAAATTTGAGCCAAATCCAAAGTAAATAATATTGGGATTAATCTGATCTAGTGCAATATGTGAATAAATTCGATTTTCCGGCTTAGCTAAAAGATTTACTTCTTGCCATTTTTTTCCACCATCTTCTGACACCAATAATCCAAAATCTGAGCTGATATATACGATATTGGCAAACTTGGGATGGATCGCCATATCGTGAAATTCTCTGAAATCATAGTTTTTAAATCCTTTGCTTATATCTACAAATGTTTTTCCTGCGTCCGAACTTTTAAATAATTCTTTCAAAGTAAACAAATATATCACTCTGCTGTCTTGCGGATTTATCAAAACCTTATTTACCGGATCTTCAAACTTTTTTACCGCAACCCAGCTGCGGCCGCTATCTTTACTCTTTATCAATGCACCGCTAGTGGTAGCAGCATATATTACCCTAGGATCATACCAATCTATCTCAATGCTATACACAGGAGTATCATTTTTGATTTCAGAAAATACCTCCTCCCAATTATTTCCAGCATCTGAACTTTTATAAATTTTACCGATTGTATTATAACTGCCTGCCGCATATATCAAGGCATTATCTTCCGGATTTATTGCTATTGAGTTAATGTTTCCAAAATTAAGGGCGGTTCCCGTCCAAACATTGCCTCCATCCGCACTGCGATAAACACCGAAGTCATCAGTCCCGGCTAAAATCAAGTTATTGTCTGTCTTGTCCACCTCTATTTCATTAACACTGACTTTTGCTATATCGTTTTTGTTATCAATTTTCACCTTTTGTTCCCAAGTATCACCACCGTCATTAGATTTATAAACTCCTCCATCAGATGGTTTTTTATTCCCACAGGAAAATCCCAAGAAGGGAAAAGTTAGCATTATCAAAAATATTATTATTTTTTTATTCATGCTTTAATTTTAACATAATATTTTCTAAAACCAGCTTGCGATTAACATTATTTTTAATTGATTCTTTGGCTTTAATGATATTGCTGATCAAGCCAGCTATCTTATTTAAAGATATTCTGTTTGAATATTTTTTATAATCATTGACTAAATTAGATGCCGAAACAACATTATCCATATTGCCGATTTTGTATAAATATAAATCTCTTAACCATTGTATCAGAATATCCAATTTATCAATTTTATAATTCTCATGATGAGCCCATTCTCCCATACGGGAAAATGATTTATTTAAATTTGAATCCAGTAATATTTTAATGTCATTTTCTGTTTCCATTATCTCTTCTAAAATATCAGAATCATTCAACATTCTCAAGGCTAATCCCGGCTTGCCAGAGGCCATTCGGACAATATTATTGACGCTTGTTGAATTAGAAGCCTTGTCTTTCAACCAATTGTAAATATTCTTTTCCGGAACTAGAGAGAAACGATAAAGAGCGCAGCGCGATATAATAGTCGGCAAAATATTTTCCAGGCTGTCCGCCACCAGAACAAATACCGTTTTACCTTTTGGTTCTTCTAAAAGTTTTAAAATTGCGTTACCCGCTTCGATGGTAAATTTATCAACTCCGTTAATTAAACAAAATTTATAACCGCCGTACGATTTCAATGATATTTTGTGCTGCAATGACCGAATAGAGTCAATCTTTATTTTTTCTTTATCCTTATTAATATAAGTAAAATCTGAGTATGCAGTTTCGTCAATTTTTCGACAAATATCGCACTTAAGACATGGTTTTTCAGGATTTTCGCACATTAAAGTTTTGGCAAAATTAATCGCTGTTTCACTTTTACCAACTGATTCCGGACCAACAAATAAATATGCGTGGCAAATAAATTTATTTTTTATATTATTCTGCAGCGCCACAATAATTTTTTCATGGCCGATTATTGGCCAAGATTTATATTTAATATTTTTCTTTGTCATTATTAATAATATATCATAATCTTATGGAACAATCAAACATGCCAGATATTTTATTTTTTATTAAAAATAGACAATATTAATTAAAAAAAGGCTCAATATGTCTACTTTCACTTAAACTATTTTTTTGTTATGATTTTAGCTTCTCAATCTCTTCCAGTGTTTCCCGAGCACATTTTTCCCAACTAAAATTTTTTACTCTTAATCTTCCCTGTTCAATTATTTTGTTCCGCTGATTATTATTTTTTACCATTTGTACCATTTTGTTTTTGATATCAGATATGTCTACAGGATTAAAATATAAGGCTGCATTTGCAGCCACTTCTGGTATAGATGCAGTTCTTGAAGTTAAAATTGGTGTATCGCAGCTCATCGCTTCCAATAATGGAATACCAAAACCCTCATAAAAACTAGGAAAAACAAAAGCAAAACTGGCATTAAATAAGTACGGCAAATCTTGCTCTGCCACCCAGCCGGTTTCAATAATATCTTTTTCAATATTATACTCCATAATAAGCCTTTTTATTTCATCGTAATTATGTCCAGGAGTGCCGGCTAAAACTAACTTATGATTTAAATTGGGATTTTCTTTTTTAAATTTAGCAAAAGCTTTTATTAGGCCGGGGATATTTTTTTTCTCTTCTAGCCTTCCCACATAGAGAAAAAAGGGGTTCTGGCTATTAATATTGTATTTACCCAAAACTCTTCTTATTGTATTAATATCATTAATTGGCTTAAAAACTCCGCTATCAAAACCTAAATGAATTACTTTAATAATATCAGGATTGATCTGACAAAGTTCAACCATTTCCTTTTTACTGAATTCAGAAATTGTCAAAATCTTTTTAGCTTTTTTCAATGCCTGCCTTAAACCAAAGCGATGATATTTCAGTTCCTTTTGAGGATATATCTCCGGCCTGCGTAAAAAGCCAACATCCATAATGGTTGTAATTGTGTTGTTAGGAGCTACCAAAGGAATAATGTGAGCCGGTACAAATAATATGTCTGGCGGTTTTATGGCCATTTCCATAGACAATCTAATCATAGTCCAAAGATATTTCGGTGGCCAATTTAGCACCTTTTCCTCAAAATTATCAGGGAGATATTTAAGTTTATTTTTTAATTTATCCGGAGTATATAAAAAATATCGATTTTTTTGATCGATTTTTGCAAGTTCTAATAATAAATTATAGCTGTACCACTCAGTACCAGTTTTTGCTTGCTTATTGGCCCGAGAGGCATCAAAACCAATAGTCATAATATTATGTAAAAAGGGATGATTTCATCCCAAATTAATTTTTTCTTTACAAACAGAAATGAAAGAACACACAAGAGCTATATTTTCATCTCTATAATTTCTATCTGTTAAAACCGTTATAATATATATTGGCCAAAATAATGTTATTAGAAATATACAAAATATTCCAATAAGAATATGTGGATAATTACTTCTCAGCCCAATTATATGTTTACGATATATAAGTAAGAACAAAGCGACTAAAGAAACAGCGAATCCAATAGTAAAATACATTATTATAGTTGCTGTCATTTAATCCTCCTGTTTATATTATGATATCAATACAATTTAAAAGAACCAATAAAGGTAATCTTATTTTTTAGTCGACAAGATACTTCTCTTGTAAGAATCCAAATTTTCCAAAGCCGTACCCGTTCCTTTAACAACGCACAACAGAGGATCGTCAGCCACATAGCATGGTACTCCGGTAACCTTTGTTATTAATTCGCTTAAATTGCGTAATAGCGCGCCTCCGCCGGTTAAAACCATGCCCTTGTCAATTACATCAGCAGAAAGCTCGGGTGGAGTTTCTTGCAAAACTAATTTTACTGTTTGAATAATCTCCCGCAATTGATCTTGGATTGCTTCCGATATTTCATTAGTACATATTTTAATAGTTTTGGGCAGTCCCGAAATCATATCTCGCCCTTTAATTTCCATACATCTTTCTTTTTTGATAGGGATCGCGGCTCCAATCTTAATCTTAATATCCTCTGCTGTTCTATCTCCCACTGCCAAATTATGTTTTTTTCTAATATAATCTGCAATTGCCTGATCTAACTTATTGCCCGCGACTCGCGCCGAATTAGCTGCCACGATTCCTCCTAATGAAATTACTGCTACTTCAGTGGTTCCCCCGCCAATATCAATTACCATATTACCGCTTGATTGAGCAATGGGAATACCAGCCCCAATAGCTGCCGCCACCGGTTCTTTAATTACGTAAGCCGCCTTAGCTCCCGCTTGCAATGTAGCATCGATAACCGCTCTTCTTTCCGTACTAGTAATCCCGGCAGGAATAGATACCATCACTTCCGGCCGAAATATCCTCACATTGCCGATCGCTTTGGTAATAAAATATTTTAACATCGCTTCAGTCACGCGATAATCAGCAATTACTCCGTCTTTAAGCGGACGTGAAGCAACAATAGAATCAGGAGTTCTGCCTAGCATTTTTTTTGCTTCATTGCCAACCGCAAGAATTGAATTATCGTCAAGAGAAATCGCCACTACCGATGGTTCATCAATTACAATTCCTCGATTGGGAACATAAACTACCGTATTAGCCGTACCCAAATCAATTCCAACTTTTTTTACAAACATAATTTTAATTTATCGCTTTTAATCTTTTACTCTTTTAATAGCCGCTCCCAATCTTGTTAATCTTTTTTCGATTTTTTCATAGCCTCTGTCAATCTGGTAGATATTTTCTATTTCGCTTTTTCCTTCAGCAATCATGGCCGCCATTACTAAACTGATTCCTGCTCTTAAATCCGGACTCTCCATTTTTGTTCCATATAGCCTGGATGGTCCATTTACCACCACTCTATGCGGATCGCACATTATAATGTTGGCGCCCATTTTATTTAACATATCCGTATAGAACAATCTACCTTCATAAATCGTTTCATGAATTAAACTTAATCCCTTGGCCTGAGTCATTAAGATCGTAAACGGAGCCTGCAAATCTGTAACAAAACCAGGATATTCATGCGTCCGAGCCTCTACCGCTTTAATATTCCTTGATGGATAAATATACACATAATTTTTACCGCGGTCAAATTTTACTCCCGCTCTTTGTAACATTTTCCAAAATACTTCAAGATGGCTTGGATTACAATTATTTAACTTTATTCCATCCCCAATCAAAGCAGCTAAAATTGCGAAAGTACCGGTCTCAATTCTATCAGGAATCACTCTGGCGCTGGCTCCGGATAATTTCTTTACTCCATTTATTATAACGTGATGAGTGCCATCGCCCTTGATATCTGCACCGCATCTTCTTAAAAAATCACATAAAGCCACCACTTCCGGCTCACAGGCTGCATTTATTAACTCTGTTTTACCAATAGCCATAACCGCTAAAAGGATCATGCTTTCAGTTACGGTATGAGATATCCAAGGAAAAACATATTTACATCCGGATAATTTTTTAGCTTTGATGTGATAATAATTTTCTTTTTCAATCACTTGCGCCCCCATACATTTATATCCTTCAATATACATATCAATCGGCCTTTTTCCAATAATGCAACCACCAGGATGAGGAAATTTGACTTCACCTAATTTTACCAACATTGGCGCTATCATCATAATTGAAGCTCGCAATTTTGCTACTTTATTCCGCTCAAGTTCAATTTTATTGACATTATCACACTTAATAATATAGCTTCCTCGTTTTACTCTTTTAACTTTTGCGCCAATATCTTTTAATATTTCCAGCAATATTTCAACATCTTTTATCTCTGGAACATTGTCAAACCGACATTCTTCATTAGTAAGCAGCGCAGCTGGCAATAACTTTAAAGCTGAATTCTTTGCGCCGGCAATGTTTATTTCTCCCTTTAGTAATTTTTTACCTTCAATGATAAATTTTTCCATTTTTTCTATATTTTTATTATTTGCTATAATTACTTTACTGATTTATTATAGCTAATTATAGTATATTTATTAATAAATACAATTTAAATTTATGAAGCTTTGGAAAAGAAGAGTTATACTTTTTTTATCAATTATTCTATTTTTAGTATTATCTCCGACGATAATTTTATATTCGAGCGGATATCGGCTTGATTTTGATAATTTTACTATTAAAAAAGTAGGTATGATTATCATTGAATCAAAACCCAAGGATGTCGATGTAATTGTAAATAACAGGTTGAGTGCAAAAAAAACACCTTACAAAATGTCGAATTTAACTCCGAAAAATTATTCTATTAAGCTAGAAAAAGGCGGTTATCATGCTTGGGGCAAAAATCTTCCAGTGGAGTCTCAATCAGTCACTTGGATTTCAAATGTTTTATTGTTTTTGAGTGAGCCAATTAAAGATATTTACTCCCATGAAGATAATATTATCGAATCACAGATATCCCCTGATCAAAAATATTATGCTTATATTATCGTAAATGAAGATAATAATTATATTCTAAGACTGCTTGATTTAAAAACGCGAGAAAATATTAATATCTTCCTTTTGGATTATTTTATTAATAATAACTTAGTTGATTTTATTCCGGAATCGATTTCCAATATTCTTTGGTCGCATGACAGTAAAAATATTATTATTACATTGTCAGGCCAAAATAATAGAAAATATATGATTGTAGATATTAATAATATCAACAAGTCGTATCTGCTGGAAAAAGATAATTTATCTAAGATAACCTGGGACAATAATGATTCTAAATTTATTTATTATTTAAAAAATAATAATCTGGAAAAATTAAACATTACAAACCAAACCATTAATAACATTATTGCCCAAAATGTCGACCAATATGATTTAGTCGCAAATTCCATTTTATATACCAAGACCATAAAAAATAAAAATGAAATTATTTCCAGTATTTATAAAATTAATAAAAACAGCTCGGAGGAAATTGAAGATAAACTAAAAAACATTGGTATTATAAATGAAGAGATTGATAAAATAAAAGCTCAAAAAGAAGACAGTTATTTATTGTTAACAAATACCCATAATCTTTATTTATCATTAAACGAGAATATCCTAAAAATTGGCAGTGATATTATTGGTTTTAAGTGGTCAAGTAACAAACATTTTTTATTCTATAATGATACAAATATTTGGCATTATAAAATTGAAGGCGATAAAAACACCTATCATCCGCAATATTTGTTAAATGAACCGGTGTTAGCCCTAGAATCATTAAATAAAATTGACCTCGTGGATTGGCACCCCGACAATGAACATATTCTTTATAGCAGCGAGGGCTCAATTAATATATTGGAACTAGATAGGCGCGATGTTATTAATAATTATCAAATACTCAATAATATTATTAATATTTCCGATAATAATGTGGCTTTTAATGATGAAGGCGACAAGTTATTTCATATGGAACTGATCGATAATAAACATTGCTTAGTTGAAGCAACCCTATATCATAAATAAAAAAACACCCTTTTAATAAAGAGTGTTTCATAAAAATTAATCTTTATCTCTTTTGCCACTGCGGAGCACGCCTTGCGCCTTTTAATCCATATTTCTTTCTTTCCTTCATTCTTGGATCTCTTCTCAAAAAACCAGCCTTTTTTAAACTTGATCGCAATGATTCATCACTTTTTTCTAATGCTCTGGTTATTCCATGCCTTACTGCTTCAGCCTGCCCTTTTATGCCGCCGCCTCTTGTTTTTACAATTATATCAAATTTGCTAGTTTGTCCTACTAGGGTAATCGGCTGCCTTACTATATATTGAAGCTCATCGGTAGGAAAATGTTTTTTATAATCTTTTCCATTAATTTCAATTCGGCCGCTTCCATTCTGATATAATCTTACTTTCGCGATCGCGGTTTTTCTTCGACCAGTAGCATAAATATACTTACCATCTTGATTAATGGATTTAAGATCTTTTTTTACTATTTTTTCTTTATCCTTGTTTTTTTGTTCTATCATTATTGCTAATTAACTTCTAAGCTGGGCTTCATGCGGATGTTCCGGGCCGATATAGATTTTTAATCTTTTTAATTTATCATTCCTTAATCTATTTGAAGCCAACATTCCTTTTACTGCCAACATAATAATTTTAGTTGGATCATCGCCGCTAACAACTTTAAAACTTTTAGTTTTTAATCCGCCTGGATATCCGGAATAATGATGATAATATTTTTTTTCAATCTTATTCCCTGATATCTTAATTTTCTCGGAATTGATTACCACTACATAATCTCCCATATCTACATGGGGAGTATAATTAATTTTTCCCTTTCCATTCAATATTTGAGCGGCTTGAGTAGCCAATCTTCCCAAATTAAATTCCTTTGCATCTAAAATATGCCATTTTCTTTTAATATCTTCTTTTCTTGCAGATTTTGTAACTTTATTATTCATAAAATAATCTTTTAGATTAACTCGATTTTTATCATTTTGGCGTTGTCGCCTTTACGCAAACCAAGTTTATAATCCCTGATATATCCACCCGGTCTTTCCTTATATTTCTTGCTAATTTCATTAATTAGTTTTTTTTCAGCTTCTTTGTGGTTAAGTAAGGAATTAATTTTCCTTTGGCTTTGTAAATTTTTCTCTTTGCTGAACGTAATAAGCTTCTCGGCAAAAGGAATAACTATTTTTGCCCTTTTAGCCGTTGTTGTTATCTTGCCATTAATAAATAGAGAGGCTGCCAAATTCCGACGAAGCGCCAGGTCATGTCCCGATTTTTTTCCAATCTTGTTTTTTAATATTTTATGCCTCATGGTTTAATCTTTCAGTTCTAAATTTAATTTTTTTAACGCTTTTTCAATCTCATTTAAAGCTGTTTGCCCTAATCCCTCTAATGATAGAAGTTCCTTTTTTGCTTTTTTAGTAAGATCTTCCACTGTTCGAATTTTTGCTTTACTTAAAGCGTTAAAAGTCCTGGTAGAGAAATTTAATTCTTGTATAGGAGTGCCTTCTCCCTCTTTCTTATCTTCCTCTTTTAACACCTTTTCCTTCTTTTCCTCCTCTTCGGTCTTTTTCATAACTTCCAAAGGTTTTGACAATAGCAAGAACTGATCAACTAAAATCTGAGCGGATTGCTGAAATGCCTCAATCGGAGATATAATTCCATCGGTTTTAATATTCATAATTAATTTATCAAAATCGGTTCTTTTCCCAACGCGAATATTTTCAACCTTATATCCAACATTTAATACAGGTGCAAAAATAGAATCAACTACCATTGTACCAATTTCCATATCTTTGGAATTTTTTTGTTCAGTTGTTTGATAACCTCGACCTTTTTCTAGCGTAACTTCCATTTCTAATACTGCATTATTGCTAGTAGCTGTCGCTATTAATAAATCGCTGTTTACTATTTCAACGTCAGATGATTTTTTAAAATCAGCGGCCGTAATATTCCTTTTCCCTTTGCTACTTATCTTTAATTTTACCGGCTCATCAGAAAATAGTTTAACTCGCAATGATTTTAAATTCATGATTATCTCAACCACATCTTCTTTTATATCTTTGATATTTGAAAATTCGTGATCGACGCCTTTAATTTTTACGGCAGTTACTGCTGCCCCCGAAAGAGAAGATATTAATACCCTTCGCAAGGCATTACCAAGGGTTGTGCCATATCCAGGATAGCAAGGTTCTATAATAATATTAGATTCATTATCGCTAATTTCTTCTAACTTTATTTTTGATGGTAGGGTTATTTCCTCCATATTATTTCTCCTAAATTATTTATCTTGAATAATACTCTACAATTAAATTTGTATCAATTTTATAACCAATATCATCCTTGCTGGGCATTTTAATTACCTTGCCGGTTAAATTTTTTATATCTAATTCAAGCCATTTCGGAATCTCTTCTTTGTCTATACCTTTTGAAATATTCTCAAAACCTCTTTTTTTCAATGACTTAGAATTAAATTTTATCACATCGTTCAATTTAATCAAAAATGATGGAATATCAACCCTTCTGCCATTTACAAGTATATGCCCATGGATAATCATTTCTCTTGCCTGGCTTCGTGATTTAGCAAGGGCTAAACGATAAACCACATTATCCAGCCTTGATTCCAACAGTTCGATCAACCCCTCGCCTGTCTTTGTTCTTTTTCTATTTGCCTTCAAATAATAATTTTTTAATTGTTTTTCCAAAATATTATATATCCTTTTAGCTTTCTGTTTTTCTCGCAATTGAATACCATATTGAGATAATCTGGTATTGTTCAAAGGACCAAAATTTCCCGGAGGATAATTTCGCTTAACAACTGAACATTTTGGAGTTAAACATCTCTCGCCCTTAAGAAATAACTTCTCTCCTTCTCTTCTGCATTTTTTACATTTTGGATCTAAATCTTTTGCCATAATATTATTTATACTCTTCTGATTTTTTTAGGCCTACACCCATTATGTGGAACGGGAGTAAGATCTTTTATAGAATTAACTTCTAAGCCATATATATTTAAAGCCCTAATCGCTGACTCACGCCCTCCGCCGATACCCTTAACATAAACATCGACTTGAGAAATTCCGGTATTTTTTACTTTATCTATAGCCGACTTAACGATTTGCATTGCAGCATAAGGAGTCGCTTTTTTAGCACCCTTAAATCCTTGTGGTCCGGCACTCTCCCATGCAATAACATTGCCTTGTAAATCGGTTATTGTCACAATGGTATTATTATAGGTTGATTGAATATAAGCTCGGCCTCTAGTAATTTTTCTTACTACTTTTTTCTTTTTCGAATAATTTTTTTTGATGCCAGATTCCTTTTTCTCGGTTGGCTTATCTTTCTTTGTCTTATTTTCTATCATATAAATTTAAAATTATTTAAGTTTTCTGTGCTGGCGCTTTTTTACCACTTCCGGCAGTTTTTCTAACATTGCCCCTAACGGTTCTGGAATTAGTTTTAGTTCTTTGTCCGCGAACCGGAAGATTTTTTGAATGCCTTGAACCCCGATAGCAACTAATTTCCTTAAGCCTTTTAATATTCATCATTATTTCTCTTCTTTTTTCTCCCTCAACTTTATGTTCTTTTTCGATTAAGGACCTTAATTCCGCCACATCGGTTTCAGACAAATCTTTTACTTTTTTATTTCGATCAATTTTAGCTTTTTCTAAAATTTTTAAACTTAAAGAATTCCCTATTCCGTATATATAAGTCAAAGCAATTTCTATTCTTTTTTCATTTGGGAGCATTGTCCCGGCAATGCGAGCCATTTTTTTATTACTATAATTTTATAATATATTTAGCGCTGCCTTTGTTTATGCTTTGGATTTTCGCATACTACATAAATTCGTCTTTTACGACGAATCACCTTACACTTCTTACAAATTTTTTTTACAGATGTTCTAACCTTCATATTCTTTAGTTTCTTTTTGTAATTCTTCCTTTAGTTAAATCGTATGGCGTCATTTCAACTTCTACTCGATCACCGGGCAGAACTTTAATTAAATTCATTCTCATTTTTCCTGATACATGCGCAGTTATTTCATGATCATTATCCAGCTTTATCGTAAATTTCGCGTTAGGCAATGTTTCTAATACAACCCCTTCAACTTTAATTTTATTTTTATCTTTTTTAGATTCAGTTGTATGCTGCTCGTTTTGTTCAAATTTATTCAAGTCTTTTTGTAATTTTTTCATAAAAAAACTATAAGGAAATTAATATTTCCAAGTTTTAGCTATTTAAAGCAATTTTATAGATAATATTAATTATCTGTAATGTTACCACCATTATTATCTGTGTCAAGCGAAATTTTAATCTTTTTTAGGTTTTTGGGAATTTTATTTACCCAAAATGGCCACAGCTCGATCTTTGCGTCTAAAATATTATTGTCTTGTATTAAATAAGCCTTAGCTTCTTCTGTATTTTTTCCGCTTATATTATCCCTTATTTTACTTTCATCTAATTCCCAAGCAACCTGCTTAGTAATATTAATTTTAGCCGTAGTGGAGTCTTCATCACTTACGATCCCATCGATCGGCTCAAATTCGATTCCATCAGCAATATCATCATTAATAATAAACTTATTTTCCGGTACCAATTCAACAAACTTATTATTTATAATTACAGATATATCATCTTTTTTAATTAGATATCCAAATACTTTAACTTGCATATCCAATTCAAAAACGTCAGATTCTTCCCCAACTCCGGGATTAGAATTAATTTCAGTAATTTCTTTTTTAATTATTCCGACTGCCAGCATTTTCCCAATATTAATTTTATTTATTAAGGATTCTACCATATTATCAAATGTACTCTCAAGCAATTGATTTTTTGCATTTTCGTAGTCCCCTTCTGAAATTACTTTTACGGTTTTTGAATATCCACCGGTAAAATCAGAAACACTTTCTCCATAAATGCTTTGCTGCCTATCAGATGATAAATTAGGGATGCTAAACCTAGAAGGAGCTATATTATATTTTTCTCCTTCTAACTCTGCCTCTATCCTTACTTTGGTTTTTCCCGCGACCGCTACTCCTCCTTCAATCGATGCTCCCGGAATGGTAATTTCTTGTGTCGAATAAAATAATTTATCTGAAGTTGAAAATCGCGTAGCCGCAACAAGTGTAATGGGATCAGAAGAATAATTATTATAAACAATAATTTCTCCGCGAGCTTTTTCGCCTACTTCTTTTTCCCCGGTGGCATTAAATTCTTTCTTTTCACTTTTTTCTTCATGCGAGATTGTTTCTCCAGGCAAAATTAAATTTTCAATATCGAGCGTATCTACCTTATTGCTTATTACAACATCAAAGGAAGTAGTAAATGGCTCAGTTTTCGGATCAACTAAAATATTTGCTGTTGGCAATATCAATGCAAATATCAACATAATTACCAAAATGCTAATTCCAAAAAATATTAAAAAAGATCGTAAATTAACACTGGAAAGTAAATGAACTTTATCCTTTGATCTAAGTTTAAAAAATTTATTAACCTCTCTTTTAGACGCAATACCGCTATCAGTTGGAGAATTTTTTGCTGAAAAAACATCAATGTTTTTAATTTTTTTTGTTATTCCAGAAAAAAAGTTTCTGTCGATATTTTTTGAAATATTCTTTTCGGTATTGTCTTTTTTATTGTTAATAACTTCATTTTTTCTAAAATCATTATTATCATCAATCTTCATTTGCATGGTTTCTGGAATAGAATTTTCTTTATTGTCAATCTTATGTTCAAGTCCGTCGGTATTATTTATTTTTGTTTTAATATTTAAACCAACCTTCTTTGCCAAATTTATTCCTTGTTCATCATTAATCACTAAGATTATTTTTTTTCGCAATAAATCACTTTGCCGCTTTAACAACTTTAAATTTACAATGCTCTGAATTAATGTTGCACCTTGCGGAACAACTATCTCGGCATTATCTGTTTTTGTTTTTTTAATTTTATCGATCACAGATGTTATTTCATCATCTGTTTCCAAATAGACCTTTTCTTTCATTTTTAATAATTATGTTTGCATCATTTTTACCACTCTCCTTAAAACACCATGAATGACATCTTCCTCTCCCGCCAAATCAATTGCTAGATTTGCCAATGCCATAGGAGCAATGTCTTGTTGATCAATTAATTTTTTTGTTTGATCAATAATATTTACAACGTCACCCGGTTTAATAAAATCTACCTTGGGTGGTTTTGAAAACGGTAAATTTTTTATCCATTTATCCGATTCCAGCAATGACTTTATGCCCGGCAGAACACTGCCTCCTCCGCATAGCATAATTTTAGAAGGTAATAAATCAACATTGGTAAATTCGCTTAAGGCTAATTCAACTCCTGAAAGCCAAACTCTACAATCAGAATCCAATATGTCCTTAATTCGATGCATTTTATCCGCTTGTAAATTATTATTGGAATAATTTATTTTAAGCTTTTCGGCTTCATTAAAATTTGTTCCTAATTCATTTGATATTCTTTTAGTAAATGCTCTGCCGCCCAATGCAAACATCTTGGTGCCTTCAAGACCGCCATTTCTAACTACCGCTATATCAGTGGTCCCCCCGCCTACATCAATAAATATCGCGCTAAATTCCACTGAATCTTCAATTCCAGTACAGCGTGCAACCGCATAGGGCTCGGCTGCAATAGATAAAAGATCCATATCTAATTCGGTAGCAATTGTTTGTAGCGCTCCAAGATGTACTAGCGGAGCAAAGGCGTTAAAAATTGAAACCGCAACATCTTTCCCTTGAAATCCTAAGGGGTTGGTGATTTTATATCCATCAATTTTTACATCAACAACCGCAGCGTTAATTAATTTTACGTCTATCTCATTATGGCCGGTTTCCCACGAAAGCTGTTTACGAACTTTATCAAAAGCTTTCCATTGAACCTTGTGGATAATATTCTTTAATTCAGATAAATCAATTTTTGATTTAGGCTTAGCTCGCTCGTATTTAACGGTAGTGGTTGTACCCTTTACTAATTCTCCGGCAATTCCCAAAATAACCTGATCGGGCAGCACCTGTGCCTCTTCTTTAGCCGTGATAATCGCTTTTTCACAGGTATTAACCACCCCTTCGATATTAGTAACTCCCCCCGATTGCATGTCGCCTAACTTTTGCCTTTCCCTGCCGACTCCAATAACTTTGCCTTTGCCATTTTCCAAATCAATTTCAAAAATTAAAGCTTTAACCACTTCTGTCCCAATATCTAGAGCTAGAGCATAATTACCCAATTTTTCTCTGCTTAATAATTTTTCAAAAAATCCCATAATAATATTTTATATAAAAAAATAACCTTAATATATAAATTATATCAAATTAAATCATTGTTGTAATGTATAAAAACTACTCAATTTTTTTTGTGTTTTATTCTAATACAGCTTTTATGCGCCTAACATTAGAGCCTAGTGATTCTTCTTTAATGATCCTGAATTTTCCCAGCTCGCCAGTAAATTCAATATGAGGCCCTCCACAAACCTCTTTGCTAAAATTTTCTATCATATACACATTTACTTCATCTGGATAGCTTTCTCCTTCGATATATAATGCTCCCTCATTTTGAGCTTCGGATAATTTCATTTTTTTCATCTCAACCTGATAATTATTGATAATTACTTGATTAACCAAGTCCTCAACTTTTTTTAATTCATCTGAAGTTAGTTTTTGAGGATGAGAAAAATCAAATCTTAATCTTTCAGGGGTAATATTACTTCCTTTTTGACGCACATGGCCCCCCAACACCTTCCGCAACGCTTCTTGTAAAATATGAGTGGCCGTATGATATTTAATGGTTGCTTCAGAACATTCCGCCAACCCTCCTTTAAATTTTTTAGTTGCTCCAGCGCGAGATTTTTCCTGATGTCTGGCATAAGCTTGGCAAAATCCCTCTCGATCGATTTTGAAATTATTTTCTTTAGCTAATTCTTCAGTAATTTCAATAGGAAAACCAAAAGTATCATATAATTTAAATACTTCGTCTCCAGTAACCAGTGACTCTTTTTTATCTTCAATTATTTTATGAAACTGCTTTAATCCTCTATCCAAAGTCTGCTCAAATTTATCTTCTTCTTTTTGAATTTCTTCAATTATCTTATTTTTATTTTTTGATAAATTGGGATAATGAGTTTTAAGATCCTCAATTACTACTTGAGCTACCAACGTGCTTAAATTTTTCTGCCGATTAATATTCAAACTTTTGCTATGTCTTATGGCTCTTCTAATTAATCTTCTTAAAATATATCCTTGATCAATATTAGAAGGAATTATCCCATCCGCCAAAATCATTACAGCCGCCCTCAAATGATCAACTATGATCCTCATGGGTTTTATATCGGTTTTATCTACACAGACATTACAAACTACATCAAATATTTTTGATAAAGTATCAATTTCATAAACATTATTTTTGCCTTGCAATACCGCAGATATGCGCTCCAGACCCATTCCCGTATCTATATTTTTTTGTTTAAGTTTAACGTATTCAAATTTTTCTTCTTTATTGTTATTAATTTTAATCTTTTTTTCATATTCCATAAAAACTAAATTCCAAACCTCAACAAATCTCCCACAATTACAATTAGGATGACATTTATCTCCAAATTCTTTCCGATGAATATTGTCAGTTTCAATAAATATTTCTGAATCCGGACCACAAGGCCCCACCTCGCCCGCCGGACCCCACCAATTCTCACTTCGGCCATAAAAAAATATTCTATCTGCGGGAAGGCCAAGATCCTTCCAAGCTCGATAAGATTCGGTATCTTTTTTTATATCTTTATCGCCTTCATAAACAGATACCCATATTTTATCTTTGGCGATCCCAAGCCATTTTTCATTCGTTAAAAATTCCCAGGCATATTCAATAGCCTCCTTACGACCATAATCATTTAAGGACCAGTTTCCCAGCATTTCAAAAAATGTCATATGCCAATTATCCCCAACTTCATCAATATCCGGCGTCCTTAAACATTTTTGAAAATTCACTAATCTGCTGCCCTTGGGATGTTTTTGTCCTAATAAATAAGGTACCAAAGGGTGCATTCCGGCAGTAGTAAATAAAACAGAGGGATCGTGTTCGGGAATTAATGAAGCGGATGGTATAATTTTATGCGCTTTGGTAACAAAATAATTTAAGTATTTTTCTCGTATTTGATTTATATCCATTGTTATTCTGACTCTAATCTTGATTTAGTAATATCTCTATTAAGTGATTTTTCTTGATTCAATAATTCATCCAATTCACCCTCTTCAAGCTCCTTTTTCTTTTCTAGTTCCTTGATTTGCTTATCAATTTCCCTTATGCTTTTTTCCTTTTTTCCTATTTCATCTTCCAAATCTTCCAGTTCGCCCTCTAATACCCTTGTCGGGTCATTAAAATATGCTATCATTTTCTTTTTTTCCTAATTAATAAATATGTTATCAGCCAATATATTACAAAATATGTTATAAATAAAAACCAGCCAATATTGGTATGGAAATATGTCACCGCCACTCTGGGATCATAATAAATTCCAACTAAATATAATAAGTAAATCCGAATGATATTGATAATAAACATACCGATCAGTCCGATTATGCCCGCCATAACCGCCTTAAACCAACTGATTTCTTTTCGATCAATAACCACGATTAGAATAAACAAAAATAAAAATAAACTCAAACCTTCAATTCCCGAACACGGGCTTTGAATCAGGGCTGTAAAATTACTAGCGCCTAAAAGCGGCCCTCCTGTCTGATAGCGCACCACGACATCTTCAAAGCTGAATCTTAATAAAAAAGCTACCACATCGGTCGTTGCCCGTGCGAATATTTCCCAATATTGTTTAAAAAACATCGAGATTTGATAAAAAACAATCGCCAAGATAAAAGACATGGCAACCGAGTTTTTATAATCTTTAATAAATTGGAATCTGAATAATGCCAAAAATAAGAAAATAACTGCTAGCAGGGGCAATAAATATCTAAGTCCAATCACAAAATATTTATAATCAAAGATTAAATTAGGATTTTCAATAATTATTTTTTTCAAAAAATAAAATAAAATAAATGCCAATAAATGAAGTGGAAAAAAGATTGCAAAACCTTTAATATTAATTTTAAATTTTTTAATATTTAAAATTCTTCTTCTTTCAAAGGCGATAAAAATAATAATAATTAAAAATAGTATAATAACCGACGTCCTACCCAATACATTTAATTGAGCTAGCATCTTTGATTCAGGATATAAATGTTTTTGGGCATATAAAATTCCAACAAAAAGCATGAAGCTATAAAACATTCTCCTTAACGCTGGGTTTTTTATTTTTTTTACGATTGATTTGATTATGTTCATATTATTTTTTATATCTTTTTCTAATAATCCCTCCGCCTATCAATTTGTTTTTTTGATAAAATACAACGGATTGCCCGGGCATAACGGCCCTTTGAGGATTTTTAAATTTGAGATGAAATTTGTTATTATCTATTCTTGATATTATAGCTTTCGCAGGTTCGTGTCTATATCGAATAGCAGCATATAATCCACAGGGAAATTTAATATCCCCAAAAAGCCAATTGGCATCGGTAAATTCCAATTCCTCCGCAAACATGGCGCTATCGTTTTCATTATCTGTAACAATTAATTCATTGTTTTTATAATCCAAATCAACAACATAATATGGTTTTGCCGAAGCAATTTGAATTCCTCTTCGTTGTCCAATGGTATAAAATTGCAAACCCTCATGTGTTCCGATAATTTCACCCTCGATATTTACAATATTGCCCTTTTTATATTTTTTTAAATAACGCTTTAAAAAATCATTTATATTTTTTTCTAAAATAAAACATATCCCTTGGCTATCTTTGCTTTGAGCCGACGGCAAATTAAATTTATTTGCCATTTTTCTAACATCACTTTTTAAATAATTTCCAAGTGGAAATATTAGATATTTTAATTGCTCTTTCTGTATATTATATAAAAAATATGATTGGTCTTTTTTATTATCTCGCGCTTTATAAAGATTGTATTCACCGGCATTTTTTTTATTTTTAATATAATGCCCGGTCGCTAAATACTTATAGCCAAGTATATTTATTTTTTTAAATAAAAAATCAAATTTTATTTTTTTATTGCATGCAATACAGGGATTTGGTGTAAATCCGATTTCATATTCATTAATGAAATAATCTACTACATATTTTTTAAATTCTTCTTCAAAATGAAACACATAGAACGGGATACCTAATATGCGGGCAACCTGCCGCGCTTTCTCTTGCGCGTTTAATGAACAACATTTGTTTCCTATTTCATGATATTGGGCCTCAATATCAGATTGCTCATGCCAAAAATGCATAAAAATGCCGATAACATCATAACCTTTATTTTTTAAAAGTGCGGCCGCCACCGATGAATCTACTCCGCCGGATAACGCTACCGCAACTTTTATTTTTCTGCCTTGAGATGCAAACATCTATTTTTTCAATTTTATCACTTGTCCGGGATCAATATTATTGTTCTCTGTTTTTTTAGTATTTTTATTTATAGTTTTTTTATCGCTTAACAACTCGGCGAAAGCCTTTTTGAACGGTTGGTGATTTTCTTCTTTTTTAGGCTTGGCGGGCGCATTTAATTTATCTATTTTTGATTTATTTGTTTTCCCGCTATAAGAATTATATGAAGATTCTTTATTTTTTGGCTTTTCTTCCATTATACCGCTCCATTTGGCTATTTTTTCTTCTACAATTGATCTTTCGGTAGAATATCTTTCACGCGAAACGCTTATTATTTTTTCTTTATGTCCCTCTTCAGCCCAAGTCGGAGCCAAGGTTATGGCAGAAAAAGGTTGACTAGCAACGCCATCAATCATCAATTTTAAATATATATGAAACTTAGTTAAATTAACTAAATCATTTTCTTCAAAAATCGGCTCATATTCTTTGGCAATAAATTCAGAATCCGCAGCACCTATTCTAAAATTTATTATAGTTCCAACATTTCCAAATACAGCAAATTTAACTTTTTCTGATAACTGATCAATATATTGATGCGCCATTATTAAATCTAAACGATACTTTCTAGCTTCAGATAAAATATCGGCAAAGCTATCGGTAGCAAAATTTTGAAACTCATCAACGTATAAATAAAAATCTGATCGCTTTTCTTCACTAATATCAACTCGGCTCATTGCCGCTAATTGTAACTTAGTAATCATCATCGCGCCAAAAAGTGCCGCCGCATCCTCACCAACTTTTCCCTTGGCAAGATTTAGCAGCAATATTTTTTTATTATCCATAATTTCTCGCATATTTAGAGTAGATTTTGTCTGACCAACAATATTTCTAATTAGCGAAATAGATAGAAACTGGCCAACCTTATTTTGGATCGGAGCAATTGCTTCGGCCATAAATCTATCGGGATATTTTGAAAATTCTTCAACCCAAAATTGTTTTACTACCGGATCAACAATGCTAACAATCACTTTTTTTCTATATTCTTTATCAACAAGCATTCTCATGGTACCCAATAACGTACTGCCCGGATAATCAAGCAGCGCTAAAATTGTATTTCTTAAAACATATTCTAACCTTGGTCCCCAGGAATCAGCCCAAATCTTTTTAAATACTCCAACTAATCCCGAAGCTACTAAATGTTTATATTGGGGATCGACATTTTCCATCACATTAAATGCAATCGGATAATCCACATCTCCAGGATCAAAATATATAACATCGTTAATTCTTTCAGAAGGAACATAATTTAGCATTTTTTCCGCAAATTCTCCATGTGGATCGACCACGCACAAACCATTGCCATTTTTAATATCAGAAATAACCATATTTTCAAGCAAGGTAGTTTTACCCATACCCGTTTTCCCAATAATATAAACATGCCTTCTTCTATCATCAGTTTTAATTCCAAAAACCGTCTCCTTGCCGCGAAAGTCGGTTTTACCTAATAAGCTAATTTGTTCTTCAGATTTCATAATTTTATTCTATGGGTAGATCGGTTGGGGGCATACTCTTTCTTGATTCAGCTCTAACCAAAGAAGGAGCTTTGACTGAAATATAAGGAAAATGATAAATAGTTGCCAGTTCTTCGACATTAAAAACAAATGATTTAGAACCACCGGTATCTCTGGCTTTATATCTTCTTACAATATTGTTTTGTAATCTCGGTGCTAGCTGTTTTGCAAAATATGGCCTTAGTGTCCAATACTTTTTATTAGGCACCAAGCTATTTAAATTTTGCGACCCAAACGCCTTAAAGGCTCCAAATAAAGGATTTATTCCCTTCTTACTTGAAAATGCGACCTTTTTACCAATATACATCACTCTTAATTTTACCTTAAAGCCAATTTTAGCAACATTGCCTTCGATTGCCTCTACAATTTCTCTTTGTCCCGGAGTTAAATATTGCATTTCATTTATCATGTCATCCCTTTTAGTGCTTTTTTGATCTGCCGCGCCTGCAGGTTCGATAAGTCCAACTACCATATGGATTCCTTGAATAAGCATTGGAGTTTTAGTCTTTTCTTTTTTGCCAATCAACTTATTAACAATTTTTTCTCCGCCCTTTTTCCATTCATCGCCAACGGGCTCTAAAATCATTTGTACCCACATTTGCTCATCAACCGACATTGTGCTCATAACCTCTAACAAATTAGATAGCGGATCCATAAACTCTTTTTCAATATCGTCTGTAAAAAATTTATAAGTTTTTATCGGATATGGATCCGGCTTACTCAAAGTTAGCTCCGCTCCAAATACATCATATGTATCATTTGGATACTCTTTGGGAATAAATTGTGCGTAATCCTCTACTTCCATTATTTCCGCTTCTGGATATTGAGAGTAAATATTTGCCTCGACAAAATCCCTAAAATAATCCGGAGTTCTGATAATAAATCTGATATTGCCGCCGATACTTACTAATTCAAAAGTAAAAGTATCCTGTGTTTTACCTTTAAACCATTTATCAACGAAAGTTGGTCGGGATTTTATCGCATGCAATCCGGAAAATATTAATTCCATATATTTAGGGTTCTTTTCATTAGTGTCGGGTACTGTAACAGCCAAGAATATATGATTAATAGAGCTGGAATATTTTTCTCTCTTTTTTAACAACCAAAGGTAATAGATAACCGCGGCTAAAACAAAAAAAAGAATCCACCATGAATATCTAAAAACAATAGAAAAATAAGCCCAATATTCCTTTAAATATTCAAAAATTTCAAATTTTGGAAATTCAATCATAGCCTAATTTTCAATTTTGTTTTATATATTATTTTTTTTCAACAGTATATTTTCTATCAGCGGTTTTGATAAACTTATCTTTATTTTGTAGAGCTAAAACAACAGTATTTCTTTTCACAATCCTCTGTTTCAATACAATATCAATCAACTCTTCTTTGGATAAAGGGCCGTCGGCTTTATTCAAAACATTCTCAATAACTTGGGCTACTGTTCCCGGATTATATCCCCACTCAACTAAAGCATACATACCCCTTCCAACTAAAACAAAACGCTTGTCTTTAATTAATTCATTATGAACAGTTTGAGAAATAGCTCTTTTGGCGCTAAAGTTCGCCTCGTTTATTTTTTTTGTTATTTCAGTAAAATGCAATGGCTTGCCATTTTTCTTAAGCACAAGATATGCTTTATCTTTCACACCCTTAGGAATAATTTCACTCCATGACGACAAACCCCATTCCCGATATGGATTACTAAGCACTCTTTTGCTTAAATTAAGATAAGACTTAACCGCTTTTTGATCTTCAACGCCAATCTCGCGAGAAACGGAACAATCTAATACGGATTTTATCGCTTCTTCTTCAGTAAGTGGTTTTTTACTTTCAGTTAGCCTTTCCACTAAAGCATCAACAACCTTTTGAGGAATTTCAAGCTTAGCATTTTTTAATCCCCAAGCTTTTCTGGTATATTCTGTTTCATCAAAACATTCAAATTTATTACTTAAATTTAAAATAAATTCAACCACATTTTCATGAATTTGGTTAACACCTGCCCGATCATTAAATTCCTTGATTAAGCTAACGTGCTCTACCATATTACCATTATCTTTAATAATTTCTTCTAATAATTCTTCGCATTCAAATAGTAAATTTATGTTGTCGCTTTTCTTTAAATCTTTAATAGTAGCCGACTCTATCTGTCTTACTCGTTCTCGCGTAATTCCATGGAATTTACCAATTTCTTCTAGTGTTTGCCGGTCTTTGTTATCTAAACCAAATCTCTTAACAATAATATCCTTAGTTCTTGGCTTTAGGCTTGAGATCAATGAAAATACCGCCTCGGTAGGATTTACTTGGCCATTGTTTATCTCGATTTTTTCTGTATTAATTTGCATATATTTTCCTTCTATTAACAGATAATTTTATTTGCTAAAGTAAATGTATCATAAATATTATATATTGTCAATACCCATAATACTTTCTTTATAATAGCACTCATTTAATATATGTCAAGAGTCTAACCTAAATATATGCCTTAATTCTGTCAGCTTCACTTGACACGATACGGCTTTCTTCGTCTTCATATGTTCGAATACCGATCTTGTGCATTGGGCGACGAGAGTCTAAATGTAAATCAAAAATTATTTGAGAGCCCATCCTTTTAGCCTTAATATGGAATCTAGGATAATAGCCTGTTCCCAATCTTCTAATATAGCTTGTCTCGCCGCTCCTAGGATCTCTCCATGGCATATATCCGCATTTACGCATTATATATTTTTCATTTTGGCGAGGATTTTCTACCGTTATTTCCATAATATAATTTATTAATTAATTTCTGACTTGATTTCTTCTTTAATGGCATTATCAATATTATCAGGCAAAAGATCTCCTTCCGGATTATGCTTAGTTGCCTCTTCATATACCTTTTCTTCAATATTTTCCTGTGCTGATTCCAAACCTTTTCTAATCAATTCTTTTTCCTTTTCTTTTATTTTATCGATATTTTCTTCCTTTTTTTCATTAAAATATTTCGATATATCGAAATTATCAAAATATTTTTTTAAGGTAAATCCCGCGTAAGAAACGCCTGCAAGTAAAACACACATGATTGTAAAATATATGATAAATATTTTTTTCATCAATAAATAATCTTATTTTCTTTTATTTTAACTTTTTTAATAGTATTTGTCAATTTTATTGATTTTTCACCTTTTACTCTAATATAGTTCCCGGCATATCCTAATATTTTTCCTTTATTATTTTCATTCTCATACAGCACCTGATATATGCGCCCGATATTATTGTTCAAAAATTTTTTTCTATTGATATCGGCAATCTTTAATAATATTTTTGCTCTTTTGCGTTTTAAGGCCGGATTTATTTGTTTAGACATTTTTGCGGCCTTAGTCCCCTTTCTTTTTGAATATTGAAATAAATGTACTTTAAGGAAATTAATATTTTCAATAAATTTGCACGTTTGAATAAATTCGTTTTCACTCTCACCGGGAAATCCGACAATAATATCAGTGGTTATTCCAAAATTGGCATCAAGTCTTTTTAATTTTTCAATTATTTGATAATACCCTCTTGTCGTATATCTTCTGCCCATTTTTTTAAGTATTGAATCGCTACCGCTCTGCAACGAAAGATGTAAGTGATTGCATAATCTCGGATTTTTAAAAATATTTAAAATTTTATCGTTAATATCTTCGGGATTTATTGAGCTTAATCTAATCCTGGGAATGTTCGTCTTAGCAAGTATAATTTTTATTAGATCGGCTAGGTTTTTGTCCTGATCACAATATTTACCGATATTTATTCCCGATAAAATAATTTCATTGCATCCGCTTAACTGTTTTCCATTTATTTCTTTAAGAATATTTTTAATCGAAATGCTTCGCGGCATCCCCCGTAAATAAGGTACGATACAATAAGTGCAAAAGTTATCACAACCTTCCTGAATTTTAATATTTGCCCTCACGCGGCTTTTTATATCCGAGAGCTTACTAAAATCCTCCTTATTAGCTTTAATTTTATCTTTAAATTTATTTGTAATTATCTGGACAATATTATTTTTATTGGGTGCTAAAAAATCCACTTCGGGCAGCTTAATCTTGGAACATCCGCATACAACTAAATAAATCCGAGGGTTTATCCGTTTAACGCTACGAGCTGAATTGCGCGATCTTCTATCCGCCTTGTGGGTTACACTGCAAGTATTAATGATGCCGATTTCAGCTTCTTCAATTTTATCTGTATAAATAAATCCGGAGGCAATCATGCCATTTTTTAGTTGATCGCTTTCCGCTTGATTAAGCCTACATCCTAATGTTAAAATTGTAAATTTCATAATTTTATTTATATCATTTTTAATAAAAAAGCCCTTACATTTAGGCTTTTTTATAAACTATAAATAAACTATTTTTTCTTCTTTTTGGGAGTAATTTTTTTCTTACTAGATTTTTCTTTTGATGTTTTTTTATCCTTAAGTTTCTTAATTGGAGGTTTTTTAGCTAATTTAGATTTATCCACCGCTTCAACTTTTACTTTAGGCGCCATGGTGAGTAATAATTTTAAAATTTGATCAAGCTTTTCGCTTAATTTATTTAATTGATTACTTGATTGAACCTCGCCGCCGCTTTTATTTTCCTTGCTGGATTGTTTACCAAAACAGTTATCACAATATACCGGCTTGCCGCTGGTGGGCTTAAAGGGAACTTCACATCTTTTACCACATTCATCACATACTGCTTCATACCTGGATTTTCTTTTGAAATTTCCTCTATCAAAATCTCCCCGGCTTGATTGTTTTCTGTCATCCTTGTGAAATTTAAAACATCGGTCGCAATATATTGGTTTATCGCCACTGGGTTTAAAAGGCACTTCACATCTTTTACCGCATTCAGCGCACACCGCTTGATGCATTTCTGATCGATTATCTCTTCTGTCACTGTTAAATTTTCTATCTCGATTAAATCTGCCCATTTTTTTATTATTAATTATTTCAATAGATTTAAGTATAATCTAACACTTGATAAATAGCAAACCACTCACCTAATTTGATTCTTAAAATTTTTATCTTATTTTTTTAAAAACCCCGCCTTTTACGAGGTTAATAATTATTTATGATGATTGCTAAATAACGTTGGAACTTGTTTTAAGTTTATTTACTCTTTAAAATTATATTCTTCACTTACCTTCTTCCAAAAACCAACCGGCCCTACCCAAGAATTTATAAATGTTGTTAATATTGGATTAAATACTTTTTTACCACTTATCTCTTCTTTTTTAAATTTTAATTTTTCACATAAAATGGATAATATTCCCAAACTATCAAATGGGTTTGCTCCTGCTTTAATATCGTCATTAAATATTTTTTCATAAACTAAAATTTCTTTTACTAATAAATCTTTATCAAAGTCTAATATTTTCGAAAAAGTATCAATACTCATGTTTTTTAATTCATCTGCTAGCACTTCTTTAAATATATTTTTTAAAACTTGCAATTCTAAAAATAATCTAAAGATAGTAAAATTTATAATTTCTTCTTCATTAATTATTTCGGGCATACTTTCAGACAATATATTTTTAAATTTTTTACTCTTTAATATTGAAAACATTTTATTAAAAGACTCTTTACTTCCGTCAATAATAATTCTTGTTATAGAATCAACTGCATTAATTTTTGATATTCTTTTTTTCATTATATTTAAAATTATTTAGAATAAAATTTATTTAACATTTCTATTATATCAAAAAAAGATTATTTTTGCTCTTTTTGTGTAAATATTAAAGAAGGTAGAGCCTATTTTTTATTTATAACTAACCCACCATACAACTCACTATTTGTTTTTAAAACATAACCTGCAAACATATTTTCAAATAAAAAATGGGACGTACCCCATACCACTCCCTTCACTCTGGTACGGGGCGAGGTGTGAATTATTATTGTTCAATTATTTTAATATCATAAAACGGAGCTTTAATGCTCCGTTTTCTGTGGGGATTACTAGAGGAAGTTAGAACCTGTTTTGTGTAATTTTCTCAGCTACCCTACCACTCGACTCACTATTGTTTTTTCACATTCTATTATCCCACAATTTACCTTTTTTTCTTATAAATTCTCCATCTTTTCTAGTATAGAATGACTCTTGAATAAATGATAAAAATTCATTGAGCTTAATTTCATTTGTCATATATCTTATATCTGGGTAAATGACAGTAAAATGAGGTTTATGCGGTTTATCATTTTCTAATTTATCATAATAAAATCTGAATTTGTCCGGATCGCTTTCCTTATTATCATCGGTGCAAATTGTAATCAACTTATAATGACCCGAAATAAACCTATAAGTATATGATTTAACTTGATTATCTTCAAACAGTTCCGCAATTGTTATATAACCTACTTTATCCTTTAGAATAATACCTTCATCTTCTGCTTTTATATTAACGTGATAAGGGCAAAAAAATTTATTGTTCATCCGCTTTACCGGAATACTATTAATATTTTCTATAAATAAATGATTAAAATCACTTAAAATCCCTTTGATTTGAGCTTCTCTATTCGCCATATTTATCTTTTCGAACTACATTTCTATACAAATTCATCCAAGTTATTATTTCAGGTGATGAAGAAACTTTTCCCTGCATCCATTTTTTATAATATGTATTAGATTGAGCTCCATATTTATCTTCAAAATCTTTTATTTTTTGAAATGCTAAATTATTTGAAATAATATCTTTATAATAATAAAGAATATCATCAATTTTAGATTGATCTTCAAAATCAAAAGATGACCCATGATAATTATTTTTATTATCATTCTTATATAAGAATTCTTTTGGTTTTATATTAGAGAAGGAATTTTTATCATCTCCAAGGTTAAAATCATTAAGATATTGGGTTATTACTTCCATAAAATATATTAAATTAAATTATCTAAATTATTCGCTAGGTTGTTATAAATTTCATCAAACTCTTTACGTAAATCTGCGATTTTTGGCAACTTTTTATTTGAAAAATGAGCATTCAAATCAACTGAGATTGATTTTGTTGGTTCTAAGTTTTGATTGTTGCGAGGCTTTATTTTTAAATCATATCTTATATTATCCTCTTTATATATAATATCTATCCCTGCACTAACAACATCCAATTCTTTAATTTTGTCTTTATTAATAAATTCTTTTGCAATAAACATACCACTATTTTTAGTTCCATTCTTTAGATCAAAAATCGAAAGAATATTAAAACCATAATCTTTAACATCATTTTCAGTAATTAAATTATTTATTTTATTTACTAAACTATAAAAATTACTTTTATCTCTTGACAAATAAGAAGATATACTATTATCAGCAATAATAATCCGATTTTGTTCCTTTATTATATTTATTGATACTTGATTATTTGGATCAAAAACTAATAGTAATTCTGGAAACTGAGTTACCACCGGTTTGCTATCACCATAAATCCCCTCTAAAATATCTTTGATACCATTTATATTTATATTATAAATATCAATATTTTGTTTGGGTATGATAACCGCATTAATTTGTACAGTTTGTTGATTTTGAATTTTAGCCATATTTATTAATTATTCATTTTATTAATTATACCAATATATAAATTATAAATATATATCATTAAAACCTACTCTTTTATTACAAATTTGTAAATATTTTATTAAAAAACCGGATGCCTGATAGTCGTAAGGAGGTAACGACATCAGAACACCCAGTTTTTTTATTATAACAAATCGATAGTTAAAACAAATTCTTTACCTTTTTATTTAAGTCATGAAATTTATTGTTTAATATTGTTTAAAACACTTCATTGGTCTTGCTTAACAATACCTTTTCCGACAGCTTTAAATAATTCTACTAGCTTGCTACCTTTTTCTCTGGCTTCCTCTTGGGATATATCCTTGTTGAAATTCTTTTTGTAAAGCTTCCTAAATTCCTCTATTTGGTTTTCTGTAAGTAGTGTCATAAAATCACTTTTTAATTTCACTCGTCTTTTTTTTTATTTCTATTGTCTATTTGCAATAGTAAATCAAAAAATCCTACCAAATTATCACGAGCTTCTCGAGCTTCATCTTCAGATAATTTCTTTCCGCTCAGTTCGCTATAAAATTCTATATCAATATCATCATCTACCATTATATATTTTATTTTAATTTTTTTAAATTATCTGAGATAATATCTTTTATTTTTCCAAAATTATAACCATTTCTAACATAATATAATTTCATTTCATTTTTATCACATTTTGCTTTCTTTGTTTTATCTCTTAGCTGTTGTTTTTTATAATATTTTTCTCCACCAAAATAATCTACCGGCTCAAAATGTTGTTTCCCTTGATATTCAAATGCAATATTTAAAGCAGGAATACAAACATCCAAATGTTGCCTGCCCAGCCATTTAGGTGAATAATGATTAACTACATTATATTTATCACCAACATATTTTTTTATTTTATAATATAATTCTGTCTCAGATATCCAACCTTCTCCTACCTTAGGAAGATCTAAATCTTCTCTGAGCATATTTTCAGCATCTCTGGATAATTCTGTAACAAAATCATCAAACTCTTCAATAGCATAAAAACAATATATTTTAAACTTTGGAAATTTATTGCATTTGTGTCCACTAAATAATTCCAAATTATATATTCTTTCTATTTTATATTTATCTCCAATATATTGAAGATAATCTTTGCCTCTATATTTTTTTTCATTTTCAATAATTAAATTACAATATTCAACAATTTCATTAAAATGCTTTAAACCAAACTTTGTAATTTTTTTCTTAGTACATAATAACTCAATGGCCTTTAACGGTATTTTATATTCATATTTGATATTCATTATGCGATTTGCAAGGTGTGTCTGAGTGTGTATTGGATTTAATTTATAATGTGTAAGGGCCTTTTTTATATTTCCCTTACAAAGATAAAGATTCCCTATCCATTCTATTAAATATTCATCAATATTTTCCTTATTTTGAAATAATTTTTTAATATTCAATAATCTTTTAATAGCCCAATCAGCATCTTCTTTTTTTATTTCTTGAGGCAATTTATCTGTTATCCCATATATATAAAGAAATAAATAAGATATGTTTCCCTGCACATCTATATATTTATCTCTATCAAGCTGCTTTTTAATTTTATTAAAACTATTTTTTTGTTTCTTAGTAAGATCCTCTAATGAAGGGAAGTATTCTTTAAAAGGCTCTATTTTCATATCAAAATATTTACTATTGATAAATCAATTAAATCTTTTTTATTTTTCAATCTCAACCTTTTTACTAATAATTTTATTCTTTTTCTAAAACCGGTAAAATGTCTATTTTTTTCTATATTATTATTTGTAACCAGACTCAATCAATTTTTTCCATATCTCTTTATGTTCAATTTTCAAATCCTTACTTCTAATAATATTACTTGTATATTTTTCTATAAATAAATCAACATCATTGAGCAATCTTAGATAATAATTTAAACACGGTAATATTCCATTAACTATTATTTGACATCCATGAATTGATTCAATGCCATCAGTAACTTCATTAATTTTCTTTAATTCCTCATTTGATGGCTCTAATGTAGATAATATATAATATCTTTTAACTGGCTCCTCTTTAAATTTTTCAAATGCATCTGTAACCATTATATGATTAATTTCTTTATTATATTTTATCTCTACGCCTTCGAAAGGTTTATCCTTTTTATCATATACTTGTATATCCCCAATACTACCAGACCTAAAATCAGCCGAGTGATGAGAGCCGAGTGGTTTTAATACTTTATTTTTATATCTATCAACCTGATCTAACATGCATTCATAAATTGTATAAATAACTAATACAGGTAATAAAGCTTTTCCGGACTTTTTACTTTCTTCAAAATGTTTTTTAATAAGATTAATAATTTCTTCTATTCTATATTCTGATTTATTCTTAAGTGGATTTATTTTTATTTTTTCTTTCTCTCTTTGGATTATTAATCTTTGTAATGAATATTCTAATAACAGCTTTGGATTAATTCCTTTTTGTACCGCATCAAGAGTTTTTAAAAAAGAATCTTTTACATCCTTGTTTCTAATAGCACCTCGATAATTTAAACTGTAGGGCTGATGTTGCTCTAATGATCGGGTAAGCCATCCACTTTCTTTCATTGACTTAAGTTGTTTTGACTTTAAAAAGGGTGTGACCACTTTAGTATCTAGCGATCTTCCTGAATATCCACCTTCCATTTTCGATTGATGCTTTCTAATATCTTGTTTCTTATTAATAGTTTTCTCAGCTAGACTTGTAATTAATACATTAACAACTCCTAAAAAGTCTTCGACATGATCAAAAATTATATCTAAGTGATTAATTAATTTAAAATCAATTTTATTGTTGGCAATAGGTATATTATTATTATTCTTTAATATTTTAGATGCTTTTAAATAAGCTTCCTCTAAAATTTCTTTGTGTTTCTCAAACATAATAATTTATTTATTTTTTAAAAAATTGATTTCGGATCTGTCTTGCAAGTTTTTTAATCATGGGTACAGCCACGGAATTCCCAATTTGCCTATATAAATTTCCGTTAGAGCTATATTTTTTAAAACTATCAGGAAAACCCATTAATCTAAAACACTCTAAGGTAGTAAGCTTTCTAACTTTATTATTTATTAAAATAAAAAACCTCCCTGAGCTTTCTTGTGACGGTAAAGTAGGATGAGTACCTTCTGCTGAATATATTCTATTAGGTTGCTTATGTACCCTCGATAGATGTAAAGTATCTGGTCTAACTCCATTTTTTCTTATTTTTTTATTTCTATATCCTGCAAATATTAAACCTGATTTTTTTTGATGAGTAAGTTTATCAAGCAAGGTATATTCATTTTTTTCTAAATATTCATAATCACCCTCTTTATCGATAATGTCTTTAATTTTTAAATTATTTTTTTGCTGTAACATAGAAAAATCAAATTTTTTTCTAGGATGTCCAATAATTATAATTCTTTCTCTATTTTGCGCTAAGCCAAAATCCTTAGCATTAACAATATCCCAGCTTATCTTATATCCAAGCTCGTCTAAACTTTTTAAAATTATTTTAAGTGTACTTCCACTATCATGATACATTAAATGTTTCACATTCTCTAAAAAAACAACTTCCGGTTTCTTTGATTTTATTATTCTTAATATTTCATAAAAAAGTGTACCTCTTGTATCGTTAAAACCTTTCTGCTTACCACATATACTGAATGGCTGACATGGAAATCCTGCAGTTAAAACATCAAATTTTGGAATTTCAGATGTACTAATTTTTGTAATGTCTCCTTGAGGATATTCTTTAAAATTGAGAAAATATGTTTTTTGACATTCCTTATCAATTTCAGAGCTAAAAACACATTTATAGTTTTCTTTTTCAAATCCTAATCTTATACCGCCAATACCAGCAAACAAATCGATAAATTTTATATTTTGATTATTTTGATTCATGTCATTTAAAAATATAGCTCTTGCATTATATAAATTTTATAATTTTTAATAAATAATTTATAAACTCTCACAAGCCAACCCATCATCATCTGCATCTAATCTATGTACATCATATCCCACCTTATCTAAACAACACTCATATAAACTTTGAGCCTCTTTGTGAGTAGTGAAATCAGAACAATTGTATCTATTACTGGAGCAATAACACGATGTAGGTGTTGTATCATTACATGCATTATCAGCCCATAACCCCCTCTCATTCACTCTAGCATCAGCTTCAGCCAATCTAAATGCTTCTTGATACTTATATGCAGTATTATAAGTATATTCATAAGCAAATCCATTTTTAATCATATACTCATTAAAATTCGTGCCATCTTCCATAAAAACATATCTGAGTAATCTATCATATTTATCTACATATCCTTGGGTAGGATCAGCCTCAATTCTTACATTTTTTCCTTCTAAAAGTTCTTTAGCTTTATTAGATGCTTCTATAGCATAACACTGGACTGGTTCATTTGGATCAACACTTTCTGGAGAATCCATGCCGATCAACCTCAATCTAGAAATGTTACCATTTATATCTACATCAATAGTATCTCCATCAACTACTCTATCTACTCTGTATGTTCCCTCTCTAACTTCAAATATTGTATTAGTAGTAATAGTAGATAAATCCGTATTTGTTATACCAAGACCTAAAAACCTCATAATAATGAATGCGTCATAAGGTCTTCCCATATAATATCTTTTTCCATTTACTGGAGATACATACCATGCCTCTCCGTTCTCTTCAACCTGTAAAAGTATTTGACCTTTAACTCTATTTATTAGTCCAGCTTCGCCATCCCAATCAACATCTTTTGTTGGAATTCTAGCAAGGTCTGCATTGGTTATTCCTAAGCCCAGATATCTCATAATATTCCAAGCATCTAATGGTCTTCCTAAATAATATCTATTTAAATCATTGGGATAAACATACCATCCTTCTCCATTATCTTCTACTTGCAACAATATTCTTCCTTTCAATCTTTCTGCCAATCCATCTGCAGAACTTACACTGTTTGTAAATAAAAAAACGCTCAGAAAAAGTGCTAATAGAATAATTAACTTTGTTTTCATTTTTAAATATTATTTATTTCATTATACAGACAATTTCATTTAATTTAAATAAAAAAACTGAGCTTCTAGTATCCGAAAGGAGGATAACGGAACTAGAAAGCTCAGTACTGATATTATAATAAATTCTTAAAGTTGTTTCCATCCAGTTCCAGTACAACCGTAAAATTGGTTTGGAAGTCCACCATCTATTGATTTATCACTAAATATTAATTGTCCATAATGCTCAGGTGTACAGCTTTGAATACTCCCATTATCACTTATAGGGGCTGGGGCTGGATTTGCTGATCCTGGTTTGAAATCAGGCGATGCTGGTGCATAATTAATATAATCCACTAATAAATCAGTTGCATATATAGTATCATCTGCCCAAAGGTCTTTTGCATATACAGTATCTACTGTATACATATTTCTAGTATATATTGTACCTATGCTCGCCTCATCCGCGCTAATTTTATGAGTATCTACCATATAGTTTGCATTGACAGCTTCAACAGATATATCACCCGTTACGTTTAAATTTCTATCAACTAGTAAATCATCAAATATTTGCACTGCTTGATTGTCATATGAAGAACCTCTCCATATTCCTCCGTCAATTCTAACATCGTCACCAACGGTAAAAGGATCATCTCCCTCGTTTAATACAGTACCATTAAAGAAAGTAACGCCGCCCTGACCTGCTACACCCACCCTTAATGATTCCATATTTGTTGTAGCGCTAGCAGGTTGTAATACATCAGCAGTACTAGCCGATGCAATTCCTACGAGGGCAAAAATACCCAAACAAAGAACAGACGCACAAATCATTTTTCTCATGTTTTTTATAGTTAATTAATAAATAAAAATATAATTCTAATTATCCTTTAAGGATGGTAACAACTCATCAAAGACGCTTATAAAATTATCAAATGCAGAACACATCAAGTCATTATAATATATTGCATTAGTACTATCTTTATCACTTTCACCAAGCACAGATGCTGTAAAATATGAATAAAAAGTAAGTGCATATTTTCCCAAATTACCACCTTGGTACATCTTATTCATGTTGTAAAAAAAGTCTTTGTCGTTTGAATCTAATTCAAGTGTAGCATAAATTGCATCAACAAACATTTGTTTTGAAATGCCCATCTCCACTATTGCGTTTACGGTTCTTTTATCATTTAAAAATACAATTAAATAATTTATTACATATAATTTAAACATTGTCGTAATTTTATTGGAGTCGAATTTATCGATGTCCCTATAAAAAAGATCGCAACCGTTATTATAATCTTCATCTCCTGGAAACATAACTGTTTTTATCAGTGCTTCAGTTGAGAGAATAGCACAGAAGGAAAAATGTTTGATAAGATTATGGTAATCAGGATCTTTAGAATTTTCTAATATTTTGTTAGCGATTGTTGCAATTAATATTTCGTACTCTTTTTTTCCACCCGATGATAACTTGCTCATTATATTGATTATTAATTTAAAATAATAATATTCTACACCTTCAAGAAGTGAATCGATGTCCTGCCTGCTAGAATTTTTGTGGACATCATTACAAATTTTCTATCCCTATATACACAACTACGTAAGCGACTATCAAATACAAAATACCAATGATAACGCCAAATACTGCCATAACAATCCCCCTCTGTTTCTTCTTATTAATATAATGCACTGCTAATATTCCGAGAATTATTGCTACTACCTGAGGAATAAACAAAGTATGAAAGAACCAAGACAAAAGGCCAAATACCAAAGATGCTATTGCTAGACCACTCCAATTATTCCTGGTCTTATCTTTTACGATCGCTGATGATTGACCATTCTTAGACTCATTAAGTAAACTACTGCAATGTTTGCATTTTATTGCATTGTCCTGTATTTCTTCTGCACAATATGGACATTTTTTCATAATTTCACATTAATTAATATCATTTATTTAATATTATTAAGCTATTATTGCTATTTAAATATAGATTAATATAATCGATAATCCTGTAACCGCTAATATAATTATTACTCCAAAACAACCTTTGGTTTTACCATCTTTCCCAATATAATCATAAATTGATTCATTAAATTTTTCAGAAAAACCTTTTTGAACAAGATCAAGTTTCTTATTGAACACTTGCTCTAATGAATTTATCATTTTTCTCAAAAGCTCTGGAGAAGTACCCTCAGGCAAGTTTCTAGTTTCTAGTCTATTTAACATTTCTTGCTTAGTTTTTTCCCAATCTTTAACATATACTGAATGTGTTTTAGCATATTGGTATTTGTTATCACAATTATCAACTAAATCTTTTGCCTGGACCATTTCAGCCTCTAGGGCTTTATTGACAAACTTTTTTAATATTTTTTCTTCATCTTCGGTTAATTTATTCATTTTACTAACATTAATGTAAATAATATTTCAAAAACAAAAAGGTCTCCCGCTCACTGATAATCCTTACGAATTATCTACTACTCTTTCGAGCAGTAACCACTACTACATGATAGCAAGACAGAAGACCGCCTTTATGTAGTAGTGGATTTCACGCCATGCCTTTTTTAATAAGGTTTAGGCAATATTTAATTGTTGTTAATAATATAACATATATTAATTATTTTTTGTACTTTTACTTGAATTATAGCTATTTAGAGGTAAAATTAAATAAATTACTATTACAATACAATGAAATATTTAGATCCGAAACAACTTATTTTTATTAAAGAATTAATTGATTCAAAAAAAAATAAAATTGAAATGACTTCTAGAAGATGGTTTAGAGATCGAATTGATACACCAGTACCAATCTTTGATATACCTTTTAATTTAAAAGAATTAATTGAAATGAATTTATTAAAAGTTAGTAAATGTATTTTCTTTGGCAATACTTATTTTGGTAATGACAAATTTTTTAAAGAATATTTTGAGTTAATTGGAAAAAATAAAATTCTTGATGCGGAAATACTATCACAAGATAACTTTTTTGATAGCTATCTACTAAACAAGGCTATAAATGGAAAATTGAGTATTGATGAATTACTTATATTTATTGAAAAAAATAACCTGATGTCAGAAAATCCAACTCAACTAATTGATCTGCTACAAAATTTAGAATTTACTATCGAGTTTAAAAGAGAAAAATTAATACAGTGGTTAGAAAAATATATTAATAAATTTAAAAAGGATAAACTTAAACCAGTTAAAAAACTTGACATAAAAACATTAATTAGATATAGAGAGCAGAAAAAAATTTATATTGAAAATCTTAAACTTATTATTGAAAAAAGACCCCCCAACAAGCTTGTAATAGATTCTTGTACTATGTGTACTGATGCAGTTAGTAATTTTTTGAATCTAGATGAACATAGAAATTATAATTTTGTGGAATTAACTTATTCTTTAGAGAAAGAAAAAATTATTCAAATAACTGAATGTTTTAATTTATCACCTAATATTGAATTTTTAATTAAAGTAAATGAAAAGAAACTAAATGCAGTTTATTCAAAAACCATACAAAATCACAAAAAAGTAAAGAATGACGTTATGCCTAAAAAGAGAAAAATAATATCTAATGATAGTAAAAAAGTTATCGTTCCAAAAAAACAAAATTTCTTTATATTACCAAATAATACCAAATGGAGTGATGTATGTATTAAATGGTTAAATGGTCATGACGTTAAGATAACATTAAAAAATAATAAAAATTTTAATGAAATAAAAAATTATAAGGAATTAGGTTTCTATGATAAATCTGCTAAAGCACCTGATATGCAGTGGAAGATGTTGATTAATGCAGCTAATTACAATAATGAGATGTCATGGGCAGATCTTGGCGGTTCGGATATATCGAAAGAATATAAAAATATTGATGCTTTTCAAAAACGTGTTTCTAAATTGAGAAAAACATTAATTAATACATTCGACATTGAAAAAAACCCCATTGAAGCGTTTTCGAAAGAAAAAAAGTATAGAATAAATATAAATTTAATACCAGAAAACAATCATTCTGATAAACCCAAAAAGAATTATATGGATCTTGCTTCATCAGAAGCAGAAAAACACAAATGGGAAGAGTTGGAGAAAAGTGAATACATTAATAATATAAACAAAAAACAATGATTTTATATAAAAATTAATATCTCATTGAGTTAAACCAAATAAAAAATACTTTTAAAACACCTCAAAATAGGTGTTTTTTATTATCTCATTGACTACTCGCCATATAAATTACTAGGAGGGCATTACTAATTAATTACAAATCAATGGAAAAAACATTTCAAAACAATCAAAACCAAGAACCTGAATATATCCCACTAGAAGGAGATAATATTTTTGGTGTATTTGATCTCGGCTGTGCCGTAGCACTTATGACAGCAGGGTTCGAATTACTCACTCTAGACAGGATAAATAATCCCAAAAAGATTAAATTTATATTTCGTTCAGATCAAGGAATCAGAAAAACTGCTGATGATTTCTGGGATGACAAGCTAGAACAAAAAACAAGATCGTTCTGGGATAATGCAAAAAATTTAAAAAATAGGCTTTATTCTGATAAATAATCTATTCTTACTTATTACTATGCAACTTTCTGATAAAAAAATAGAAGAATTTCAAGAACTTTACCTTAAGCATTTTGGAAAAAAAATTAGCCGAAAAGAAGCTAATGAAAAAGGTAATAATCTTATCCTATTTATTGAATTAATTTATAAGCCAATGACTAAGGAGATGTATTGTGAATTGAAAAAATATCAAAGTAATAATTAATAAATAAAATTAATATTAAAATTATGCAAAAAATAAAGACAATTTCACCAAAACAATATCTAGACCGCAAAGGAATTACTTATCAAGAAAATGGTAAAGAGCTTATCATTCATTGCCAATTCAATGGTTGCGACAAAGATAGCAAAGGCAAAGAAGCCCACTTATATATTAGCTCCAATACTGGACAGTACGAATGCAAGAAGTGTGGAAATAGAGGCAATCTAATAACATTAGCGAAGCATTTAGGAGATAGTATTAAAGATATTGCACTAGATTATAAAAATAATAAACCCAAAAGTAGCAAATTATCTATTAAACAAGTTAATACTTGCCACAATAACCTTCCTTCAAATATTAGACAGTATCTGAATAGTAGAGGTATCTCTGATGTCATAATAAATGACTACAAACTCGGCTGGGGTAAATTCTATACCAAGAACTGGATAACCATTCCAATAAAAGATAAATCGGGAGTTTATCAATTTTTTAAACTTAGACAAGATCCGGATATTGGCAATGACAAGATGACCTACCCCAAAGGAATTGAAGCCCAAATATTTGACTGGAAAATAATCAATAACAATTATGGCAATATTATTATATGCGAGGGCGAACTGGATATGCTAGCATTGCTTTCAAAAAATATCCCGGCTATTACCTCAACGCATGGAGCTGGAACTTTTAAACAAGATTGGGTCGATAAGTTAAAAAATTGCAAGAAAATTTATATCTGTTTTGATAATGATGAAGCTGGTCATAAAGGAGCTATGCGAGTAGCAGATATGATATATGAAAATACTGATTGTGAAACATTTAAAATTGATTTACCGGAAGAAGTCGGAGATGGAGGGGATATTACTGATTATTTAACAAAACTTAATGGCAATATTGAAGACTTATTTAGTAAATATTCAAGGCCTTATCCCGAAAGAATTGATACATCACAATTTAAACCTATTGTATTAAGCGATATTGTTAAGACGCTAGGATTAACGATTAAAAAAGATGAAACAAATAAAATCATAACTTTCCTATGCGAATTATCTGCATATACTGAAAGTTCCCAGTTTAATATTAGTTTTAACGCCCCCTCCTCTACCGGCAAGTCTTATATACCTACAGAAATTGCACGCTTGTTCCCGGAAAAAGATATTGTCGAAATCGGATATTGTTCTCCTACAGCTTTTTTCCATGATGTTGGAGAATATGATGAGGAAAGAAAAGGATATATTGTTGACCTGTCTAGAAAAATCCTTATCTTCTTAGACCAACCACACACCCAACTTCTGGAAAGGCTAAGGCCTCTTTTATCGCATGATAAGAAAGAAATAAATATTAAAATAACCGATAAGAGCCAGAAATTTGGACTAAAGACAAAAAACGTTCTACTGAGAGGCTACCCTTCTGTTATTTTTTGTACAGCTGGACTAAGGATAGATGAACAAGAAGCAACACGATTTCTACTTTTAAGCCCCGAAACAAAACAGGAAAAACTTAGAGAAGCAATACAAGAGAAAATTAAGAAAGAATCCGATTCCGCTGCATACAAGGAAGCCCTAAATAACAATCCTGAACGCAAATTATTACGGAACAGAATAATGGCAATAAAGCAGGCAAAGATTAAGGAAATCAAAATCGCCTCCCCCGATATAATCGAGAAAAAAGTCTTAGATAATAAAATGTTGAAACCTAGACACGCAAGAGATGTTGGTCGTCTCATATCGCTAATAAAAGCAAATGCTTTATTGAATTTATGGTTTAGGAAAAAGGAAGGATCAACAATTACTGCCAGTGATGATGATATTGAAAAAGCTTTCAAAATATGGGATTCAATATCAGAAAGTCAAGAATTGAATTTACCGCCATATATTTATAACCTTTACCACGAAGTTATTATGCCGGCCTGGAAAGAAAAAAACGAAGGACGATCGGAGGGATTTGAAGAAATTACAGGTGAGTTGGGATTATCACGACAAGATATTGTTCAAATGCATTACAAAATTCACGGCAGATTTATAGCAGACTGGCAACTTAGACAGCATATAATCCCAATGCTAGAAACAGCGGGATTAATAATGCAAGAGCGAGACCCAAGTGATAAACGTAAAATATTAATATATCCTACTCCCCTGTTAAACTCTGCAAATAAGAAAAACAATAGTGAGTCGAGTAGTGGGGTAAATAATTTAAAAATATGACATCCAGTTGCAATACTTTATTTAAGGATTTAGCCAATAAAATCAACAATTTTACGTCTTATCTCTATTAATTTCGGTATTTTAAGAAAAATATGGCAAAACCATTAGCAGAACAATCCAATAGTATAAGTATATTTATGCTCAAAAAGTGGGGCTACATAAACTCAAAAGGCGGCCAATCTTGCGGAGTTTTAACATGGACTTCGTTCGGATATGAAAATAGTATTAATTTTAAGATTATTACTACAAGTAAAGATGAACCAGATGATTGCTATATAAAAATATCTTATTCATATTCAGATATTTATAGCGATGATAAAGAATCTCTTGATTATAAAATAGAATTAACCACCACGGAGTGCAATTATGGAGGAACAAGATATTGGTTTAGATGTCCTTTAATAAGAAATGGTCATGCATGTAATAAACGAGTAGGTGTTTTGTATCAGGCGGGTAAATATTTTGGATGCAGATATTGTGCGGATATTTCGTATAAATCACAAAGACAAGGAGGTAATTATCGTGAAAGCTCAATAACAATTTATGATATTGAAAATTTTGAAAATGAAATAACAAAATATTATTATAAAGGAAAGCCAACCAAGAAGCATCTTCGTCTAAAAAAAATGCGAGATAGATTTGAGAAAGATTTTTATATTTCTGTTAGCTTACTTATATAGAATTTGATACTTTACTTATAATCAATAAAAAGATATAATATATACGTTGACCCACTATTAATAATTTTCCAAGGAATTTTTGTTTGTCGCTATGATGGGCGACTCTGCCAACAAACTACTCCTTGGAGTAATAGTTGGGTCAACCAGGGTCGTCCTTTTAGTTAATAAGATAAATATATGAATGAAGACAAACCTAAAATTAAATACTTTCTTTATACTCGCAAATCCTCAGAGGCTGAAGATAAACAAGTGGCTTCAATTGATTCTCAAATATCAGAATTAAGAAAAAAAGCTAAGCAAGTAAATATTAAGATCGTAAAGATATTTAAAGAATCTATGTCAGCTAAAGCTCCTGGTCGCCCCGTTTTTAACGAAATGTTAAGCAAAATTCAAAATGGCGAAGCTGACGGAATTTTGTGCTGGAAACTTGATAGGCTTGCCAGAAACTCAGTAGATGGAGGTCAAATTATATATTTACTGCAAAGTAATATTATTAAAAATATACAAGCATATAGTCATAGCTATTATCCTAATGATAATGTTGTCATGATGTATGTTGAGTTCGGTGTAGCAAATCAATTTGTTAAAGATTTAAGCCAAAATGTAAAAAGAGGCTTTAATTCAAAAGCTCAAAGAGGATGGTTTCCTAACCGATTAACCCTGGGATATATGCACAATCCTAAAGGCTATGAAGATGGTAAGGAAATAATCATTGATCCGGATAGCTTTAATGGTTTAAGAGAAGTATTTGATTTAGTTCTCACAGGTAATTATACGGTACCAGAAATATACAAAATTGCTATTAACGAGCTTTGTCTTAGAAATAAGAAGGGCAAGAAATTTTCACTAAGCACCTTATATAGAATATTAACTGATACATTTTATTATGGAGAATTTGAATATCCAAAGGGTAGTAGTGATTGGTTTACGGGTAAACACCATCAAATGATAACAGAAGAAGAATATGACAAGATTCAAATCATTTTAGGTAGAAAGGGCAAACCTCGCCCCAAGACTCATAAATTCGCCTATACAGGCCTTATACGCTGTGGTGAGTGCGGATGCAGTATAACCGCAGAAGATAAAATTAAAAAACAAATAAATGGTAATATACATAGATACACATACTATCACTGCACAAAACGTAAAAAAATACCCTGCTCCCAAAAAAATATAAGAGTTGAAAATTTAGAGAAGCAAATTAAAAATGTATTAGAAAAAATTGAAATTCCTAACAAGTTTTATCAGTGGGCATTAGATGAATTGCGGGAACGAAATAAAAAAGAATCCATAAATAGAGAAGAATTATTGTCTACGCAACAAAGACAATACAACAATTGTATCCAGAAAGTAGATAGATTGATTGATATGAGAACTAATGGAGAGCTTACAGAAGAAGAGTTTAAAAATAAAAAGAGGGAATTAATAAAAGAAAAGGATAATTTCCAGAAACTTCTCAAAGACACAGACAACCGAGTAGACGACTGGTTAGACAAAGCAGAAGAAATGTTTAAATTTGCAGAAACTGCTAAATACAGATTTGAAAATGGCACCCTTGAAGATAGAAAGAATGTGCTTTCTATACTAGGTTCGAACCTCTTCCTAAAAAACAATATTTTAAGTATACAAGTACAAAAACCCCTATTACTCATTCAAAAAGCCTCTTCTGAGATAAAAGCTTTTTCCAGAATGTTAGAACCTCAAACAATTGGCTTAAACAAAAGAAAAAAGAGAGCTTCTCGCTCTCAATTTCCTACACTATGGGACGTACAAGAATCGAACTTGTGACCTTCTGCTTAAAAGGCAGCTGCTCTACCTGCTGAGCTAACGTCCCATATAAATTAAATTATTAATGATTCTACGCTGTGACCTTTCCCGCCAAGCGGGACTGCTCCCCGCCTCGCGTCGACGAGCGACTGCGAGTCGAGGCGGGTACCTGCTGCCTGCCCGCCGTAGGAGGGGAGCTAACGTCCCATAATAAAACCAACGTCATCCTGATCCCGCAAAGTGGGAGAAGGATCTCATTGCAAATGCAAAAAATCCTTTTTCTCAGTAAAACCGAGAAGTCAGCATGACAATATATATATAAAATTATTCTATTAAACACCAGAAGTCAATATAAATTTATCATGACTCCTTCTTTTTTATTAATACCATGGCTAAAATCGGCACCAACATCCACGCAAGTTTGGAAACATTGGTGGTAAATAATTTTTTGGTAATTGGAGCAAATGATGAGATCGTTTCAGCCGGAAGAAAAGATAAAATTATGCTTATCAATAACCCTACCAGTAAAAAACTGAATAATAAAACTACCAATGGATTTATTTTTCCGGAAAAGCTTGATAAGGCTCCCATGCGGGAAAACAATACAAAAAGTATTACTACACAAAAAATAAAAACTACCACTTTAAGCGCCGATACGGAACCCAGATGAAATTTTGAGGAAGTTTCGTCTGTAATAAAAGGCAAAGTAGATGTAATAGCCAGTCCGATATATTGGCTCAGCAGAACGAATAATACTCTGGCTCTTCCCAAGGTAAAGGCGAAAAGGATCCCAACCGCAGTAAAAAAAATTATTATAAAAAGATCCCAAGTTGGAACCGTCCAATTTATGCTAGAAATTAAGTTACCGATATACTGCATTTTTGTTTTTTGTTTTATAAATCTATTTATATTATTTTAGCATAAGATCTAATGTATGTAAAATAATTTTTATTCAAATATTTTATGGAAAAAACTTTTATTATTTACTTTTCCGCTTTGCCCATCCTCTCCAGCCAATTCTAAAAATAATTCTTTTTCTTTTTTAGTTAGTTTTTTAGGCGTCACTACCATTACTTCCACTAATAAATTTCCGGTTTTATTACTATGAATATAGGGCATGCCCATGTTGGCAATTTTAAAAATCTTTCCGCTTTGCACCCCCGCCGGAATTTTAAAAGCTATTTTCCCCTTTAGTGTATTAATATTTATTTCTCCTCCCAGCGCTGCCTGTGTAAAGCTGATCGGCACTACCACCTTAATATCATTCCCAACTCTTTCAAATTCTTCGTGTTTAGAGACATTAACGGTGGCAAATAAATTTCCATTTGGCCCACCCTTTAAACCGGCTTCTCCCGCTCCTTCAATTTCTATGGTCTGACCGGAGGAAATACCTGCGGGAATTTTTATTTTAATTCTTTTGTATTCTTTAACTCGACCGTCTCCACCGCATTTTACGCATGGTTTTTGCGCTTTTTTACCCTCTCCCCGACAATCCGGACAAGTAACAACCTGTGTAAATGCTCCCATTATTGTTTGCTGCGTTTTTCTCACTTTTCCGGATCCATTACAGGTTTTACAAGTTTCAATTTTTGTTCCCGGTTCCGCTCCATTGCCATGGCATCTTTCACATTTATCTCGTTTATAAAGTTCAATTTCTTTTTCAACGCCCCAAAAAGCGTCTTCAAACGATATTTCAATATTAACACTTATGTCATCACCTTGAATCGGGCCAGTTCTCCTGGATTTTCCTGCGCCTCCCCCAAAAAAACTGCCAAAAATGTCACCTAGATCTAAATCATCTAAATTTATATTAAAGCCTTGTTGAGAATATTGCCCGCCGCCAAAACCTGAAAATCCTTCTTGCCCGGAAAAACCACCCTGTTGATAAAATCCGCCGCCGGGTTGTCCTCCCGCTTGCCCAAAAGCAGACCCAAATTGATCATATTGGCTTCTTTTTTGTTTATCAGATAGTGTCTGATATGCCTCGTTAACCTCTTTAAATTTTGCCTCATCTCCGCCCTTGTCGGGATGATGCTTTTGCGCAGCTTTTCGATAAGCTTTTTTTATTTCGACCTCAGAGGCATCCTTAGCCACACCCAATATTTCATAATAGTCTTTTGGCATATTTCATATTAAATAACCACGCCATCCTGGGTTTTTTAGTCTGTAAACACAATTATATGCGCTTACATCTCACTGCCTGCCTTAGATGACGTGATATTTATAATTTATTTTTTATCCTTTTTTACATCTTCGCCCCGGCCTTTAACATTTTCTTCAGGTTTTGTTTTATCTTTATCGTCTTGTTTCCCCGCATTTTTGTCAGCTGCTTGTCCAGCTTGTTGATTTTGCTGTGCGGCTTGATACATTTGCTGGCCGACTTTTTGAATCTCTTGGCTTAATTCATCCGCTGCTTTTTTGATTGCATCCACGTCATCGCTATCTTTTACTTTCTTCAATGCTTCAACTTTCTCTTCGACAGATTTCTTGACTTTTTTATCAACTTTATCACCGGCATCTTTTAATGTTTTTTCGGTAGAATTTACCAATGTTTCCGCATTGTTTTTAATTTCAATCTTTTCTTTCTTTTTCTTGTCTTCTTCGGCATGCTCTTCCGCATCTTTTTTCATCTTTTCAACTTCTTCCTTAGAAAGACCGGTGGAGCCTTGAATAGTTATGCTTTGCTCCTTGTTAGTAGCTTTATCAATCGCTTTTACGTTTAAAATACCATTGGCATCGATATCAAAACTAACTTCTATTTGAGGCACTCCGCGCGGTGCCGGAGGAATTCCATCAAGCATAAATCTTCCCAGCGATTTATTATCAGCCGCCATTTCTCTTTCACCTTGCAAAACATGAATTTCTACGGATGGCTGGTTGTCGGCTGCCGTAGAAAATATCTGTGATTTAGAAGCCGGAATAGTCGTATTTCTTTCAATTAATGGAGTTCTTACTCCACCCAATGTTTCAATACCTAAAGTTAAGGGAGTAACATCTAAAAGCAAAACGTCCTTAACATCACCCCTCATTACTCCGCCCTGAATAGCTGCGCCCATGGCAACTACTTCATCCGGATTTATTCCCTTATGCGGCTTCTTGCCAAATAAATCCTCAACCGCTTTTTGAACTGCCGGCATTCTGGTCTGGCCACCGACTAATATTACTTCGTCGATATCCGATGTATTTAACTTCGCATCTTCCAACGCCTTTTTAGTAGGTTCCAATGTTCTCTGCACTAAATCCGCAGTAAGTTCTTCTAATTTAGCGCGTGTTAATTTTATGTTCAAATGTTTAGGTCCGCTTGAATCAGTAGTAATGAATGGCTGGTTAACATCAGATTCCATTGTTGTTGACAGCTCGTGCTTTGCTTTTTCTGCAGATTCCTTTAGCCTTTGCAGCGCCATTTGGTCTTTAGATAAATCGATTCCCTGGTCTTTTTTAAACTCTTCAATTAGCCAGTTAATAATTTTCTGGTCAAAATCGTCTCCCCCCAAATGAGTGTCTCCATTAGTAGCTTTAACTTCAACTGTATTATCGCCTACTTCCAAAACCGACACATCGAACGTTCCACCGCCCAAATCGTAAACCACAATTTTCTCTTCTTTCTTTTTATCAAGCCCATAAGCCAAAGCTGCGGCCGTAGGTTCATTAATTATTCTTTTAACATTTAGGCCGGCAATCTTTCCTGCGTCCTTGGTCGCTTGCCTTTGCGAATCGTCAAAATAAGCGGGGACGGTAATAACCGCGTCCTCAACTTTTTCTCCCAGATAATCTTCCGCATCCACTTTCATTTTTTGCAAGATCATGGCGGAAATTTCTTGAGGCGTATGATCTTTTCCATTCATTTCAACGATAATGCTGCCGTTTTTCCCCTCTTTGATCTTATATGGCATTAACTCAATATCTTTTTTTGCATCCTCATCAGAATATTTTCTACCGATGAATCTTTTTACAGAAAATATGGTATTTTGTGGATTAGTAACGGCTTGCCTTTTTGCAAGCTGCCCCACAACTCTTTCTCCATCAGATTTTATGGCTACCATTGAGGGCGTGGTTCGATTGCCTTCTTTATTTTCAATAACTTGCGCCTCTCCGCCCTCAACTACGGCCATAGCCGAGTTGGTGGTGCCCAGATCTATTCCTAATATTTTTGACATTGTTTTATCCTTTCTAAATTAATATTACTTTTAAATTATTTTTCTCCCTGTGGATAAACTAATTGATAATTTACCCGCAGCGAGCTACCTCTTATTCGAGATAGCTCAAATTTTTCTTATTTTTCAATATTTACTTTGATCTTTTTAATTTCCTTTATCGGCTCCGCTTTGGGAATATTAATCTTTAGAATACCGTTTTCAAATTTGGCTTTGGCCTCATTGGCCATTACCGGAAACGGCAAATTAACCATGCGAGAAAAACTCCCCTTTCGAATCTCTTTCTTAAAATAATTTTCCTTTTTTATCTCTTCCTTTTTTTCTGTTTCTCCCCTTATTGTCAACATATCGTCTTCAATCGAAATATCAATCTTATCCGGATCTACTCCCGGAACTGAAGTTTCAACCACTACTTGATTGTCAGTTTGATAAACATCGCAGGCCGGAGCTAGTTTAACTTCTCCTTCCCAAGCCTTTGGCAAATTTCTTTCGAAAAAACTGTCAAACTCCTCGAAAGGATCCCACCATGGCTGTAATGAAAATTTTGGCATAGTTTTTTCCTTTCTTTTTATTAATTATTATTTAGCCACTTTGACCCGAGCGGGCCTAATGACTTTATTTTTAAATTTATAACCAGTTTGAATTTCCTCAATAATCTTTCCGCTTTCGGCTTTGCTTTTTACCGATTCAATCGCTTCATGCATTTCCAGGTCAAAATCTTCCCCCAGGCTTTTTATCGATTCCACCTCATTATCCAGTAAATATTTATCGAATTGATCCTTAATAAAACCTATTCCCCGCACCCAATTATTATCTTGAATTTCTGCTGGAATATTTTTATAAGCATTGGCAAAATTATCCACCACGGGTAATAAGTTTAAAATCATTTCCGCATTAACATATTCCATCAACTTTTTTTTCTCTTCAGCCGTACGTTTTTTTAAATTTTCGTAATCAGCTTTCGCCCTTTTCCATCCGGCTAAATTTTCTTCAACCTGCTTTTTTAAAATTTCTATTTCGCCTTTTTCTTCTTTTTTATTAAAAATATTTTTTTTATTCATTTTAAATAATTATTATTGCAAAAACTACCACTAGACCTGAACCTAATAACTTTTTTACATATTTAACCAACGAAATATTTTTTGAATATTGCATTCTTTTGGGACCCACCACTGCGATTATTCCCCTTTCGCCCGAAGGAAATTCTATCCCGGATAATATCATGCTGCAGCTTTCAACTTTGGCTAAAGGATTCTCGCTACCGATAAATATCTCAATATTTTTTTTCTGTGTTTGCTGCGCCAATTGATCAATGTTTTCATCGATATATTCCAATAGTTCAGCCACCTGGCAAACCTTGTCTGATTCCTTAAATTCCGGATTTTTAAGAAGTTCCGACATGCCGAAATCCCACACCGAATCTGAATCCACTAGGCCCGATAATGCCAGATTGCTAGACATCAGTGACAGCATTTTAGCCATGCTTTTTGCCATCCGATTATGCTGGGCGCGCAGTTTTAATAATTCAGTTTGTAACGCTCTCTGTTCATTATGATTTAATTTCTTTTCCCTCATTAAAGTATCGACAAAATACCGATAACCCTTGTCGGTTGGCACTCTGCCGGCAGATGTGTAGGGTTGAAAAATATATCCCTCTTCTTCCAACTCCTGCATTTCATTTCTGATAGTGGCAGTAGAAACCTTAACTTTAAAATTTTCCGCAATTTCAGAAGAACTGACCGGCTTAGCGCTGTCTATATATTTTTTTATAAGAGATCCTAAAATTAATTCTTTTCTTATTTCCATTATTTTAGATAATTTAGCACTCTATCATATAGAGTGCTAATATCATTATATTTTATAAAATTGTACTGTCAAGAGAAATTTTTTAAAAAACCAATATCTCCCACCATGGCTTATCAATGTGTTTTATCAATCCCTTTTGGGCATCGTATGTTACCAACATATTAGTTTTAATCGGTATTATCCACAGTATTTTTCCATCAATACATCCATCAATTTCATAAATCGCTTCTCCTTCGTCAATTTGCAAATTTATGCTATTTTCTTGAAATTTTTTATAGCGCGTCTTTACTTCACGCAAAGCATAAGATGGAAGTTTGTTAATTTCTTCAGCCTGCTTTTCTTCCCGGTTGAAAATAAAAAGCTTGCCGTCTTTAAGCTCAATTGCGGATTTGGTTTTAGCGATAATTCCGTCGCTATTAAGAGTAATTATATTTTCATTAATATTTTTAATAATTTTTATTCGATCTGAATTATAACCGGAAATTGCCAATTCTAATATTAAGCTTTCAACGTCCATATTTTGCAGATTTTCAATTTCCAATACCTGATTGTCAAAATTTATTCCGGCATCAATTATTTCCGGATCTATCTTTATATTTCCTAAATAATTATCATTAACCGGAATAATCAGGTCTAAGCCTAGCCTGGGCAAAATTTCCGGAGCAACTTTAATTATATTAACTCCGGATCTCACAAAAGTTTGTACATCTCCCGTTTTAACCGCCTCCATGGCGTTAATAATATCAATAAATTGATTACCGAATATTTTCTCCCAATTTTTAATTTGCTGATCAGCTCCCGCTTCAATAAATTCAGGCAGTATTGGCGGAGTAGAATCTTCAATAACATTATCATCCGCAAAAGCAAAATTTAAAACAGTAATTAACATCACCGATACCAACAAGGCAAATATTTTTATCCTATTCTTCATAAACGCCTGAATAAATACCTTCATAAAATACTAATTTTTTTAATCAGCATAAGCGGTCCTGTATATTTATTAATTTAAATAATTTTTATACAACCTTAGCCTCAGGGGGAATCGAACCCCCGTTTGATGGATGAGAACCATCTGTCCTAACCATTAGACGATGAGGCCATATATATTTTATAAACCCCATCTTCAACAGACGGGGTATTTTAAATCCTATCAAATAAATCTCGAGTGCCAAATAATATCCGAAGTAATGATAAAACTCAAGCCAGCTTTAATTTTGCTTATATTTAGAGCGAATAAATATATATATAAAAGCCGAAGCTATTAAGGTTAAAACTAAAATAATTGTGGTAAATTGGGGAATAACAGCTTCGGTGCCATCAGTGCGCCATAACTCGCCGCATGATTTTTCATTATAGGTGCCGACATATAAATATTTTCCATATACTATCATGGACATCATGGCAATATTATTTTTTAAGCCAAATCCGCTCTGGCTTACTCGACTCCAGGCGCTTAAATCATTATTAAATCTCCACACTTCTCCCCCGCTCTCTTCGTTCCAGGTTCCAAAAAATAACTGCCCGCGAAATATTTCCATCGAATAAATGCCGATATTATTTATGTCATTTATTCCATTTCCGATTATTTTATTCCAATTATTACTATCATATTTCCACAGCTGGGCTCCATTTGTTTTATTTAAAGTTCCTGCGTATAATCTTCCCTGATGCTCTTTTATAATCGGAATAGCGGTGTTATTTTTATCTCCAAAACCGTCTCTAATTTCATTATTTATGTTACTGCCGTCATATGAATAAATTCTCCCGCCGTCAACTTCATTTATGGTGCTAATATATAATTTATTGTTTAGTTCTTCCATCGACATAAATTCTATATTGTTGGTTGAATCAATGCCCGAATTTACTATCAAATCCCAATTACTTCCATTGTGAACCCATAATTCTGCCCCCTGAGAAATATTCTTAGTACCAACATATAGCCGATTTTTAAACACAATCATTGAAGAAATTGAAGTATTATTGGCATTCCCTAGGCCACGATCCGCTATTTCTTCCCATCTAAACCCATCAAATCTACGAATTTCCGCCCCATCCAAAGAATTTTCAGCTCCGGAATATAAATAATTTTTATATACTGCCATTGATTGAAAATTGATTGCCTTACTCTCTTGGGCGCTAATTTTATTCCAGCCGCCCGAAAAAAAGGCAGTAAATATTATTGCGCTTATTATAAATAATACAAAGACAACATAATAAATATCGATCTTCAACATTCTTTTTTTGATTTGTGCAATCATAATTTATTAGTTTTTAATTTTTTTCATGCCAATATCATTTTCCACATCCTTGCTTGTTTCTACTCTCATTTCTTTATCGGGAAATATGTAGCCGTTCTTGGTGGGAATAATATTGCTATTTATTTCGTCTCCGATTAAAAACCCATAGCGTCCATCTGCTTTTGTGATATAGGCTTGCATCAATCTGCCATAGGTAGTATCAAAGATTCTCACTACCGTATTTGGCAACGCTCTAAAGCTCTGAACATCATAAACCTTGCCCCATGGCTTAATTTTTCTTCCCATTGCCAGCCTTCTAAATAATAACAATATCAACACGTGCGCCATCAACAACAGATAAGTAAATAAGCCCGGATTAAGAATGAAGCTGGTAAGTCCCAACATCGGTCCCAGATAAGCGATAACTTTATTCGCCGTTTTAAATCTGCTCCTCCAAATAATCTTATTATTCCTTTTTCTCTGGGCCTCCTCATCTAACTTATTAAAATCTTCCAATGTAGCAATGTCTGTTTTCATTTTTGCTCCCACGTCACCGGTAGCGACATAACCCGCTAGCGGATCAAGCGGAATATTATATGCAATAAATCCTTGATCATCTTCTTTTTCTTTTCCGATTTGAAATTCTTCGCCGTGATATAAATTATCAAATTCTTTGTCTTTAATTTCGGCGGCCATAATTTTAGTTGGAAATTTATAGCCATGTTTAGTTACCGTCACATAATATTTACGATTGAAATCAACAATTAATAAATATTTTCCTTCCAAATTGGTTATTTTTGTTTCAACTAATTTTTTTGTTTCAGCGTCAAATAAACGCACTACGGCCAAATCCACCGGCTGCTTAGTTAAAGAATCATAAACAACACCCCATTTTCTTTTCTTTTTACTGAAGTATAAAAATGGTTCAGTCAGCAGTTGCCAAAGATACATAAGATATGGCAGTAGTGATGATAATGATATTATAGACAATAAATTAGCTAAGGCCAGAAGTACGAAGGCCATGGCCGCATATGGACTTTGCAGCCGATAAATTAATTGCTGTTGAAAGGGCAGCTCTCCGATTGGAATTTCTTTAGTGCCCAATTTTTTCCAGTCTTTGCCGTCAAAATACCAAATTTCTCCCCCGGCTAAATTAAGCGTACCGATATAAAGCTTACCTTTAAATACCGCCATGGAATTTATGCCTTCATTGGTACCGCTATCGCGGCATCCCCAAAATACCCTTTGCCAAAGTAATTCCTGAGATTGAGCCTTGATGTCGCAGGGCAATAAATTAAACAAAATTGCCAACGCAAAAAACAAAGAAAAAACAAGCAATATTTTTTTATGAAGCCTTTTCATTTAATAATTTATTCGATATATCTTTAATATATAATACTACTTTTTACTAAAATGTAAAATATATAATAATTAAATTTGTATTTCTATTCTTTCAGCCATTTCTTTTCCTGCCTAACGATTAATTCAGCTGCTCGTAGCGGATCTGCCATAATTTCTTTAACAATTTTTTCCATTCGTAGCGCCTGTGAACCTTTTACTAAAATAATGTCATTTGATCTAAGAACGCTATTTTGAATAAATTTACCGGCCTGACTGGAATCAGTAAAGTAATAGATTTTATCAGAGCTAATTCCGTTTTTCTGCGCCGCTTCTGCTATATATTGCGCATCCTGCCCCACCGCAACAAGAATATCGGCCGACTCAGATACAACTTGCCCAATTTTTTTGTGCGCCTCCTCCGACTTTATTCCCAGTTCTTTCATATCTCCCAATATTGCAATTTTCCTCCCGCCGGCAGAAAGCTTCTGTAAAAGATTAAGAGCTGCTTGGGTAGAATCGGGTGAAGCATTATAAGTATCATCAATAATCGTAGTTCCTTTAATACCGGCAATAATATTTAATCTCCCTTTCGGCGGCCGTAATTTTTTGATAACTTCCGCTATTTCAATTAAATTCATATCAAAGATTAATCCACAGGCGACTGCGGCCAAAGCTGCATAAATTTGATGTTCAGCTAGTATATATGGCAACCTGACGGGCAATGAGCTTTTCTCATAATGTAGCTTAAAAGACAACCCCCTGATGCCGTCGTCCAGCATTAATTCCTTTGAATCCAGCAGCACGTTATCCGCTTTAATTTCGGCACTGCCTGATAATCCAAATCCCACAATTTTTTGGTTAATTTTGGGCAGATACTTTTTGATTATTTGGTTATCGTGATTTATAATAGCAGCGCCGTTTTCGGGTAACTGTTTTATAATTTTTAATTTTTCCTTGGCTAGTTCTTTAACGCTATTAAAATTTTCCAAATGTACCGGTATTTCAGATATTGCTGTAACTATAGCTATATCCGGTCGGACAAAGCTTAACAAATAATCCATATCATGCGGTTTATCAATCCCCATCTCCAATACTAAAATTTGGGGATAATTGGTTTTTATTAATTTAAAAATCGATTTAATAAAAATTATTATCCAACCAATAATAGATCTGCCGGCCGTTTTTTCTCCCAAGATAGTAAGCGGTACGCCAATTTCATTATTATAGTTATTAATATTACTTCTAACCTGATATTTTTTGCTTAAAACTATATTTACCGCTTCTTTGGTGCTGGTTTTACCCACACTCCCCGTTATTCCCACCACCTTGGGGCGATATCTCTTTAAGGTAAGAATAGCTAGCTTCTTTAATATTTTTTCTAATAAATTTTTCAATTTTTTTTATTATTTTATTCAGTAGGCGAAATTTGATAATAGCGCAATATCTCTTCAGCTATCTCTTTAAATATCGGCGCAGCCGTAGAAGTTGCCCACACATTGCCTCCGGGATTATCAAATTTTACCAGCATGACAAATTGCGGATCTTCAACCGGGCCAAAACCGATAAAGGTAGCAATTTTTTTATTGGGATCGTATCCAGGCTTATCTTGATTGGGAACCTGGGCGGTACCCGTCTTGCCGGCAATTTTATATCCATTAATTTTAGCTGTTGTGGCATGGCCATTTTCTACCACTGAGACCATCATAGCCGATGCGGTCGCTGCTACCGATGGCGAGATTACTTCTCTGGCTTCCTTCGTTCCGATTACCTCCTCGTCGCCATTGGCCCGGATAATCTTTTTTACCACATGGGGCTGAATAAGTTTCCCGCCGTTTGCGATAGCGGCGGTTGCAGTCACTAAGCGCATTGGAGTAGTCACTAATCCCTGTCCAAAAGTAATAGTGGCTTGATCAGCGTCGCTCCAACTTTCATAATCAGAAATACTTACCGGCACCTCTACATCCAGATCCACTCCAGATAAATCATTAAAGCCGAATTTATCAAGATATTTATAGATATTTTTCGCTCCCATTTTTTGTCCGACCTTAACCATGCCGACGTTAATGGATTTTTCTAATATTTCCGTCATGGTAACCTCGCCGCTGCTTAATCCGTCGGAATTGCGAATTGTAAATTCATCAACTTCTATCGCTCCGTTGTCAACCATAGTGGAATCGGGAGAAACCAGCCCTAAATCCAGAGCGGATGTCATAATAATCGGTTTGAATACCGACCCGGGCTCATATAAATTATAGATCGCCGAATTACTGAAAACGCCAATATCTTCTACTTCTGAATACTTATTTAAGTCAAAATTCGGATAGTTGGCCATAGCGATTATTTCGCCGGTATATGGCTGCATAACAATTACTGTTCCATTTTCTGCACCAAATTTTTCCACGCCTTCCTTAAGTTTTTGCTCAACTTTAAATTGGATATAGCGGTCCAGCGTCAATACCAAATCATCTCCGTCCCGCGCCCGATTAAGCACTTCATCTCCAATTGAAATAAATCGGCCGGTCGGATCTTTTTCAGTTGATAAATATCCTTCTTTGCCTGATAAAAGATCATTATAATAACCCTCAATGCCATATCTGCCTCTTTTTTCATCACCGACATAACCCACAAATCCCAAAACGTGAGAAGCAAAATCTCCATCCGGATAAAAACGCCAATCTTCCGGCTGAAAACGAATTCCCTCCAGATCTCTATTTTTTATCTCTTCAATTTTATCATCGGTTACGCGACGCTTTATTGATTCGTATAAATCTTCTTGCTTGGATATTTTTTCCAATATTTCTTCTTTGGGGATTTCTAAAATTTCTTCAAGCGCTACAGCTACTTTTTCCGTATCTTTGATCTGTTTGGGAATCGCATAAACCAAATTCAATCTTTTATTTATCGCCAGGGGATAAAGATTTTTGGTAAATCGATCTTCAATATAAATTCTGCCTCTTTCCGGCACCAGCTCTTCATACATTTTTTGCTGATCAGAGGCCAAAGCTAAAAAGTAATTATGCTTGATAACCTGAATATTAAACAATCTAAATACAATAATAATTGCAAAAATAATAGTTGCAATAATCAATAGATCATTTCGAGAAATGGATTTTTTATTTTTTTCCTGGTTTTTTATCATATAATAAAGGCTCTTCTGGAATAACTTCGCTGCATTTAGATCTGTCTCGCATGTTCGGCTCCATATCGCAGAATTATCTGTTGGCCGCCACGATTGTTCCGCCGGTTTTCTTTAAATAAACAACCGAGTCAGATTTAACCATATTAAGCTTTTCGACTGACTCGTCAATATTATCAAAAGATCTCAGCTCCGCCGCCTTTATTTCAAGTTTTTTATTTTCTTCCTTCAATTCATTAGCCACGCTTCTTAATTCTGTAATCTCATACCCCTTGGTAGATGATTGGAATAATTGCGCCAAAAACATAAAACCAATAAACGCAAACGTGGCAGCCGCAATTACCACAAATGTTACCGGTCCGATTCTAAAATTTTTCGGCAAAGTTTTTTTTCTAATGCCTCGTTTCATGGTTTTTGAATTTGTGATTGTTAGATAAGCTGACATGGCGTTTTTGTTTAAATTTTTATTATTGCTCTTAATTTTGCGCTTCTGCCTTTTCTATTGCTTAAAATTTCAGATTTGGAAGCAGTCAGCGGTTTTTTTGTAATTATTTTTAATCTTTTTTTATGATCGCATTGGCACTGCAAAGCGTCGTCGGGACAAATACAATCTCTGGCTTCTTTTTGAAAATATTTTTTAACGATTCGATCCTCCAGTGAATGATAAGATATCACCACCATCCGGCCTGATGGCCTTAATATTTCCAGCGCTTGCGACAAAACTTGGTTTAGATTTTCCAGCTCATTGTTCACCGCGATCCGAATAGCTTGGAATACTTGTGAAATTAATTTAACGTTGGTCTTATTTATTTCTTTTTTTCCTAAAACCGACCGGGTTAAATCTAAAGTACTGGCAATCTTTATATTTTTACGATAATCAATAATTTTTTGCGAAATTCTCTCCGCGCTCCTAACTTCACCGTATTTTTCCAAAATATTTTTTAAATCATTCGCAGAGATTCCTTCAATATAATCCTTAGCGCTAACCGGGATTTTTTCCCCCAAGCGCATATCTAACTCGCCTTCCAAGCGATAAGAAAATCCTCTGCCGGGAGATTTCAACTGGTGATAAGAAACGCCTAAGTCCAGTAAAATTCCACTAATATCAGTAAATTTATTTACCTGAACAATATTTTTTAAATCAGCAAAATTTCCTTGAACAAAAACCATTCTTTCTTGAAATCCTTTTAGCCTATCTCTGGATTCATCTAGGGCCTCTTGATCCAAATCGATTCCCAGAACCCTTCCACTGCCATTTTTTTTTAAAATTTCCTCAGCATGTCCGCCGCCGCCAAGCGTACAATCAATAAAATTTTCGTTCGGTTTCGGATCCAGCAGCCTGATGGCCTCTTTCAACATGACCGGTTCATGATATTGCGACATAATTTTTTTTATACGTCCAACTCGCCCAAAGCCTCAGCGATTTTATTGGAAGCTTTTTCCGTATTTCTCTTGTATACTTCCCATTTACTTTCGTCCCAAATTTCCAATCTATTTAATAATCCGGCGATCACGGTATTTTTTGATAAACCGGCAAATTTTCTTAAATAATCGGGAACAATGATTCGGCCCTGTTTATCAATTTCAACATCCATGGCTCCTGCCAGCATCAAGCGTGAAAATGCGCGGGTATTAGACTGGCTGATCGGCAAACGAGACAGCTTTTCCGCCATCTTGTCCCATTCTTTTTTGGTATATAAAAACAAACAATTATCTAAACCGCGGGTAACAATTGCCCCGTCTCTTAATTCGCGGCGAAACTTAACGGGAACCGCCAAGCGCCCCTTTTGATCGATTTTGTGGCTATACTCTCCGATAAACATAGCTTTTTATTTATTACCCACATATCCCCACATTCTTCCACTTTTTCCTACTGTGATGTCATTATACACCATAAATATGCACTGTCAATCAAACCGACTCTGAACAATAGCCATATTCATCAAGCAGCATTACTTGATTTATTTCCCCAATATAAGCCAACAATGGATTAAATAAAAAACTGCGATTCTATTTCGCAGTTTAATTTATAAAGTTATCAACAGTTAGCTATATTTTACCGATTAAATTAATTTTATTGTTATTAATAATCGACAGCAAAAATTGGTCTCCCAAATCATTGCGGTATTTAAACTCATTTTCATCCATAACGGTATAATCAATATCATGCCCCTGGATTTTTTCAATTTCTTTAATAAGGCTTACCAGTTTCGGCTTCTTGACATTTCCCACAACCAGCAGATCAACTTTGGCCGGAGACTTTGTAAAAGATCCGGTTAGGCAGGCATATTTGATATCTCCAACTTTATTAAGCTTGATAATAATTTCATCTTTGGGCGCCGCAGTCGCTTTGACAAATAAAGCCTTAAGTTCGCTCAATAAATCAAAATTTTTATCCACATAAAAATATTTTTTTAGATCTTTTTTTTCGCTTTTTAGCAAGCCGATTTTTGATAAATTATCCAACTCGCGTCGAATTGAATTAATTCTCTCGTCTAATTTTCTGGTTAATTGTCTGACATAATACTTTTCGTTGGGATTTTTAAGAAATAATGTCAGTATTTTTATTCTAGCCTTAGAGCAAAAAAGATTTTCTAACGGATTTTTCATATAATTATTATTTGATCAAGTTATTTATTCAAATTGTATTCTAATAAATTTATCGCCCGATTGTCAACAACTTAATTATTTCCTTCACTTTATTGCAAAATTGATATAAAATTATATAATAATCATAGATTATAATCAATATGTTTACTGAAAGATATAAAAGTTTTAATATTTTTAATCCCGCTAAATCAAAATTATTTAGCGGATCATATGTTTTATCTCCCCAAAATCCTGATTATGACAAGCTCGGCCGCTTATATTTGATTATGGAATTTTCACTGGATAATAATTTAGCTTCCAAGATCAGTGAAATCATTTTAGAAGTCTTGCAAAAAGAATATTACCGGCTGGAAGATGTATTTAGAGAAGAACTGATTTTATCAAATTTTGAGAAGACATTAAATAAAACAAATCAAGCTTTATCGGCTTTGGCTTCCCAGGGCTATACCGATTGGATCAATAATACCCACATCGCCATCGCCGTATTAAAACACAATAAAATACATTTTGCTATCACCGGAGACCCGAAAATTTTTCTAGTCAGGGGCAATAATTTTATTTCCATTAATCAAGGATCTGGTAGCCAAACCCCCTCCCCCATGAAAGCCTTTACCAATATTACCAGCGGAACTTTAATGGCAGACGACAATCTCTTCCTGGCTACTCCCGAACTGATGAAATTTATTTCCGAAGATAAAATTAAAAAATTAATCGTCAATAATAAAGACGAGGTTTTGGAGTATATCAAGCACGAGATCCCCATGACCGATGATTACTCTTTCGCAGCTTTATCCATCAATATTGAAAAAGAGAAAAAAGTTAGCAGCTTTCCAATGAACGCACCATCCAAAATTCAGCCACGCGAACTTGACTATCCCAGTTTAAATAATCTGGAGGAACTTAAATACCGTGAAAGTAAAAACACCGAAAGCTCAAATTCCGCTCCCGATGTGTTAAGCCCTAGTCCAAATATTAAACCCAAGACCGGAATTTCGCTTGCCAAGATAAAATTATTAGGCTCTAAATTCTTACGAAAAGCGCAATCAGTAAAAAAACTAGGTAATAAAACAAACTTAAAGGCCGGGGCTCAAAACATCAAGCGCACCGGAGGCGGCATTAAAAAATTGCCCAAGGTTCTGATTTATAAATTTAACGAACTGCCAAAATCCAGTAAATTATTATTAGTTTTATCGGTTGCTTTGGCAGTGCTTTTTGGCGGCAGCTTAATCATGCTTAAACAAAAAAAGAACGAAATTACCAAATTGAGCCAGCACGAGATCTTGTTAAATAGCGCCTTAAATAAAGAAAAAGAGGCTCAAGATGCCCTAATTTATAAAGATAAAGATAAAGCCAAGGAATTGCTCATGCAGGCCAAGGAAGAAGCCAATAAATTAATTGCGGCTGATGTAATGGTAGCTGAAGCTAAAAATCTTTTGGATAAAATCAGTGAACAAATTGATAAAGCGGAGGGAGTAACTCGCGTCAAAGATCCATTATTGGTCGCCGATTTAAAAGATCAACCGATTGATGGAATTTTCGGTTTGGACGGAACTGTGTATTCTTTTAATCAAAGTAATAATTTTGTTTACAGCGTTGATGAAGAAAGCAAGGCTCTCTTAAAAGTATCAGAGGAGTCAAATAATATGGGGCATTTTACCAAGGGAACAATAAATGATGTTAGTAATTCTTTGATTTTCTTAACCGACACTCCCGGTTTTGTTGAATTCATGTTGGGAACCAGATCTATTGATAAGCTGGAAATTGATATTTTTAACTATGACAACGATACCGTGGATATAAAAACTTACGGCGATCGCTTATATCGACTAGTCCCTTCACAAAAACAAATTTTAAAGCACACGCGAACCATCGCCGGATATTCTCGGGGCGTGGAGTGGGTGCTTTCTAATGCAGGCGAGCTGGAAAATGCGGTTTCTTTCGCTATTGACGGCCAGGTTTATGTTTTAAAGTCAGATGGCAATATCATAAAATATTTACGGGGAATCAAGCAGGAATTCAATATGCCGGAAATGCAAAATCCGCTTGAATCCCCCACAAAAATATACACGTCCGATAATTTAGACTATTTGTATGTTTTGGAACCAAAAAATAAAAGAGTGATAGTCCTGGATAAAAATTCCGGCAATTTAACCAACCAATATACATCTGATAAATTTGACGACTTAAAAGATCTATACGTGGATGAAGAAGGACAAAAACTTTATATTTTAGCCGAAGATAACATTTACGGTATTGTTCTGGATACAGATAGCAACTAGTTTATCTTTTCCGCAAAAACGATATATCTTCTTAACACGCTTCCCAGTGGCCAGCAAGTAATTAACGCCAATCCCGATTCAATCGCGGGATTTTTTATTTGTTCCCACTCCGACGGATTAATAATTTTATTGCCGGCCACCCGATAATCATATTTAATATTTTGGTAATATATATTGATCTCGTCTCCGTCTTTTAGTTCGGGAATCAGCGCAAAAACATTATTATAATCGCTTTTTACCCACCAGTAGTTTGAGCTATGGCCCAAAAGCACAGACAGTCCCCGCTCTTCACCAGGCAGGCTTGATCCGGCATAATACACCACGCCCTTATTCAGATTATCAGTTATGGACTCTTCATTAAGGCCGGAATTAAAGATAATAGGCGCTTTTACATTTATTTTAGGGATATAAATACTATCTTGAATATTTTTTTTATCCAATGGCTTGTCCTGCTGGTAAACATTTTGAACGAGGCACGCGCTTCCACAAATATCATAACTCATCTTTTCTACAATCATTCCAAAATTTAAACTAATCAAAATAAACTCGATTATCATTACGGCCCAAAATATCTTTTTAATTTGTTTTCTTATTTTCATATTTACTATCAAAAAAACGAGCGTTTTACCGCCCGTTTTTTCGTTCAAATTATTTTAGTTCAACTTTAGCGCCAGCTTCTTCTAATTTCTTCTTTAATTCTTCCGCTTCCGCTTTAGGAGCGTTTTCTTTAATTACCGCCGGAGCTTTGTCTACCATGTCTTTGGCATCCTTTAATCCTTTGCCGGTAATTTCTTTTACTACCTTGATTACTTGTATCTTTTGTCCGCCCACGTCAGTTAGCTCGACATTAAAATTGGTTTTTTCCGCGGCGGCTTCTCCACCTTCTCCGGCTCCGGGAGCTTGGGCCATCATTGCCATTGGAGCTGCAGCCGACACACCGAATTTATCTTCCAATACTTTTACCAATTCAGATAATTCCAGTACACTCATTTTCTCAATCTCTTCCACTAGCGGCTTAAATTTTTTAGGAACTTCAACTTCCTTTTTTTCTTCTTTGTCTTCTGTTGTTTTTTCTTCTTTCTTGTCCTCCGCAGCTTTAGCGGAGGTGGATTTTTCTTCAGCCATATATTTTATTAATTATTTATATATTTAATTATTATGCTTTTTGATCCTTAATAGAATTTAAAACGTTTACCAATCCCCTTAAATTGCCGGCTAACACATTAACAAAGCCGGTAATGGGAGCTTTGATTGTGCCTACTGTTTTGGCCAATAATTCTTGCTTGCCGGGCAGTTTCGCCAGAGATTCCACTTCGCTTTTAGCCAAATATTTTCCGTCTAAAATTCCGGCCAATATCTCCAAATTATTATGTCCTTTGGCAAAATCATAGACAATTTTGGCCGGTGAAACTTCGTCTTCCACCCCAAAAGCAACCGCAATTTGTCCTTCCTGCTGTTCCATTTCAGCATCCTTGATTTCGGATTTGGCCCGAGCTACTTCAAATAACGTATTTTTAACGATCTTGTAGGATACGCCTTGTTCGCGCATCTTAGAACGCATTTCTTCCAATTCCTTGACGGTCAAACCCTGATAGTTGGTTAGAACTAAAGACTTGGCCTCATTCATCTGATCTACCAAATTTTTGACATCTTCTTCTTTTTGCTTTCTTGTTTTTGGCATAATGATTAGATAATCACGAAGCTAAAACTAATTTCATACAAATTGTACTTATTAGTATTAATCTCGTTTATTAATAAAAAAATCGCTCATTACCATAGAATTGAGCGAAATTACAACCATTACTAATCACTATTTTCTAATGACTAATAACCAGTTAAAACTCCCTCGGTAAGTTTTACGCATAAAATGCTACTTACGGTCTATGGTAAGTTAAAATAATGTTAATCTAATTACGATTAACTGTCAAGTGTTTACTTTTTATTTCTTTTATAAACTAACATCACCACAATAAACATTCCAAAAGCGGCCAAAGCGACTAATATCAAAGCTTTGTATGATGCAAATTCCGGTACAGTCGGACCCTCTTCTTGTTGTTCTAGTTCTCCATAAAAAACGTTATAATATGATGGAATTGCTCGACTGCTAAATGTAGTAATTGGATCACCTCCTGATGTTATTTCAATATTTGGCATCATACCGAAATCATTACCGGTGCTGCCTTCATATACTGCATCGGCGGTCCAAGTTCCAGCGCCGGTTCCGGCGCAATTAGCGCTATCGCATGAATAATAAATTGCATCGTTTGTAGATGTATCGGAATATATTATATGGGGGAATTCAGATGAATCATAAGCTACAGTTGCTCCCACCCATTTATCCTCTCCTTCGAACGGGAAAGTCCCTGAAAATACATTACAATCCCAAGCATCGCTGCCGCCATAAGAGTCATCGCAGTTGCCTCCGCTGCCGACATATTCCGCGAAAGCTAAACTGCCGCTATAATCAAAGACTAAACCAATTGTATCAGCATCTTTAACATAAATATCCCCGTTATAAATTAATCCGCTGGCGACTGTAGTTAAAGCCCAGTCTTCTGCCGCATCGCAGCTAGACGTAGCAACATCACATCTGGCCACATATAAACCACTGCCATCATCGTAAGAAGTATAGATTAATCCGGCTGAACTGGCGCTGATACGGCTATTCTGGTTATTTTTATTGGTGAAAATATTATATAAAGTATAATCTCCAGCAGTATCACACCCGGATGAGGCATAATCATCACAGTAGCCATACTTTAATGTTTGATAACCATCATTCCAAATTCCATGATAGCGATCATTGCCATCTATGGATAAATCGGTATGCGCTTCGGTATTTGCATCAGTTAAATCAATGGTAAAGCATGACCAGGCAGTTATGCCTGAAGCACATCCGGTGCCGCCGCTCCCAACATATACTGCCATCCTGGTTCGATTCGCCGTATCATACCCAGAGTAGATTATGGCAGCATAATTGTCAGAATTATAATCAATAGCATTGTACTCTCCAATGAGGTTGATAGTGTCATCCAAAGTTATTTCCGTATTCCAGCTTGAAATTCCTCCTCCGCCATCCGTAGCACAATCGCCCGACGTACAATCCCGGAATCTTAAGGAATCATCAAAGTCGGACATCCAGGCCACTCCGGGATAGTTATCGCTTCTTAACGCCATAGATACAAACCCGTTATAAACTACGCTTGGCTCATCAATTATTGAATAAATATTTAACACATCCCAATTAGTTCCCTCGGCCGCCCAAACAATACCGTACAGAGCCAAGGATGCTCCACAAATTAATAGCAGTGCCAAAAAATAATTTTTTATTTTAGCCATTTTTTTATTATTAATAATCTGGTTTATTATATCAAACAAAACAAACCATTTATAGCTCCGCCTGTGCATAACTAAAAAAGCGTCCATCACTTAGATGGACGCCTTAATAATTATTTAGTTATTCTTTGTTCTTATTGCGCCAGGCGACAATTCCAATAACCATCCCTAAGGCTAAAACTGCAATTACAATCTTCCAAATATTGCTCTGGGGAAGTTCCGGGACTATATCTTCTAACGGCGGCTCATCGCCTCCTTGTTCGCCGTAATACAAATCACCAGCTACAGTATCTGAAAATGCTACGCGGGGCCCGGAACCAAATTCTACGCTAGAAAGTATCCCAAAGTGATTCATATTAATTTGATTAGTATAAAAAATTGTTTGCCTATTCCAATTACTAGGAGTAGTACAATTTGCAGTACAATGAGAATATTCTGCAATAAAATCTTTATTTTCTGGTGAAATAGTTTGTTTATTGACATTATAAGCTAACCCCCGCTCTCCAGAAGAACTAATGTCCATTTCTAATGACAAGGCACTATTATTGCCGGGATGTAATGGTGTATATGTGGAAGCAATTGAAGCACATGTCCAATCTGAACTTGAACATCCGGTACCACCACTACCTACATATTCAGCATAATGTAACTGATAACCAGAATCTTGCGCATAAGCTATAGCTAATATTCCAGCCTTAGCTTCAATATCACCCACCATAACCGCTGATGAATCGATTGTCGTGGCAGATGACCAATCAGTAGAATCATTACAGCCAGTAGAACTAAAATTACACGTTTTATAATAAAGGGTAGTTGTTGAATCTGTAAAAGCTACATGCAAATTTCCGGAAGAATCCGCATCAATTCTTGCAGCTTGGTTATAAATACCATGATGAATTTCATAAAATTGAAAATCGCCAGTTTCATCACACCCCGAAGCGGCCATATCACAGAATGCATAATTTAAATCATAATCATTATTATTAGTATAAACAATATGGTAATTTCCATTGCTATCGATAACGAAATCCGAATTTGGTGCGTAATCAGAATTACCAAGAGAAAAACATTTCCAGTTATTATTACCACCAGCACAACTATTTTCTGTTCCCGATCCGGTATATTTTGCAATTCTCATTGGATTGTATGCATGGAGTATTACCGGTTTATTATCGGAACCATAATCCAAAGAAACAAATGTTCCATACCTAATACCCGAAGCGGGTGTTTCAACAGTTATTTCGGAACCCCAATTCTCTCGGCCACCACCATCTCCTAAGGCGCAATCACTACCAGAATTACATTCAACATATCTTAGACCGCTCCAATTATCATTATTATCTATTCTATAGCTATAAGCGATTCCGGGATATCCATTGCTTTTTGTCGCTAAGGATAAAAAACCGCCTAATGGCCTCTCATCAGATAAATTTCCATCATTATTTATATAATCATATACCACATCCCAATCAACACCTTCTGAATATGCCGCTTGCGCAAAATTATTATTTGCAAGACACACCCCCATTACTGCAATTATAAATAGAAGTATAATTTTTCCTGCGGTAAAAATTTTTTTGACCATAAATGTATTTTTTAATTAAATATTTATCCTAATTGATTATATTATATTTCTCAATTCTACGAAATGCCCGCCTGTGCATAATTAAAAAAGCGCCCCAAATTTATGGGACGCTTTTGTTATATGTTATATGTTATATGTTACATGACTATTTTTTTTTCTTATTGCGCCAAGCGACGATACCGATCACTAAGCCAAACGCCAGAACCGCGATTGCAATCTTCCAAATGCTGCTTTGTGGCAGTTCGGGTACGATTTGCTCTTCAGGCGGTAAGTCACCTTCCTGCTCGGCATAGTAAACATATAAACTTCCAGATGTACTTGAGGCAATTCTCGGTCCGGAGCCAAATTCCATGGAAATTAAACTTCCTGAATATATATTAGTAGGAGTGCCATTATTAACAAAAATTGGTTCCGCTGTCCAGTTTGAATTGGTAGTACAGTTACTGGTGCATGACACATATCGCATATTCGGATTACCACTGGGAGAACCGACTGCGATTCCTCTTTCTCCAGTAGCTGAATAGATATCAAGCTCAAAAGCATATCTGCCATCGCCATTAGAATCTATTGAAATATTAGACGAACTAACATTTGAACAATTCCAAGCGTCTGCGCCAGCAGCCCCACCCCATGAATTATCGCAATTTCCGCCAGATCCTACATATTCCACATATTTAAGATACTCAGAAGCTCCGTTATATGCGAATCCCAATGTGCTTGTTTGAGCATCAAGGCTCATGTTGGGAATTTGACTAACATATGAAGAGGTCGAAACAACATTGTAAACTGTACTCCATTCTCCACTCGCATTACATCCGGTATTAATATCACATTTAGAATATTTTATATAATACCCATTATATTCACCATATACTAAATGTAGATAACCTGAAGAGTCAATATCCAACGAATGATGTGAATTACCACCAACGCTGTAAAGATCTAATTTTGAGTAATCACCAGGATCATCGCAATTGGTAGTATTGTATGTTTGACATACTGCCACGGCAACTCGAGGATTACTTCCATCATCAAAAACAAGGTAATAATTATTATTGCCATCAATAATGAAATCAAAGTCTGCATTATAAAAGGACACAAATGATCCAGAAGAAAATCTCCATGCACTATTTATATATGTTGCAATTTTCAAATTATTTCCGTCAGTATAAAAAATAACCGGCTCATCGTTTGTATTAAAATCAATTTTTGCGTAATTGATATTGGTACTACTATTAATTGTAGTATAAGGACTCCAATTTCCCACTCCATCTCCCGAAGCACAATCCCCCGATGTACACTCGGCATAGCCTAGTCCTCGTGTACTATTTTTAGAAAAAACAATCGCAGGATAACCATTGCTCCTAGTAGCTAACGAAACATTCCGCTGATAAGTAGCACCACTATAAATACTGCCGGGATGATTTACATTTCCGCTATCATATACCACGTCCCAATTCGTTTGTTCAATAGGAATCGCCATGGTTGTATTTAGGCCCACAAAAGCACTCGTCAGCATAATTAAAAGAAAAATTAATATTCTTTTTAACCTGTTTGGTTTTTTCATATTATTATTAATTATTTTATTTAAGTTATTATAACATTTTTTTCAATTTCCCCAAATGACTTTGGGGATAAGTTGTACCGAGGTCTAATTAATTTAAATATTTCTGCTTATTAATATTATGCTCTTCCAGGTTTTTAGAAAAAATCGCCTCGCCGGTATCAAGCGTAGTCAAAAAGAAAAAATAATCATGGCTGGCGGGATCAATTGTCGCAGAAATAGCCATAAGTCCCGGATTGCCCACCGGTCCCGGAGGCAGCCCTTCGTTTAAATATGTATTATAGGGCGATTCAATCTGCGTATCTTTAATCGTTGGCTGGGGATCTTTTTTGCCGGTGATGTATGTAATAGTTACGTCTGACTGCAATTTCATGCCAGTATTGAGGCGGTTATAATATACCCCTGCGACTTTTTTCATTTCCTGCTCATCTCTCACCTCTTTTTCCACTATCGATGCCAGAGTAATTATCTCATAGAAATTCAAATCTTGTTTATGGGCTTCTTTTATCATATCCGCACCGACTTTATCTTGAAAATTATCCAGCATTTTCCTTACAATTGCTTCCGGCTCAGAGTTCGCAAATACTTTATATGTATCGGGAAATAAAAATCCCTCCAAATCATTACCTTTGGGAATATTGGAAAGAAAATCATAGTCCTTTTTATACTTGCTGATATTTTTTATTTCTTCCAAAAATTTATCCTCAAATTCTTTCGCCAATTCCTCCGGCGCTTTATCGCTAGCTGTATGCTTCCCGTGATATAGAGCAAATTCTTCTGCAATTTCCCGACTATTATATCCTTCCGGAATGGTTACCCGATCGTCTTCCGCCATTTCTCCGCCGATCAAAATTTCTACGATCTCTTTGGGAGTCATAGAGGGAGCCAGCCGATATTTGCCGGCCTTGATTTTATCTTCCGACCGCTTCAGCCAGATACAGGTATCAAAAAAGAAATTATCGGAAATAATTCCCTGCTTTTCCAACCGCGCCGATACAATATTGACTCCGTCCCCGCTTTCCACCACAAAATCCTGTTCACCCGCGGAATTAATATAAGGCTGATTAAATTGATAATTCATCCAGATGACAAATCCCGCCCCTGTCAAAATTAAAATAACGATTAATGCGATAAATATTTTTGCGCCGGTTTTCATATTTTATAAATAATTTTTTTTATCTTTTTCCAATTTTTCCACAATCTTTTTTACATCTTGAGAGCGCCCCTTAGGACAAATGAGCAGCGCATCTTCGGTATCCACCACTACTATATCATCCAGGCCGATAGTCGCCACCATTTTATTTTTTTGGCCGTAAATCAGGCATTGATTGGTATCCTCGCCGACCCAATCGCCGCGTATCACATTGCCGTTTTTATCCGCTTCCTTGCTCAACTGATCATGCAAAGCGTCCCAGGCGCCCAAATCGCTCCAGCCGAAATCGCCCTTGATAATCAAGACTTCGTCCGGGTCCATATTTTCCGTTACGGCATAATCAAAAGAAATTTTTCTGATTTTTTGATATTCTTCCTGAACTAAATTTTCATTATTATCATTTAAAGCTCGAACAATTATCTCCAGGTGCTTAAAAATATCCGGCGCGTATTTTTTAAAGCTTTCCAAAATCCGGCGCGCCGTCCACATATAGTAGCTGGCGTGCCATAAGTAGCTGCCTTCATGGATATATTTTTTCGCAAGCTCATAGCTCGGTTTTTCCACATGCTGTTCAAATTCAAATATTTCCACGCCGTCAATTTCCCGATATGCCTTGCCGATTTTGGTATAGCCCAAAGCGGTGCTGGGAAAATTAGGATTGATGGCGATATCCAGCATTTTTCCTTCTTGCCGAATTATCTCGTCCGCAATCTTGATTGATTGCAAAAATTTGTCGGTATTTCCAATATAATGGTCGGAGGGTATAAAAGCAATCGGCTCATCCGGTGCGGTTAAAAATAATTTGGCGGCCACGTATCCCATAGCGGCGGCGGTATCTCTTTTTTCCGGTTCGGCGATAATATTTTTTTGAGGAAGCTCCGGCAACAGCTTGCCGATTTCATCTTTGAATTCCAACGTGGTGGAAACATAAATATTATCTACCGGATAATCACGATTGAAACGATTAAAAGTAACTTCCAGCATGGTGCTGTTGGTAATAATAGAGGTAAACTGCTTGGGCCGGCTACTGCGCGACATCGGCCAAAAGCGCGTGCCTTTCCCTCCCGCCATAATAACAATATTCATAGTAATAAAAGTTAATTGGTATTTTTAATTATAGACTACTATCATGATTTAAATAATCCAATTTATCCACTGCCGCTATTCCCCGCTTAATTGGATAATAACTTTTCTGATTCTTTCCCGGTTATCAAAATCTATCAAAACCACTTGCTGCCAAGTCCCCAAAGCAAGTTTTCCTCCCAAAATCGGCACTGCCAAAGAAGTTCCGGTTACCGCTGAACGCAGATGCGAAAAGCCGTTGCCATCGCCCCATTTTTTATCGTGATGATATTCTCGATTAGACGGAATATATTTTTCAAAATATTCTTTTAGATCTTTTATCAGCCCCGGTTCATATTCCATAGTAGTGACTCCGGCCGTAGAGCCCGCCACAAAAACCAAAGCTTGTCCGTTTTGAATTTTATTTTCCGCCAAAAAAGCGCTGATTTCAGAAGTTATATCCACCACATCGCAAAATCCCTTGGTTTGAATTTCAATTTCTTTTGTCTTATACATAATTTTTTTAGCGCTATATTTTGCTTGTTCTTTTTTATCTTGCGTTTTGCTTTCATTGTTTGTTCTTTTGTTTTTATGTTTTAATGGTTACTTTACTATTTCTTTTGGCCCTTCACCCACCTCATCATCAATATATTTTCGATCTTCACAATATTTTAACAAATTGGCAAAGATAAACTTTTTTATTTTTCCCTTTTCGCTATGTGGATAAAGTACATGGACATTGGGTCCGGCGTCCAAAGTAAAACAAATATTAGCCTTGGTTCTCTCCCGATATTCCCTGATTTTATTGATAATATTAATCGTATTAGCCTCCATCAGTATAAAAGATGGATGCGAAGTCATCATCATCGCATGCAGGCTAAGCGCCTCTCTTTCCACAATGCTTCTAAATTCCTGGTGATTATTTTTTTGCATCGCTTGGATGATTTTAGTCGCATTTTCTTTGGCATCTTTGAATCTGATTCGCGCGTAAGGATTTTTTTCCATCAAACTATGTCCCGCGCTGCTGGATATTTTTTTCTCCGCTGAAGAGACAATCAAAATGGTATCGCAATAGTTTTGATAGCCGGCAAGTTTGCTTGATTTAAGCGGTATCGCATAATTATCCGAGGAATTATTTATTCCTTTGATTTTACCCCACAGAGCCGGTCCCCCGTAAACCGAGCGGCAGGCGCTGCCTGATCCCAAGCGGGCATAATAGGAAGCGCGCTGATAAAATTTATCCGGCTGGTGTTTTTTAGGAGGGTTTATTTTTTCGTCCATTGAACAAAGGCATAAAGCCAGCGAACTATAAAAAGCCGCCGAAGATGCGATGCCCGCCGAATGGGGAAAAGTATTAATGCTCTCAATCTCCAAATGGTAATTCTTTAAAAATTTGAAATCGTTTTGAATGCTTTTTAGATATATCCCGATTTTTTCCGCGAATTTTTGATTGCTTTTACCCATAAACTTCAACCCAAAAGATACACTTTTTTGCTTGGGACGATATTGGTATTTAACGATCGTATCGGTGTAAGATTTTTTTAAAGTAAAACTAAGCGAGGGATTCCGAGGCAGCTGGCGGCCGTATTTGCCCCAATATTTAACTAAAGCAATATTGGACGGACTCTGCCATCTCACCTTGCCGCTTGATTTTTGTAATTTTGGTTTCATTATTGTCGGTTTATAACTTTTTTAAATTGAGCAAAGTTTTGGTTAATTATCATATCATCAAATGCAAAAATTGTTTTGTATCCTCGGCACGAAAAATATTTAAGAGTTTTATTTTTAGCTTGGTTGGAGCAAACCAAAGCAAAATCTCCGCCCCATGCTCCCAGAGATTTTATCTCTCCGTCAAAATCTTTAAAAAGCCGCTCTTTAATTTTCGTCCGCTGTAATATATTTGAAATTATTTCCTCATGCCGCGCCATACTGCGCATAAATTCTTTTGGGCTTTGAGTTTGAGCCATGATAGCCGTAAGCTTTGATATTTCCAAGATCAGAGCCGGTGTAATTTTTTTATTTTGCTTAAACTTTTTTACTTCTCTAGCGGAATCCTGCTTTTGATTTAAATATAAAAAAAACAGCTGCTGCCTGAAGCGCGGCTTAAATTTTATCGTTCGGATATTATATTTTTTATTTTTCAGCTCATAAATAAGTGGCGAGGCAGACCGCGCGCAGGCGATATCATAGCCTGAACCGCCGGCAACTTTAAAAAAGAGCTTAAAGGGATCAACGCCTGCCCAATAAGCAATATTAGAAATTAATGTTGAGCTGCTGCCCAATCCCCAATTCCGATCAAAATTAAGGTTCGTGGATATCTGATAGCGGCAGCTGCGGTCAAAAAAGTCAGGATTCATTTTATAAGCCGCCCTCACAATAGAAAATAGTTTTTTCGCCTTATTAGGATCGCTGCTGGAAATAATTTTAAAGTTATGATCAAAAATTATTTTTATCCACGGCTTTCCCTGCTGGAAACTTTGCCAGCTATTTTGAAGATTTGCGCTTAACTTAACTCCCAGCGACTGGCCAAAAGCTACCGGCAGCGCCAAGGCCTTAGCACCCCGTAAAACCAAATATTCACCCGTGATTAATAGCTTCCCGTTAGAATAATATTGGGAATACATAAATTGTTAATTATTTGCCAAAGCGTCGCTGGCGCCGGCTATATTCCTCTATCGCCTTATCCAGCTCCGAACCGTCAAAATCCGGCCACAGCACTTCCGTAAAATACAGCTCGGAATATGTTGATTGCCAGGTAAGAAAATTGCTTAACCTTAACTCGCCCCCGGTGCGGATCACCAAATCCGGATCAGAATCTCCCCGGGTATATAAGTATCGTGCAATTATTTCTTCGCTGATTTCTTCCGGTTTTTTGTTTTCTTTAATCAGATTGCGGCAGGCGCGCGCAATCTCCGCCCGACCGCCATAATTTAGCGCAATATTCAAATTTATCCGACTGCAATTTTTGAGATAATCCACAGTCTTGTTTATTTCTTCCTGCAAATCTTGAGGGAAATAGCTTAAATCGCCCAATATTTTTAATTTTGCTCCAAGTTTATGCAGTTTTTTTCTTTTGCTTTTAATAAAATATTTCAGCAGATACATTAAATCTTTAATCTCCTGCGGATCACGATGCCTGTTTTCAGAAGAAAAAGCGTAAGCGGTTATAGACTTAACGCCCCAATACCCGGCTCGATCAATTACTTTTTCCAAAGCCAAAGCTCCATTGCGATGGCCTTCTATTTTCGGCAAGCCTTTGCCCTTAGCCCAGCGCCGATTGCCGTCCATAATTAAAGCGATATGCGCGGGAATTTTTAAATTATTTTTATCCATATGAATATTTTTAGTTCAAAATATTGCGATTATCGTTGCATCAATAATAAATAGCAATCGCTATTTTCATCAATTTTTTGACAATTTTTATTTCTTTTCTGCCATGACATATTTATATGCGCTGGTAGCTGCCACCGCCCCTTCCGCCGCCGCTGTGATAATTTGATCCAACTCACAGAATCCCGAAGTAATATCTCCGGCCGCATAAACCCCCGAGATATTTGTTTCGCATCTGTTATTAATTTTAATCATATTTCTCTCATCGGTCTCCACTCCAATTCCCTGCGCCAAGCTTACCGCCGGCACCGCCCCAATTTCAACAAAAACCCCGCTTACCGCCAAATCCTTTTTTCCATTATGCTCTTTATCTAATTGGATGGATTTGACTACATTTTCACCGTTTATCTTAATGACATTGGTATTTCTGATTATTTCAATTTTTTTGTGATTTTCTGCGCGATCTACCCAGATTGGCTCAGCCCGTAAATTTTCTTTGCGATATATAAGATAGATTTTGGCAGCATGCTGAGCTAAAAGCAAAGCCGCCGTTACCGCTGCGTCGCTGCCGCCAATTACCGCTACTTCCCGATCTTTGAAAAAGGTGGAGTCGCAGGTTGCGCAATACGATATTCCTTTGCCCAAAAATTCTTTTTCTCCCGGAATATTTAATTTGCGCCTTTCGGTGCCTAGCGCCAAAATTAATGTTTTGCCTAAATATTTTTTTTCCCTAAGATAAACCTGATAGATTTTTTTATCCGGCAGAAATTCAATTTTTCTGACTTCATCAGTCACTTTTTCAACCGGATAATCCGCCAAATGTTTTATGAACTGCTCTCCTAATTCGCTGCCGGTTATTTTAGAAATCCCGGGCCAGTTTTCCACCATATGCGCCTGCGTACATGTTCCGCCATACTGCTTGGCAATAATGCATGTCTCAAGTCTGTACCTGGCCGCGTAAATTCCGGCTGCAATCCCCGCCGGCCCGCCGCCAATGATAACCGTATCAAATATTTTCATAAGATAATATTAATTTATATGATATAAATATATCACTAATTTTTTATTAATCAATTTATATTTTATGCCCTTTTTAAGTATTCAAATACCGTTTTTTTACTAGGCTCTTTTTTATTTTCAGAAATATAGTTAAAAATAAATTCGTCGGCCCGGGCTAAAATTTTTCCCACCTCGGGCCCCGGCTTAATATTATATTTTTTCATAATGTCCCGACCGGATATTACATGCCGGAAAGTTTCTACCTGTGATTCTACAAAAGCTTTTCTGGTATCTTCAATATATTTTTTTACTTCCTGGTATCTTTGCAAATTTTCCGGCTGAAATTCGTTTTCCGACGACAAAACATCAACGCGGTATAATTCCAATAAATTATCTCCTCGGCGCGGATCGTCAATAAAATACTTTTTTAAAGTGGCAGTGCGCATTTCTTCCACTTTGCCCGCCACAAAAAGCATATGATTTCTGACCAGCCACACAACATGTTCGGTTAAATTCTTAGAAAATCTTAATCGGCGGCAAATTTCAGCAGCCATATCGGCTCCAATATCCGTATGTTCATCAAATCTGATTCGATCCACCCCGTCTTTTTCCGGAGTTTTTATCGTACTCGGCTTGCCGATATCATGAAATAATAATCCCAAAATAAGCTCAATTGGAGCATCCGCGGGGATATTATCCATACATATTCCGGTATGCACAAAAACATCCCCCTCCCGATGATATTCCTCCGGCTGTTTTACATTTTTCATCGCCTCAATCTCGGGTATTAATATTTTAAAAATTCCGCTCTGGTTAAATAATGAATAGCTTTTTACCGGATCGGCCGAAAAAGCTTTTAAAAATTCCGCAGAAATTATTTCCAAGGGCACTATCGAGCTTAATTTTCCTTTTAGTTCTCGCTCCTTTAATATTTTTGGCGCTAGTTTTTTTATTTGTCTCCAAGCCCTCAAAGATATTTCAAAATCGAGCTGTGCCGAAAATCTTAATGCCCGCAATATTCTGGAATAGTCTTCATTAAATCGGGCAGCGGGACTGCCGACGGTATCGATAATCTTTTTTTTGATATCGCCTATTCCATTAAAGGGATCAATTAATTTGCCGGACTTGATATTTAGAGCCATGGCATTAATGGTAAAATCCCTGCGGGATAAATCTTCTTTAATCGGAAGATCAGGATCCGACTGGACAGTAAAATCTTTATAGCCTACTCCGGTTGAAATTTCCGTACGCGGAAGTGCGATATCAAATGGCTGGATAAATTTTGATTGATGCGGTTTAAATTTAAAAACGCCAAAATTGCGGCCCACCAAGCTAACCCAGCCTCTTTTTTCTAAAAATGCCTTTAAATCTTTAGGCTTTATTTTTCTAACGACAAAATCATAATCTTTAGACTTTCTTTTAAGTATTTCATCTCTGATCATCCCTCCGACTAAATAAACTTCGCAGTCGGGAAACTCCTTAAATAATTCATAAATAAAAGAAAACGATTTACCGCCGCTAATTTTATCAAGAAATTTTGTAAACATTATTTTATATTTTTTAAGTATAAAAATATTAGCACTTCTTGCCATTTTAATCAATTTATAGTAGAATAAGTCAGATAAATTTATGAATATTGAGTCAATAATTAAGAAAATTAAAAAAAATAATCCTCAGGCCGATAGCAATAGGATTAGAGCGGCTTATAATTTTGCTAAAGTAAAACATCAGGGACAAAAAAGAAAGTCGGGTGAAAAATACATAGTACACCCGCTTTTTGTTACTGATTTCTTATCCCAGTTCAATTTTAATACTGAAACTTATATCGCCGCCCTATTGCATGACACCGTTGAGGATACTGATGCGGATCTTGAAGTCATTAAAAATAAATTCGGCGAAGAAGTGGCTTTTCTGGTTAGCGGCGTCACCAAGCTTAAACGCTTAAAAGGAAAATTGGTCACCAGAGAAAGTTTGCAAAACTATTCCATGGAAAATCTGCGTAAAATGTTTTTGGCAATGGCAGAAGATATTCGCGTGGTATTGATAAAATTATCCGACCGCCTACATAATATTAAAACTCTGGAGGCCAAAGAAACGCAGGATCGAAAAAGAATTGCTCAAGAAACCATTGAAATATACGCGCCCTTAGCCAATCGCCTGGGAATGGGCGAAATCAAAGGACAGCTGGAAGATTACTCTTTCCCGCACTTATATCCGGAAGAGTACAAAAATATCAAACGGCTCTATGCTAAAGAAATAAACATTAGAAAAAGCTATATCAATAAAGCCAAAAGGCAAATAAGAAAATTAATGAATGAGCATGGCATTGAAGTATTGGATATTCATGGCCGCGCCAAACATCTTTATAGCTTATATAAAAAATTGCAGCGTTACGATAATAATATTAAGAATATTTATGATCTTTTTGCCATCAGAGTAATTGTAAAAAATGTATCGGATTGCTATGAAGTCCTGGGTTTAATTCATCAAAATTGGAAACCGCTTATTGGCCGAATTAAAGATTATATTTCTCTTCCCAAAACCAACGGTTATCAATCCTTACACACTACCGTACTTACCTCCGACGGTGAAATATTGGAAATTCAAATCAGAACCCCGAAAATGCACGAAGAAGCGGAATATGGAATTGCCGCGCACTGGCAGTATGAAGAATCGGGAAAATCCAAAGACAATGCTAAAGCTGCAAATGAAAAACTTCTCTGGATCAGCCAGCTTATCAATTGGCAGAAAGAAATGTCTTCCAGTGACACCGGCGAAAAGTTTTTGGAATCATTGAAGATTGATGTTTTTAAAGACAGAATCTTTTCATTTACGCCTAAAGGGAAAATTATTGATTTGCCCGATGGAGCCACTCCGATTGATTTTGCCTATAACATCCATAGCGATATTGGAAACCATTGCCGACAAGTAAAAGTAAATGACAAAATAGTCCCGCTAGATTATAAGCTGGTTAATGGCGACCGCGTAAAAATTATTACTGACAATAAAATTACTCCCAGCCGAGACTGGCTTGATTTTGTTAAAACCAACAATGCCAGAAATCAAATCAAAGCATTTTATAAAAAATTAGACCGTTCTTATAATATTGAATTGGGGCGCAAAATATTAAATTCCAAATTGCAGGAATATGAAAATAAAAATATTGAAAAAATACCCAAAAGTAAAATCAATAAATTATTACAGAAATTCGGATTGGCCAAATTGGATGATTTGCTGGTGCAAATAGCCTTGGGTGAAATAAGATCAAGGCAGGTTATGCGCGAAATTTTCCAAGAAAAAGACATTATTAGGCCCTATGCGAAGAAAATATTTTCTCTTTTTGGTAATAACAAGGAGGATTTAATCGCTACCATCGAAGGGCAAAGCGGTTTTTTAACCAATATCGCCAAATGCTGCAACCCCTCCAAAAATGATAAGATTAAAGCTTATATTACCAGATCTAAAGGCGCGAGCATCCATAGGGCCGATTGTAAAGAATTGACCAAAAATAAAGATGGCCGCGTAGTTAATGCTTCCTGGCAATCCGGACATATCGGCATAGTAATGATTAAGATCGATACACTCAACCGAGTAGGGATGCTGCGCGACCTAACCGAAGCAATTTCAAAAAACGACATTAACATCAAAGACGTCAGGTCATCCGACAGCATTAAAAAGGATTTAGTTAATATTCAATTCAGTATAGAAATAAAAAACCTCGATCAATTGTTTAATTTATTGAACGAGATTAGAAAAATTGATGGAGTAATAAATATAAAGAGAAAAACTATAATGCCACTATCCTTCTGATATTTTACTGATTATCTCTCCCAATTCACTATCAGAATAATAATTAATAATTATTTTACCTCTCTTCCCTTTGTTTTTGATTTCAACTTTTGTTCCCAGCGCTTGCCGCAAAGTTTCCTCATATCCTACAATGCGGGGATTGTTAATCTTTAGTTTATCTTTCCTTATTTTCTTATTATTAACTTTATTTTCAGTATCTTTGACGGTTAAACTGCTGCTAATAATTTTATTAAAAAGCTGCCTCTGATCCGCTTCGTTTTTTAGCCCCATAATCAGCTTGGCATGGCCCATGGTAATTTTATTGATTGCCAGCGCTTTCTGAATCTCATCTGGTAAAGATAAAATCCGCAAAATATTCGCGATTCCCGATCGGCTTTTTCCAACTTTTTTGGCAATTTGCTCCTGATTCAAATTAAATTCGCTCATTAACCTCTCGTACGACATAGCTTCCTCGACCGGATTTAAATTTTCTCTCTGTACATTTTCTACAATTGCCACTTCTAATTTTTGCTGGTCAGATGCCGTCCTTATTACCACCGGAACTTTATTAAGACCCGCCATTTTTGCCGCCCGCAGCCTTCTTTCTCCGGCTAATACCTCGTATTGATTGGATTTATTTTTGGAAACCACCAGCGGCTGAATTACCCCGTGCACCTTGATTGACTGGGCCAATTCATTTAGTAATTCCTGGTTAAATTCTTTCCGAGGTTGATGAGGATTCGGAATAATATCAGTTAATTCTAATTCAATAATTCCTCTTTCTATTTTTTCTTCATTGGTAATTTTTTTTGGTCTTTGGGGAATAAGCGACTCAAGCCCCCTGCCCAATCCTTTTTTTGCCATATTATAATAAATTATATGCTTTCAAAAATTCTACTGCTAATTTTCTGTATGCTTTTGATCCGCTTGATCTCTTGGCGTGTTCAATAATGGCCGTACCGAAAGACGGCGCTTCTGCCAAATCAACATTGCGAGGTATAATCGTGTCAAAAACCTTATAGGGAAAATGCTCTCTTACTTGTTCTACCACCTCTGTGGATAATTTAATTCTTTTATGATACATGGTCAGTAATGCCCCCAGCACCTTAAGATTGGGCTGCAGGCTATTTTTAACTAATTCAATCGTATTTAAAAGCTGTCCTAATCCTTCTAGCGCGTAATATTCGCACTGAACCGGAATCAATACCTCGTCAGAAGCCACCAAGCTATTTAAAGTAAGCAGGCCCAAACTTGGCGGACAATCAATCAGAATAAAATCATAATCATTTCTTAACTCCAATAAAGCTTCTTTTAATTTATATTCTCTATTTTCAGCTTCAACCAATTCAATGTTGGCGCCGGAAAGATCCTGGCTGGAAGGAATTATATTTAAGCCCTGAATACTTGTCGCATAAGTTACTTCCGCGGAAGATTTAGCTTTAACCAATAAATCATAAACGCCGCGATTGCCATTTGCTTCAGTATTTACGCCTAAGCCGCTGGACGCATTGCCTTGCGGATCAAAATCTACCAATAAAATAAATTTTCCCAAACTAGCCAATGCCGCGCCCAAATTAATTGCGGTTGTGGTTTTACCGGTTCCACCCTTTTGATTTACGATAGAAATTACTCGAGCCATTTTATTATTGCGATTTATTATATATTCTAATAAATATATCAACGGGTCAAGAGAAATTGACAAGCGCTAAAACAAAATTTATAATAACAGCATTGTTTAATTGTTGATTCCAGCCGAACTGCCCAATTTTTTGTGCCGATGTGGCGGAACTGGCATACGCGTGCGACTCAAAATCGCATGGACTTTGTCCATGTGGGTTCGACTCCCACCATCGGCATTTTTTATTTAATCAAATTGCCTTCTTTCGTTTTAATTATAGATTATCCGATCTTTTCCTGCAATCGCCCAATCAAAATATCCAACTTATTTCTTTCCGAATTAATTCTTTCTATATTTTGCTGAGCAAACCTCAACTTTTTCGCAGCTTTGCCATATTCAGTATTATCCCGGGTGTATTCTGCGGCGCCGATATCTAACTCCAGATCAGTTATTTTGAATTTGCTTGGCTCCGCCATTTCCCGCTCTTTTTTTAATTTGGCGTATAAATTATCCAATTCCTGATTTTTGGCATGAAATTTCAAATAGCCAAAATCTTTTTCTTCACCAAGCTCCTGGGCTTTCATTTGATCAATCTTTTTATTCAGTTCAGCCTCTTCTTTAACTTTTGGTTGCAATTCTTTTTCTTGATCCCGCATTTTTCCCAATAAATAATTAACTGCCTCATCAACTGCTTCCGGTTTATTCCCTTTTAATCCCTCAATCATTTCCGATAATTTTTTTCTTTTTTCGGCGTGCTCCCCGGCATTTTTATTCCATTGTTCAATGGTCATTCCCGGTCCAAAAGCCTCTGTATATTCTTTTCCCAATTTTTTAATTTCACCTTCAAAATATTCAATCGGATTAATTTTTGATTCCCCGATTTCTCCTTTAACCTGTTCCTGCTGCTCGGAAGTAATCGGTTCAGATTTTGGTTTTTTTTCGGAAACTTTTAAATTTTCAAATTCTTGGGGTAATTGTTTTTCCGGATTTGGCATATTTTTATAATATTATTTAATGGGAAAAATATTACATAGGTCCTGCACTTCGCCTCTAATCTTGGTTAATTCTTTATCGTCTTTGTTATGAGTAATCGCGCTATTTATCCAAAGCGCAATTTTTTTCATTTCATTTTCCTTCATGCCTCTCGTAGTCAGCGCCGGAGTTCCCAGGCGAATTCCTGACGGATCAAACGGTTTACGCCGATCATAGGGAATGGTATTTTTATTGACCGTGATCCCGGCTTTACTTAAAGCATTTTCTGCTTGCGAACCGGTCACTTCTTTATTGGTTAAATCAATTAATATAAGGTGATTATCAGTTCCACCGGTAACTAAGTTATAATCTAATTTTAAAAGCTCCGCAGCTAAAGTTTTAGCGTTTTTTACTATTTGTTGAACATAATCCTTGAAAGCCGGCTGCATTGCTTCTTTTAAAGCTACCGCGATTGCAGCGGTTTGATGATTATGCGGACCTCCCTGTAATCCCGGAATAACCGCCCGATCAATTAAAGTCGGAATATTTTCCTTGGTTCTAGCTGCTTTTTTTAAGGGGTTGGAAGAATTTCCATTTGCCAAAATCATCGCTCCCCGCGGACCACGCAATGTTTTGTGGGTAGTGGTAGTGACCACATCGGCAATTCCGATGGGAGAAGGATGCATTCCTCCCGCAACCAAGCCTGCAATATGGCTCATGTCTGCCATCAAAAATGCCCCACAACGCTCTGCCACTTCTTTATATTTTTCCCATTCATACATCCGGGGATAAGCCGTTGCGCCCACAACGATTATTTTCGGCTGGTGTTTGATGGCTAATTCCATCATTTGATCAATATCAATATAGCCGTCACTGCGCACTCCATATTGGACACTGTGATAATAGACTCCCGAAAAATTTACCGTAAGCCCATGTGTCATATGTCCGCCATGGTATAGTTTTAATCCCATTATAGTATCACCGGGATCAGCCAAGGCAAAATATACCGCCAGATTCGCCGGCGAGCCGGAAAGAAGCTGAACGTTCGCGTAGTTACAATTGAACAATTTCTTGGCGCGATCTCGAGCAATATTTTCTATCTGATCAACAAATTCACAGCCGCCATAATATCTCATTCCCGGGTAGCCTTCAGAATACTTATCGCTCAAGCGCGACCCAAGAGCTTCAAGCACCGCCCTGGAAGTATGATTTTCCGAAGGGATCATCTCTAAACCGTTATTTTGCCTATTTATTTCTTTTTGTATCAAAGAATAAATTTCCTGATCAATATTTTTCAACATGCTTTTCTTTTTAAATAATAAAATATAGAAGTGAAGTAATCGCCGGAGCAATAAAAGATAATTCTATTCTACCGGTAAAATAAATAATGATAAATGCAAAAAATAATAAGATTGTTCGGCTTAAATTTACCGCCTGTTCAAAGAAAATCACGGTTTTCATAAACCGATGAGTTTTTGATGCGAAAGAATAAGTTTTAGACCAAACCGGAATCAAAATACTGCTCAATGAAATACGATAAAGTGAATCAGTAAAAAAAATCGAAATTGGCCCTCTAATAAATATCCTGGCGATCCAGATAAGAATATTGGCCGCTCCTCCGATCCTAATTAGCTTATCACGGTGTTTGGTATCAGTATAGCGTCCGATAACTAAATTTATAATTATTGTAAATAAGGTCGATAGCGAAATTACCACCCCCATGGAAAAATATTGGTCAAGAATTAAAAAAATTAATATTGGCTAGACCACCGCGACAATGGCATCTTCGCCTAAAGCAAAATATCCCCACAGTTTTTTTCGATTTTCTTTTTTAAACAATCTCCTGAAAGCTCTAAAAAATAAAAACCGGCCGGGGCGAAATTTTTCTTTGGTGGTAAACATCGGAATTACCGAAACTATAAAAAGCATTGATACGATTACAAAAAGCGCCGGAAAATTAAATCGGTTTATAATAATACCGCCCAGCAACGGCCCAATAATAGCAACCACAAAACCGATTATTCTAAAAAAGCCGACTTCTCGGCCGCGATTTTTCTGATTGCCATAAAAAGCCAGATTGGCATGATAAGCCGGCCAATATATTACTCGCTCAATGGCATAAAATAATCCGGCCAAAAATATAAGCGGGGGATAAAATATAATAAAATACAGAAATAAATAATACAGAATTCTAAAGGGAATGCTGTAGAACATGGCGTGTTCAAATCCAACCTTGACCGATATCTTCCCGCCCAAAGGCAATAAAATAAAATATGTGAAATATACTCCGGCATAAAATAAAATGATTTGATGAACCGGAAATCCCAAGGAATAAAAATATAAAGGCTCAAAGAGCGCGATCATCGCAACTCCCAATGATCTTATCGTGGCTGAAATATAAAGCTCCGCCACCTCTCTCTTAATTAACAATCGCAGATAAGGAATATTTATTTTTGCATTTGTGTCCGGCATCTATTGAAATTTTTCCTTTCCCTGTCTTAAAATGCGGGGAACATTGCTGGTCAGGTCAACTAAAGTAGAAGGAATGATTTCCCTCAAGTTCCCGCCGTTGACTAAAAGATCGGGTGCGGTCGGCTTTTCTTGAAAATAAATCAATATTTCTCTTGGATCATATATCGGAGCTTGTCCCGTAATATTGGCGCTGGTGGCGGTAATGGGAAATTTAATATATTGAAAAATATTATTTATCAATCTTGAATCAATCAATCGAACCGCAATGGTTTTTTTATCAAAAGATATATTATCGTAAATCCCTTCTTTCTTTTTTAAAATAAAAGTAAATGATCCGGGCAAATATTTTTGCAATATTTTTTTATTTTTATTATCTAAATCCGCAATATTTTCAATCATCGGAATATCTTTTACGAAAACAGAGATCGATTTAATTTTTTCTCTTTTTTTTATTTGATATATTTTATTGGTAATTTCAACCTCGTCGGCTTTAGCGCATAAAGCATAACTGGTATCCGAAGGAAGGACACAGACCTTACCTCTTTTTAAATAATTTGCTATTTTGGCTGCCTTGCTGATATTTATATTTTTTAAATTGACTTTAATTGTTTCCATCTTTTAATATTTTTTTAGCTTGCAATAATTCAGCGGGAGTATTTATTCCCACAATATTATTATATTCGGTGGTAATGATAGAAATTATTTTTTTATCAAAGCTGCTTAATATTTCAACAACATCGGTTAAATAATATTCTTTTTGGGCATTATTTGATTTAATTTTTTCCAGAGCGAAAAATAAATCTTTGATGCTAAAGCAATAGATGCCCGCATTTTTTTCCTCAATCTCTAAAATTTCTTGGTCGGCATCTTTCGCTTCCACAATTTTTTTAACATTGCCGCGCCGATCCCTGATTACTCTTCCCCAAGATGGAAAATCTTTTGTTTTAACCGACATCATCGCCGCCGCCGCCCTTTCCTTAATACAAGCATTATATAGATCTTTAAACATCTTTGGAGAAATAAACGGCATGTCTCCATTGGATACCAACACGTAACCGTCAGCCTGCACTAAAAGCTTTTTGGTTTGCATTAAAGCATGTCCCGTGCCTAATTGGTTCTTCTGAATTGCATAATCTACGCTCTTTCCCAAAATACCTTGCACCAATTCTCTTTTATAACCAACGACTACAATCACCCTGGTAAGATTAAGACTTTGGACCGTATCAACACAATATTCAATCAGCGTTTTACTATTAATCTTAAAAAGCACCTTGGGCAGATCCGATTTCATCCTGGTTCCCTTGCCCCCGGCCAATATTACGCTATATACTTCCGCCATCATTGATAAATAATTTATTTCAAAACTTATATGTATTTTATCTTATCTATAAGCAGTATGTCAATTTACAAAAAACCGACAGATAAATCCGCCGGTTAATGCTTTATAATTTTCACCCAATTTTTATTTCTAAAGTTCTTGATTTTAGTTAAATTAGGCACTTGAAATTAATATTTTATTTTTTAATTAAAATAATTCCCAGCTTTTCGCCCGTGAGCATCAAATCCGGATCAGCATTTGCTCCAGTGACAAAATTATGAATGGATTCGTAAAAATTATAATGTGAATATTCAAAATTCGCCCCAAATTGGGTACCGGGATCATGGGTAATAATTTTTTCTTCAGTATATCCGATAACGGTTAGCATATGATAGACCGGCGCGGGCGGAGTAAAATGCTTATTTTCTAAAACTCTTCCGGCGGCGGGTATTATTACCGGATTGCCATTGGCTATTTCCGACTTGATTGCTTCTAGGCTTTCAATTTTTATTATTTTATATTCGTATCCTAAATATTTTTCGATTACCGTCGCCACTTCTGCTATCTGTAAATCTTTGTGTGAACCGAAATATTTTAGCTCCCAATCGATCATCTGCTGCAGATCATCTCTGACCCTTTCGGGCGCAATTGTTTTAATATTTTCTAAATAATAATACGCATTTAAAATCGCGGCCTCTTCGCACGCATTCTGCCAAGGCTCATTCCAATCTTTGAAAGGGGCCTGCGGAACAAATACAGCCTCCAGAGTTTTTGTTTGCGGAACTACAATATCTCCTTCTTCTTCCGGAATATTTAATTCATTTTGACCAATAATATTTTGTTGATAATTATCATTGTCTAAAATATTTTCTGCCTTTTCTATTTCTTCTCCTGCTTTTTGCTCTTCATTGATATTTTTAAACGCATAGACAAAAATCACGATTATCGGAATCGTGATTAATAGTGCAATTAATATTTTTTTATTGGTTCCTCTTTTCATATTATTTCACTACTACTCCGCTATGATTAAAATAACTCCAATTTTCTAAAAATTCTTCTTTGGTATATGTCCTAATTTCACCTAGTGGATCATTGGTTAAAATATGCGATGGATTGTCTATGTGGCCGATAAATCCTTTGACTACCCTAGCATGTTGTCCAATTATTGCAAATATTTCACGACCAAAAACCGTCCGCCAATAAACCGGCCGAAAATCATTACTTCTTGCCCCCCACATAATAACGGGATTGCCGTCCGCTACCTCTTCAAGCATCTTTTTTAATGAAGTTCCTTCAAAATAATATGATTCTCTCATCATTGATGCCGCTCTGGCAACCGGCCTCCAATAAACGCCGTATCCGCTGCTAACCTGTCTGCCGGTAACCCGGCCGACAAATCCATATTGAGGATCGCCCCAAATATTTCCATCCTTTCCCGTTCGATCATATCCAATTAAATTTATCAATTCATCTTCTGAAACATTAATTCCTTTATACGCCAATGCCATCCGCAAACTGGCCGCCTCGCACGATAAGTTTTTTTCTTGCTTTATTAAAGGAATGTTTAAATCGACATTTTCATATTTTATCGGTTTAATATTGCCCGGCCCCGCCAGCAGCTCAAATTTGCCATCGCCGGTTACATCGGCAAGATCAATATTTACTCCCTGCCGCGAGTTTTTATCAAAAGCCATTATTCTCTTGCCTAAATAGATAAGACTCTTTGAATAATATTTATAATATTTGATTTCCGGCCCGCCATTATACCCGGCAGCGGTGATAATTTCGTCTTGACCGTCATTATTGATATCGGCCAGCCTTACTTTAATTCCGGATTTAATATTTTCAGGATAAAGCATATCATAAGCGATTATTTCTCCATTTTTTTTATAAATTTTTGTCCAGGCTTGCCCCTCCCCGGCTTGGCTGGCAATGATTTCCATCTCGCCATTTCCATCTACATCGCCGATATCAACCGCTACGCCGCCGCGAAAATCAGGATGAAAAGGAAAAAAATTATAATCCGTCGGCCGGCCTCGGCCATCGAAAATTCTCACGTGCGGTCCTCCCTTGCGTCCGGCGCCGGTAATAATCTCGTCCCGGCCGTCTCGATCAATATCGCCGGTTGAAATATTTACTCCGCATTCAATGCCGGCTTCATATGCTAAAAAATCTCCGATGATATTGCCATTATATTGGTATATTTTTATTCTTGCTTCGCCCAACGATGCCTGCCCGAAAACAAGCTCGTCCACACCATCACCGTCAAGATCACCCGCCGCTACATTTATTCCACCCCTGAAATCAGAATGAAAAGGCAAAAACTTCTTGCCGATATACTTTCCCTCAACATTATAAATTTTTACCTCGGGATAATCGCCCACTCCGGAACCAACAATGATCTCAACCTTTCCATCGCCGTCAAGGTCCCCGGCCGAAAGATTAACTCCTCCGGCATTTTTATTGCCTCCAAGCACCGAAAAACTTTGCATTTCGGCCAGTTTATTTCCGGAAAATATTTTTACTTCCGCCTCAAGGCTGCTTTCGGCATGGGCGATTCCGCATCCGAATAATAGCGCGATTAATATACTTATTATGCTAAAGATATTTTTTTTCATAACACCGCTTGATTGATTAAATTTAAAATTTTTTAATTTGCTGACAAAAACATTTTTTGCTAATGTTAGCACTATATAAAAACAAATGGATCAAGATTTAAAATATTGGAACGCCTTCAATCAAAATTTAAAAATTGGACCGGTGCGCTTCCAAAAAATATATAATCATTTTGAAAATTTGTCGGCTGCCTGGCAAGCTTCAGCTCAAGAACTATCCCGGGCCGGCTTAGAGCCGAATGTGATAGATTATTTCATGGTAAAGCGCAAGGAAATTAATCCGGATGCAGAAATGGAAAAACTTTACCGAGAAAATATAAATATCATTACTATAAAAAATAGCGTCTATCCGAAAATTTTAAAAGAGATTTATAGTCCCCCGGCACTATTATATGTCAAGGGACAGATAACTGAAATGGATGATATTTCTTTGGGCGTAGTGGGAACCAGAAAAATTTCAGCTTATGGAAAAATAGTCGCTCCTGATATTATTAACGAATTAGCTGCCAATAAAATTACCATAGTTTCCGGTTTGGCTTTGGGCATTGATACAATCGCCCATTCCACAGCTTTAAATGGCGGCGGCCGAACCATTGCCGTGCTGGGATCCGGCTTGGATGAAAAAAGCATTTATCCCTACGCCAATAAAATGCTGGCGCAAAAAATCATGGAAAACGGAGCGGTCATATCAGAATATCCCCTTGGCACCATGCCGCTAAAACAAAATTTTCCCGCCCGCAATCGCATTATTTCCGGACTTAGTCGCGGCACTTTGGTCGTTGAAGCTCCCGAAAGTTCCGGAGCCTTAATTACCGCGAAATTCGCACTGGAACAAAATCGTGAAGTCTTTGCCATTCCCGGCAATATTACCAATGTAAATTCTCAAGGTCCCAATAATTTGATTAAAATGGGCGCCAAACTGGTTTCGTCCGCTCAAGATATTTTAGATGAATTAAATCTCAATATGGCTACGGAATTTTCCAAAAATAAAAAGATTATTCCCGAAACAAAAGAGGAGGAAATTATTTTGCAATTTATTTCCAAAGACCCGATACATATTAATAAATTAATTTCTCTAACCAAATTACCCGCTCATACCTTAAGCGCCTGCATAACCATAATGGAGATGAAAGGAAAAATCCGAAATCTGGGCGGGATGATGTACGTAATTAATTAGCTAATTTGACAAACATCAAACATTGTATTAATGTTTGTCACAAAATATTTTAATTTTATATGAAAACATTAGTTATCGTCGAATCTCCCACCAAAGCCAAAACCATTTCCCGATATTTAGGCAAAGATTTTATTGTTGAATCTTCATTCGGCCACATTAGAGATCTTCCCAAAAAAGAAATTGGCGTTGATGTGGAAAAAAACTTTACTCCGATTTATGAAATACCGGATAAAGCCAAAAAGGTCGTCTCCAGACTCAAAGCTAAATTAAAAAATGCCGACGAAGTGATACTGGCGACTGACGAAGACCGGGAAGGAGAAGCCATCGCCTGGCATTTGGCGCACGCTTTAAATATTGACCCCAAAAATACCAAAAGAATTGTTTTTCACGAAATTACTAAAAAAGCGATTACTCAAGCGCTAAAAAATCCGCGCAAGATTGATGACAATTTGGTAGATGCCCAGCAGGCGCGCCGAATTCTTGATCGCTTAGTGGGATATAAATTAAGCCCGCTTTTATGGAATAAAGTTCGCCGAGGACTTTCCGCCGGCCGGGTCCAATCCGTCGCGGTACGCTTGATCGTAGATCGCGAAAGAGAAATTGAAAAATTTAAGGTTCAAGAATATTGGAGCATTGAAGCGGAATTATCTCAGCAAAATAAAGAAGATAATTTTATTGCCAAATTGGTTAAAAAAGATGATAAAACTTTTAAAAAGCTGGCGATCGATAGCGTGCAAGCAAAAAATATTATTCAAGATTTGGACCGGGCTCAATATAAAGTAATTGATATTAGGCAAAAAGAAATTAAAAGAAGCCCTGCCCCGCCTTTTATTACCAGCACCTTGCAGCAGGAAGCATCGCGCAAATTCGGCTTTTCCGCCAAGCAAACCATGATGATCGCCCAACAGCTTTATGAAGGAATAAACCTCGCAGGAAAATCAACTGGACTAATCAGCTATATGCGAACTGATTCTTATAATTTATCCCAAGACGCTCTCGCGGAAGCTCAAACCGTCATTCAAAATTTGTACGGCAAGAATTACGCGCTCTCCACGCCGAGATTTTATAAAAAGAAAAGCAAAGGCGCGCAAGAAGCACATGAAGCCATCCGGCCTACCTCGCTTTCTAGATACCCCGAGGATTTAAAAAATGATTTAGACCCCAGGCAATATAAACTATACAGCCTGATTTGGAAAAGAACTATCGCCTGCCAGATGCAAGAAGCCATCATGGATTCAACCGCAGTGGATATTCAGGCCAAAAATTATTTATTCAGGGCAACCGGAGCGGTTATTAAATTTGCCGGTTTTATTAAAGTGTATACCGAAGGCACCGACGACGGTAAAAATATTTTTAAGGAAAACATCTTGCCTGGACTAAAAATTAATGAAGATCTTAAACTAATTGACTTAAAATCCATCCAGCATCACACCGAACCGCCGGCCCGCTATACCGACGCCACTTTGGTTAAAGCGCTGGAAGAGCATGGCATCGGCCGGCCGTCCACCTATGCCCCCACCATCAGCACCATCCAGGATCGCGGTTATGTGGAAAAGATAGAAAAAAAATTCCATCCCTTGGATATCGGCAAACTGGTAAATGACATTTTGGTAGAACATTTTCCTGCGATTGTTGACTTTGAATTTACCGCCAAACTTGAAGAAGACCTGGATAAAATTGCGCTTAATGAAACCGAGTGGGTGCCGGTCATTGCTGATTTCTACGCGCCTTTTATTAAAAACATTGAAAAGAAAGATAAAGAATTGGACAAGAAAAAATTAACGGAGGAAAAAACGGATAAAAAATGTCCGCAGTGCCAAAGCGATATGGTAATTAAAATGGGACGCTTTGGAAAATTTTATGCCTGTTCAAAATATCCGGAATGTAAATATACCGAACCGCTGGAGGCAGAGAAAAAAGAATTGGCTAAGCTGGAAACCCAATCCAACGAAAAATGTGAAAAATGCGGTTCTGCCATGGAAGTAAAAAGAGGAAGATTCGGTCCATTTCTCGCCTGTTCTAAATATCCCGAATGTAAAAATACCAAGGCAATTGAAATATCTACCGGCGCCAAATGTCCGCAGTGCGGTAAGGGAGAAATCATTGAAAAAAAATCTAAAAAGGGTAGAACCTTTTACGCCTGCAACCAATATCCCAAATGCAAATATGCGATGTGGAATAAACCCACCGGCGAAAATTGCCCGCAGTGCCAAAGCCTTCTGGTCTATGCCGGCAAAGATAAAATTAAATGCAGCAACAAGGAATGTAAATTTGAAAAATAAGCCCTAATCAAAAAAACAGCTAACTATTAGCTGTTTTGTTATTAACATATTAAACAATCACACATAGGTGGTAGGAATCCTGCCTGTGATAGGCCGATAAACCCAATATGTATATAATAAAACCACAGGGGTGGTAGGAATTGAACCCACGTTACCGGTTTTGGAGACCGGAGTTCTACCACTGAACTACACCCCCAAAATTAAGCAGAAGAGCAAGCCTTCAGTCCATGAATTTTTTAAAAATAAGTTTATTTGGTTTCTTTGTGGGCTGTGTGCTTGCGGCACTCCTTGCAATATTTTTTTAATTCCAATCTTTCTTTAATTAGTTTTTTATTTTTTCGTGAAAAATAATTAACATTATGGCATTCCGTGCATTCAAATTTTATCATATTGTCTTGAGACATATATTTTTTAATTAAATTTTTAAATATTTTTTATTCTGACCAAGGTCCATGCTCCGCCCTCGCCTTCTTTAACCAATTGAAGTAATTTTACTTCATATTCCTGGCCGTTATGCTCCACTCTTACTCGCGCCTCTCCGTCCTCGGATAAAAATAGATCAAATACATCAGTTTCGTTATCCAGGCCAAATTTTTCCGGAAGTTCTTCTTGCACTACCTTGACCGGATCTAATCTCCATTGCTCCTCGCCATCTTCAACCGCTTTTTGTTGTTGCTTGATATCAATAATGTTGTAGGGAAAAACTTCTTTACTCGCGGATGAATAGCTTTCCTCCCAAACTCCTTCTCGATATTCATAATAGATTACATCTTTGTCGGCAAAATAATCATTGCCGTCCGCCAGCTTCCATTGATAGCCCTCCGGTTGAAATGATGCGGTTACGTCGCATTTTATCTTACTTTTTTCATTTATGCAATGCAATAACAATCTGCGCGCATTAGCATTGTCCCCGTATTCAACATAATAGTCCGAATCGGTAACATAACCGATTTTAGCCGCTCGCCAAAATTCATTTTCCTGCGGCTCCTCAACCGCTAGAATATTAATGTTTTTTTCAATATATTTAAATACTTCCGTTAAATTTATTTTAGGCGCTGATGATTCTGCTTCCGCTGCGGCCAGGGACTGCCAGTTCAAATCCTTCGGAATTTCTATCGTTTGTAATATTTTAATATAATCATTCTTATCTCCGGCTTCTCGACGATATATAACCTCTGACTGTTTGGCTTCAATATCGGCCTTGATTATTTCAGAATACACACCCCTTTGGCTATCAACGAAATAAATATATTTATTGGTTTTATCCCAAAATAGGTCAAAAATTTGGTTGCTGCTATCACTGGTTTCATAGATCACTTCCGGCTTGGAGCCATTGCTTTCAATTATTTCCACCGTAATTTTTTTTATTTTATCATCATCGGAATAAATAATATGATTATAGGCGATAAATTTTCCATCGGGCGACCAGCGAAGTTCATAAATATTGCCCGTCAAGCTCGCTAAGTCGGTAAATTCCCCCACTTCGCTAATTTTTTTGATTTCGGTTTTTTTAATGATATCCCCGGACATCACTTTATCCAAATAGACCATAGCATCATCACCGGGAGAGATTGCGATAGGCTTTACTTCCCATAAATAATCCCAAGAAACATTTCTCCATTCTACTCCGCGGAAGGCGGGAGAAATTATTGATCCTTGAATTTTCGCTTGATTGAGCCGATACTCGGAATTGTCATATTTTTCTAAATAATGAAACTTGTCGCCCGCGGCGTTAAAACCTTGATAATGCACCGGGTGCAGATTGGCGGCCGGAGCTACTAATTCGCTGGCTACTCCATTTTCGTTATGAAAAACCCAATAAGAATATTCTTCATTATTATAAGAACGCAAATAAGCCACCGTGCTATAATCCGGAGACATCCAAATTCCCATAGGGTAATAATCTTTTGAAAAGGAAGCAATTTTATTTTCCGAAGCCCCCTTAAAGTCTGCCGCCCACAAAATCATATGATTTAAATCATCCTGTTTTTCTCCCGGTTCGTAATAAAACAGATTTGTTTTGGTGGCTTGAGGATTGGCCATAATAGAAACGTCGTGCGCGATATCAATGGTAAATTTTTGCTCCCCGATTGAATCGATAAAATAAATATCGCCCCACTTGGTTTTATCTTTATCAATATACTTCTCGCCGATCAACAAGGCGGATTTATCCAAAGAATTGTCTTGCGTTATCTTTTCATTATAATCATCCTTTTCTTGATCATATTTTTCTTTGTAGTATTTCCAGCCATAAAAAAATCCCACCGACATTCCTCCCAATACCAATATTAATATAAAATTGATTATTACCGCTTTAAATATTTTCATATTGATTACTTTTTTTTATTTTACCAAATACATTGATTGCTCGCTAGTTGCTTTTATTAACAAATAGATAAGAAAAAGGGGGCAGTAGTTAAATACTGTCCCCTGGAAGGTGCTAGGCGAGATATTCGGATGAATAGTTGACTTCCTCAGAATGAGTTGGTCGGAAAGATCAAATCTAGTGCGCTAGCAGTTGTAGCGCCGCTTGCTGTCGGCGACCTCGCCGAAGGTAGCGATGGCTGCCTTGCGACCATTGCCATCGGCGTAGACCTGGACGTCCTTCGAGTCGGCATGTCCGAAGCTGAAGCTGTTGCGGGCCTTGAAACCGCGGCCCCGCTGGTTCTGGCTTTTCTTCCCGCCGTTGGTGTTTCCGGACTCGTAGCGCTCGGCATCCCGCTCGTACTTCTTGGCCACTGCCTTCTCGACAGCGACCGAGAGCGGAGTCGTCCAGGCGTCTCGCTCGTCCTTGCGCGGGACTCCCCGAAGGATGTTCCCGCAGCGGCTGCAGAGAACCACCGGCTTGTTCTTCACCACCGGCTTCCCCTTGTCGTCGAGAACGACCTGCCCCTTGAGGTTGCCCTGCTTGTGCACGATCCGCATGGGCTGCCAGGAGATCCACATCTTGGGAAGTGGAATGTCCTCGCCGGCGCGGTTGATGAGAATGACCTTGTCATCCTCGTCTCGAGCCACGTCAGCCATCGTCCCCCGCTCGGAACAGTGGGGATTGGAGCAGACGTGGACATCCTTGGCATCGACCTTTGGCAGGAAGACGGGCGGACAGTTGTTCTCGTCCAGCAGGCCGTCGAACAGGTCGCGGGCCCACTGGCGCGAGAGATCGTTCGCGCTCGGTGTTCTCTGATCTTCCTCCTTCTGGTCGCCGGACTCCACGTCCATACCGACCATGAAGGCGTCGGCCTGAGACAGAAGCTTCTGCTCGCGCAGGTGCTCCTGCTCCTCACGCCGGAGCCTCTGCTCCTCGGCCTCCTGAGACATCTTCTGGATCTTCGCTTCCGCCTCCTGCTGCCTGTGCGCCTCTTCGTCCTTGCGCTGCTTGTACTTGCGCTGGGCGTAGGAGAAATCGAGGAAGATGTCGTCGCGGCCGAAGAATCGCATGAGCTGCGAACGACAGTCGGGGCAGACCGGGAACGGTCCACCGCCATCCTTGAGAGTCAGCAGGCGGGACTGGAAGGCCTTCGCGAGAGCGAACTGCTTCTCCTCGAGAGGAGAGCGTTTTCCGCGCGTGATGCGAGTGACCTCCGCCATCTTGGACGGATTCACCGTCTTCACGCACTCCGGAGTTCCTTCGCTTCCCATCACCATCTCCTTCCCGCAGTCGGGACGAGCGGCGCAGATCACGGTCTTCTCGGGGTCGTAGTCGAGCTGGCGTTCGGCCGGCACGACCTCGGCCTTGGCTAGGCGCCTCTCTTCGTTTTTCTTGGCCTTGGCGGCGGCTTGAACGCGACGCCTGCAGTGGGAACAGAAGCCATCGGGATCGTTGTCGTTCCAGTAGTTCTTGCAGGGGTTGCCCCCTTTCGTCACTCCCGGACACATCTTGCCATCGGAACGCTTTGGTGACATCTCACACCTCTTTTTACTTCTTGGTGTTGTGGTTTTATGAACAGACATTTCTGTCTGCCCACATTGTCTTTTCCGAATACCTATTATTAATGTACTTTCCCCTTATATGCAAACAAGAAGAACCTTTTTTGGGCACTAAGCCCTCACCTCCATAAGGAAGGTCTAAGTAAGGAGGTAACTTAGACAAGGTTCTTCATATCTGAATATAATTTCCAAGTTTTAACTTAAGATTTTGAGAAATTATATAATCATTATTGAAAAGGTTCGTTTTTAACGCCATCTCTTTTCAGGCATCAATATTTTTTACTATCTCAATCTTTATTGCACAAGTTTAACATATTATAATATTTATGTCAAGGCCTTTTGACATCTTTTGTCATTTTATTATCTTTTGTTTCATCTATATTGTATTATTTTTTATAAATTATGTTTTACAATACCAACATATATTTATTAATAATGTTTTAGGCGCAGACATTTGGCGAGTTAAGTAATAGTGTTTTATTTCTGAGTTATTGGCAGGTTAAGAACCTGCCCTACTTAAATATCTTTAAATTACATAGTTAACTGGGACTTAGTATATATATTTATTCATAAAGCCTTGACAAATTATTTATATAATTTATAATAAAGCCAGAATCAATGTCGGTTCTTGAGGAGAAAATAGAGGTATTACCGACATCGTGTGAACCATGACAGTTCTTTATAAAAATTCTCCTCAAAACAAAAATACCTCGTGAAGACAAGGAGGTAAATATGTATGTGACCAGTTGGGGAAATATGTGCCGGTTTATTGTCCCCCGCGTCGCCCATTGCAGTGATGGCGGGTGAATGTGTATGATATAAACTTTCATTATTTTCTTGCAACAGGCAAAACAAAAACCTCCGCTTGGAGGTTGAAGATATATGAAGACTCTTAGTTCGCTAGGGGTCTCTTTTTTTATTATTTATTAAATTTTTCCGAACCATTCCATGACAGCTCAAAAATATATTTCATAGTGTTAGCAATTTCCTGGCTCTCAATAATAACGCCGATGATTTTACCTTTATAAGTAGCGATAGCTAATTTATTGCAATAAATATTAATTTCAGCCGAAAAAGGAAATTTATTTATCGGCACATACCTGCGATCTTTAGTCCCCTCTTTTTTTGGCAAAAAATTTCCCTTTTTGCTGGTATAAATAATTCTTTCCGGAATATTCTTTAGTTTCCGCGCCATTTCCTTGCGATGATCGGTTGGGCTGGGAGGCAATACTCGATAAACTTCATCCAAAGGAACAATTTGGTCAAGCCTCTCTACTTTGGATTTGATCATATCGTCGCGAATTGATCTTAAACCTTCTTTCCCTTCAAAAAATCTCACCTTGGGTTTCTCTCCGCCAAGATTATACATAATATTTAATTCCGGAATTACATTTTTTATTTCTTCTTCTTTTTGCTTCAATCTAATTTGTTCGTTTTGAAGCAAATCTTTAAATTTTTCCGGAGATTCTGCGGTAAAATATCTTTTTTTTCCCTTTTCAAAAGTTGATATTAGGCCTTTTTTCATCAAAGATTCCAATACCACATACGCCGTAGGGCGATTAATTTCCGCCTTTTTGGCAATTTCCAAAACGCTGGCATAACCTAATTCCAAAGCTGATAAGTATATTTTTGCTTCTTTTGATTTTAAGCCTAAATTGGTTAGATCTTTGGGCAATATTGACATGGTATTTATTTATCAAAATTTATAATACGGCATATCTTAGATAATATTATAGCGAATTTATTTATATTTATAATCACCACGTTCTTTTAATTATTTTCTTGTTCAACCCTGAATCGGCGGTGGGATTCCTAACTGTGGCAATTTTTCGAACCTCTGCCTGCGGCAGACAGGCACGACTTATCCCGCTTAGCGGGTTGCTCTAGCCGATAGATTGATTACCGTATTGAATATAATTTGCAATTTGCCTTAAATTCTTAGCCGACGGTGGGATTCGAACCCACGACCTACTGTTTACAAAACAGTTGCTCTAGCCGCTGAGCTACATCGGCATTTGGGCCGGGCAGGACTCGAACCTGCGTAGGCCGAAGCCATCAGATTTACAGTCTGACCCAGTTGACCACTTTGGTACCGACCCATCTTATAAATTTTTAATAAACCCGCCACCGGATTTAAGCCCGCGACTTTTCCCTGTCTAAAATATAGCTCTGAATTAGTAAAAATCAGAGTCAGTTCTAGAAAAATGTTGTTAGTTATTAACACAATTAAATCTAACATATATAATTAAGCGCATCAAGAGAAATATAATTATTATTTAATATGAAATATTTTAAGATAGAAAGTTTTTTAGATTAATAAACATAAAATTGTTTATAAATTTTGCCATGTATTTATTGTTTGCGGTTGTTTTATCATACCACTCCTAATATTCCTACTCTTGTATTACAATAAACCAAATATTTTCAGTATTTATAAATGTTTTCAACTTAAAAAATATAAATGCGCTCGCCATTATTAAATTGTTTACCCGATAAACCTAGATATTGTTTTAATAAAAGTATTATGTTTTAATAAAAGTAAAAGTTATTCACACTTTTTAAAAATTAAGTCTTGAATATTTCATTAATTTTTTATATTATTATGAATAAATTAAATTTGGCAGATATAAATAAGAATAGTGATAATAATGATCGAAAATATTATTTATTTGCATTAAAGATTATTGGTGATTTTGGAATCGCTATTGCCGCCCCGGTAGTTATAATGGTATTAATCGGCCAATACCTTGACGAAAGATACCACCGCCAAATTTTATTTACTATTTTGGGTTTTATTTTAGCCGCTTTGCTTTCCACATTGATTATCTACCGTAAAGCTAAAAAATATGGTGAACAATACCAGAAACTGAAATAAATCTATATGCATATACCTACATTAGCTCCAGAAATACTATTTTATATCGGACCAGTGCCGATTACCAACACTATTATTAATACGTGGCTTGCGATAATTATTTTTTTAATCATAGGATTGATCCTTAGGCGAAAAATCAACCTTTATCCCGGCAAACTTCAAAATTTTTTCGAGTACGTTCTAGAATCATTATTAGGGTATTTCGATCAAGTAACTGGCGACCGAAAAAAAACTTTACGCTTTTTGCCGTTAGTCGGATCAATTTTCTTTTTTATCCTGTTATCTAATTGGCTTGGATTAATTCCGGGAACAGGCAGTTTAACTTTTGATCATAAGATGCTATTACGTCCCGCTAATTCCGATCTAAACTTAACGGTAGCCATGGCCCTCGTCGCTGTAGTATGTTCGCATATTTACGGTATAATTTCCGTAGGAATTTTTACCCATTTAAATAAATTTATCCAGATTGGCACATTAATTAAAAGTTTGCGCAAGGGACCTATCGCTATTTTTACCGCCATTATTGAATTAGCGGTTGGGGTTATTGAATTAATTAGTGAAATGGCTAAAGTTTTATCTTTATCGCTTCGACTGTTCGGCAATATCTTTGCCGGCGAAGTATTAATTACCGTAATTGGCAGCCTTGTGGGTTTATTGGTTCCTACCCCCTTTATGCTGCTGGAAATATTAGTCGGAATCATCCAAGCTAGCGTTTTTGCAATTTTGACTTTGGTATATTTAACCGTTGCCACTACTGAAGTTGAAAGTCATGAAGAAGCTTAATTTCAATAGCTTATTAATTAAAACGGCGTCAGCGGAGCGAAGTAAAATAACCAATCCCCCTTCGTTCTAAAGATGTCAGAAAGGATTAAAAATATGGATCACGAATCAATTGTCGCAATCGCTAAAGCATTTACAATGGCAATCGGAGGCTTCGGTCCTGCCCTAGCAATCGGCAGACTGGTAGCAAAAGCGATGGAAGCGATTGGACGCAATCCGGAAGCATCTGGAAAATTATTTGTACCTATGCTGTTAGGCGCGGCTTTCGCAGAAGCGATTGCAATTTATTCTCTAGTGGTAGTTTTTACTTTGAAGTAATCCCCTTGATTAGGTCTTTGCTAAATAAAGGCCTAATCAAATAGGACTATTTCAGAAATATCATGGTTTAAAAAACTAATCGATATTATTGCTAGTAATTAATTTAGATCAAGATGAATTTGTTAAACATCGCCTTGGCCAATGAAACAACTGCAGAAAATATAGCCAATACTGAAGAAGGACTATTGGCATCATTGGGAATAAACGGCACCTTATTTATTTTTCAGTTAATTAATTTCGCTGTAGTCGCATTGATTCTTTGGTTTTTAATTCTTAAGCCGCTTACCAAAAAAATGTCAGAGAGACAAAAATTGATTGATAAGAGCATTGAACAAACTAAAGAAATCGAAAAGAATTTATCTCAAAGCGCAGAACAATATCAAGTTAAAATGACTGAAGCAAAAAAAGAGGCAAATAAAATTATTGCGGCAGCACAGCAGGAAGCGATAAAAGCTACAAATGTCGTTAAAGATAAAGCGCAGCAGGATATTGAGCGAATAAAAGAACAGGCTAAAAACCAGATAAATAAAGAAAAGGACATAGCGAGGCAACAAGTAAGAGATGAAGCCGCTAGTATGATAACAGCCGCTGCAGAAAAAATAATAACTGCCAAAATCGACGAGCACCAAGATAATCAATTGATTAAACAGATTATTGGTGATTTAAAAATAAAATCATGAAAAAAAATACTATCAGGCAATATGCGCAAAGCCTATATCAGATAACCAGAAATGCTGCTCCAAAACAGCTGCCAGAAATAACTAAACAATTTTTATTTTTACTTACTCGCCACCACCAATTAAATAAAATTGATTTTATTATCAAAGAATTTGACCAATACGCTAAAGAACAAGAAGGTATTCAAGAGATCACCATTGAATCAGCTTCAACCATTAATTCTGAAAATTTACAAAATATTAAAAAAATTTTTGGTGGTGAAAATACAATAGTCCATAGCACGATTAAACAAAATATCATCGGCGGCATGCGCCTAATAAGTAAGAACTTGATTTTTGATGCCACACTTAAAAAACAACTGCAAAAACTAAAAGAACATCTTAGTAGATAATATAATTTAAGATATACCCATTATGTCAACAAACTCAATTATAGAGGAACTTAAAAAAAATATTTCCTCTTTCAAAAAAGAAACTGCCCAAGAAGAAATTGGTACGGTCGTAGAAGTAGGAGATGGAATTGCTCGCTTACAAGGTTTAAACAATTGCCAAGCTAGCGAAATGTTGGAATTTTCCGGCGGTACCTATGGAATGGCTTTAAATCTTGAAGAAGAAACTGTAGGTTCAGTGTTACTTGGTGAATACGAACATATAAAAGAAGGTGACACGGTTAAGCGAACCGGCAGAATTCTTTCGGTGCCAGTCGACGAAGAATTAATCGGCCGAGTAATTAATCCGCTTGGCCAACCAATTGATGGTGGCCCGGAATTAAAAATTAAAAAATTTTATCCGATTGAAAAAATTGCCCCGGGAGTAATTACCAGAGAACCAGTCAGCCAGCCGGTACAAACAGGAATCAAAGCAATTGATGCCATGATTCCGATCGGACGAGGACAGCGAGAATTAATTATCGGCGATCGGCAGACCGGTAAAACAGCAATCGCAATTGATACGATCATCAACCAAAAAGGGCAAAACATGATTTGCATTTACGTAGCTATCGGCCAGAAGGAATCAAAAATTGCTCATTTGGTAGCAAAACTAAAGGAAGCAGGAGCGATGGACTACACTATTGTAGTGGTCGCTGGTGCTTCTCAACCTGCCTCCCTTTCTTATATTGCTCCCTATGCCGGCGTGGCTATTGCGGAATATTTTATGGACCAGGGCAAAGATGTTTTATGTATTTATGATGATCTCTCAAAACAAGCCTGGGCATATCGAGAAATTTCTTTATTATTGCGCCGCCCTCCCGGACGCGAAGCTTATCCCGGGGACGTTTTTTACTTGCATTCACGCCTATTGGAGCGCGCTTGCCGACGCAATAAAGAATCTGGCGGCGGCTCAATTACCGCTCTACCGATTATTGAAACGCAAGCCGGAGATGTTACTGCCTATATTCCTACTAATGTGATATCGATTACCGACGGACAAATTTTTCTAGAAACCGACCTTTTTTATCGCGGCATCAGACCCGCTCTTAATGTTGGAATTTCTGTTTCCCGCGTTGGCGGCGCCGCCCAAATTAAACCGATGAAAAAGGTGGCCGGAAAATTAAAATTAACCATGGCGCAATTCCGCGAACTGGAAGCTTTTGCCCAATTTGCCAGCGATCTTGATCCGGAAACCAAAATGCAGATTGAACGCGGACAAAGAATTACCGAACTGCTGAAACAACCGCAATATTATCCTCTACCCGTCGAACATCAGGTAGCTGCTATTTTTGCCGTTGATAATGGCTTTTTTGACCAGATAGAGCTTAAAAATATTTCTGCCGCCGAGAAAAATTTGATTGAATTTATGGAAAAAACTAAGCGGTCTTTATTAGATAAAATCGCCCAGGGAGAATGGGATGATAAAATCGAACAAAATTTAAAGGACGCTTGTCAAGAATTTATTAAAAGCAATTAAATATGGCTGTTAATACTAAAGCAATAAAAAGACGGCTGCGTTCCGTCGGCAGCACAAAAAAGATTACCAAAGCCATGGAAATGGTTGCTGCTGCTAAAATGCGCAAGGCAGTCAATGCCGCTTTGGAAACACGCACCTATGCTAAATTGGCTTGGGATCTTTTAGTTAGCCTATCTAAAACCCAAAAAGCAGCTATCCCCCTTTTGCAAGTTAGGCCGGTAAATAAATTATTAATTATTTTAGTAACATCTAACCGCGGCTTATGCGGAAGCTTTAACGCGAATATCATCCGAAAAACTGCCAAGCAATTAGAAGATCCCCGCCTAATAAGCCGGCACCGAATTAAAAATCAAGATATTTCTCCCGCTAGCAAAGAAATTGACGTAGATATTATCGGGATTGGCAAAAAAGGTGCAGATTTCGCTAAAAAGACCGGTAATAATTTGATAGCTTCTTTTACTAATTTATCCGACACTCCTAAACTTAACGATGTTTATCCAATAAGCCACTTAGCTATCCAAAAATACTCTGATCAAAAATACGATAAAGTTATTGTAGCTTATACTGAATTTTATTCAGCGATATCGCAAATTGCAAAATTACGTCAAGTTTTACCTATATCCGAAAATGATTTGGAAAAAATGATAACTGATATAGATAATACCGAATCGAAATTACAGCCGGCAGAAACTGATTATTTAGAAGATTTTTTATTTGAACCTAGCCGTCAGGAAGTACTAAAAACAATTTTGCCTCGCCTGGTGGAAACACAAATATACCAAGCATTATTGGAATCAGCCGCGAGCGAGCACAGCGCGCGAATGCTAGCTATGCGTAATGCCAATGAAGCGGCGGAAGATATGGTTGAAGAATTAAATCTGCATTACAATAAAGCGCGCCAAGCAATAATTACCAGAGAAATCGCGGAAATTGCCAGTGGAGCAGCCGCTTTAGAATAATTTTATAAGTTAATAATAAGTAATATTATGAATAAAGGTACGATTTCACAAATTATTGGAGTGGCGGTTGACGTCCACTTTCCTAAAAAATTACCTGGCATTTATAATGCCTTAGAAACAAAAACGCCCGCAGGTGATACATTGATTTTAGAAACACAACAGCATTTGGGAGCAAATACTGTTCGAACAATTGCAATGAGCACCACTGACGGACTACAGCGCGGCTCAGAAGTAATTGATACCGAACAGCCAATTTCAGTTCCCGTCGGACCAAAAACTTTGGGAAGAATGTTTAATGTAATCGGTCAACCGATTGACGGTTTAGAAGACATAAAAACTGCTAAAAAATACCCAATTCACCGTTCAGCTCCTGCGTTTAAGGAACAATCGACCAAATACGAAATTCTTGAAACCGGCATAAAAGTTATCGATTTAATCTGTCCCTTTTTAAAAGGAGGTAAAATTGGATTATTTGGCGGAGCGGGAGTTGGAAAAACAGTTGTGATTCAAGAACTAATTAGGAATATTGCCCAAGAGCATGGCGGTTATTCAATGTTCGCCGGTGTTGGCGAACGAAGCCGCGAAGGAAATGATCTTTATCGAGAAATGAAAGAATCCGGAGTTTTGGATAAAACTGCTTTGGTTTTTGGACAAATGAATGAACCACCGGGAGCACGCGCTCGCGTCGCCTTATCGGCTTTATCTATGGCAGAATACTTTCGCGACGAAGAGAAAAAAGATTTATTACTTTTTATCGATAACATTTTTCGTTTTACCCAAGCAGGTTCTGAAGTTTCTGCTCTCTTGGGACGAATGCCTTCCGCTGTCGGCTATCAGCCAACCTTAGCAACGGAAATGGGCGCCTTGCAAGAACGTATCACTTCTACCTCTCAAGGTTCAATTACCTCAGTACAAGCCGTTTATGTTCCCGCCGATGACTTAACTGATCCCGCCCCTGCCACCACTTTCGCCCATCTTGATTCCACTGTCGTACTTAATCGCTCCTTATCTGAATTGGGTATATACCCTGCGGTTGATCCATTAGATTCAAATTCTACCATACTTGATCCTTTGATAGTCGGAGATGATCATTATCAAACAGCACGCGAAGTACAAAAAGTTTTGCAAAGATATAAAGATTTACAAGATATTATTGCTATTTTAGGTATGGAAGAATTATCCGATGAAGATAAATTAACTGTTGCACGTGCTCGTAAAATTCAGAAATTTCTTTCCCAGCCATTCTTCGTAGCTGAAACATTTACTGGCACAAGCGGCAAGTATGTAAAATTGTCTGACACTATTAAAGGATTAAAAGAAATTATACAAGGTAAGCACGATAATAAACCAGAGCAAGCATTCTATATGAAGGGTGCCATTGAAGAAGTAAAATAATTTTTATTATTATTTTATGAAAAGTTTAAAAATAAAAATTGCTACGCCTGAAAGAATTGTTTACGAGAATGATATTTTTCAAGCAACCATTCCAACTCAAAACGGAGAAATTACCATATTGCCGAATCACATTCCCCTAGTATCAGTTTTACGAGCAGGAGAGCTAATGATTAAAGATAAGAATGGCGAACAAATTTTAGCCTTAGCCGGTGGTTTCTTGGAAATAAAAAATAATAATGAAATAACTATCCTCGCGGACAATATTGAACGAGTAGAAGAAATTGACATCGCGCGCGCTGAAGAAGCGAGAAAAAGAGCAGAGGAACAAATGAAAGGATCTAAAGATGCTCAAGAGGTTGATTTTGCCCGCCTGCAAGCAGTAATTGAACGGGAAATGAATAGAATTCGTGTCGGTAAAAAATACCGCCGCATAAAAAAATATCGGCAGCAATAACTTTTTACACATTAGTTAAAACAAAAACAATAGCATTACTGCTATTGTTTTTGATAAGCCGTTGAGCGGAATTGAACCGCTGACCTACTCCTTCACTTACACTCCTGTTTGAAATTGGTACAAATCAGAAGGTTAGACTGTATTTTAGGCATATTCTTTAATGAAATCAGCCCCTCTTGTCAGTCGTTCGGGCGTATTCTTTTAATTGACGCCACGGTCTCAACTTCGTACCAAGCTTTTAACCGTTATTCGAGATTCATTATAAAGTTTCCTATATAATGGGCATTTTGATGAAATACCATGGAGTTGCTCTACCCCTGAGCTACAACGGCATTTTTTACCTCTAACTATTCGCCGCTATGTGAATTCTCTAACAATTGAGTTAAATAAAAAAATTATTCTGTAATTATTTTTTAATTAGGTTTTTTACTTCCCCTAACTGCTCTCGAGCTTCTTGATCTTCCGGATTAATTTTTACTGCCTGCTCAAATGAAGATTGCGCGTCAATAAAATTCCTCTGGCGCTTATAGATCCTGCCTAAGCCTTTATATGCTCTGACATTTTTTTTATCCTTGGTGATAATTTCTATATATATTTTTTCCGCTTTACCAAAATCTCCCTTACCATAAAACCCGGAAGCACTTTCCAAGAGATCAATCACTTCATCGGCAGTCGCTTGTGGGATATTTTCCACCTCAATCTTATCCTCCGCTAACCGGCTCAACTCGTCTTCATTGTCCTGCTCGCTAACAACTCTTGCTTTATCTTTTACCTCTTTGGCTTTTCTTTTCAATTTGCCAAATACTTTATAATAAAACTTAGTAATACTTTCCCAAATGATTACAAATATTTTTTTAATTTCACTTTTTTTCTTATCTTTTATTATTTCGCTTTCATCCACTTCCGCAGTCTTAGGAACCTTGCGCGCAATAATAATAATGATAACGAAAAGTGATATTACAATGACTAATTGTGGGATATATTCAAATACCATATTACCATTTTACCTCATTAAGATTAAAATTTAAACGCTCTTCTTCGCTAATTTGTACATCCATGGTTTTATTCAACAGATTACGCGATACCACTACCCCCTTACCCTTAGCTGTTTTCACATTCGCTCCGATTGGCGGCATTATTTTATTCATTTCCCGGTAATAATCAGCTTCGTAGCCCAAACAACACATCAAGCGTCCGCATGCCCCGGATATTTTTTCATTCCCCTGCGCGATTTGCTGCAATTTGACCATTTCGGTAGTAATGCTTTCAAAACCATCGAGAAAACTATGGCAACATATTTCTCGGCCGCAAATTCCTTGTCCGCCCATCACTTTGGTTACATCGCGAGAACCAATCTGCTGCATGCGAATTGATTTCTGAAACCTACGAGTCAATTTTTTCACCAATTCCCTGAAATCGACTCTTTCCTCGGCCGTAAAATAAAAAGTGATTTTAGAACCGTCAAAAGAATAATGAGCGTCCACTAATTTCATAGCCAAATTCAAACTTTTAATTTCTTCTCGCGCTTCATCCAGTGCCACCTTGGATTTTTGAAAATACTTTTTTGCCTTTTCTAAATCCGACGTAGTTGCTTTCCGTAAAATTATGCCAATTGGCGATTGTTTTACATTTTCTCGATTATTTTTATCGCCACAGGTAATAATTTCTGCCAACTCAGTCGCTTGATCCATCTCAATAATTACTTTGTCGCCCTTTGCAACCTTAAAATCCTTCTGATCAATATCACATATTCTGTCGTAAGTGTGAAAACGCGCTCCGCTAATCTTCATATTTAAATTATCAATTATTAATTATTTTACTATGGTCCCGACTTTTTCCCCTAAAATAATTTTCTTAATGCTTCCCTCATCTTCAATGTTAAAAACAATTACGGGTATTTTATTCTCCCGACACAAAGCAAATGCGGACATATCCATTACATTTAAATTCTGACTTAACACTTCGTCATAACCTACCTGCTTATATTTCTTGGCAGCTTTGAATTTGTTCGGGTCCTGATCATATACTCCATCGACATTGGTTCCCTTAAGAACAACTTCGCAATCAGTTTGCAAAGCATGAATAACCGCGCCCGTATCAGTAGTAAAAAATTGATTGCCCAAACCGCCTCCGATTACCACGATATATTTTTCTACCATATATCTTTTCGCTTCCCGTACCGTATATAGATCAATAAATTCTTTCATATCCACCGCGCTCATGGCTTTGACTTTTTTGGGATTTACGGCCGCAAAATTGATCGCGTTCATAATAGAACCCATCATACCCATGGTATCCGCCGCTTCACGATTAATCCCGAATTGAGCAGTTCGCCAGCGATAAATATTACCCCCACCAACTTCCACTATAACCTCCACGCCCATATCCGATATCGCTAATAACTGTTTTAAATAATTATTTAAGGCCTGATAGTCAATACCATATCCTTGTTTTCCCATCAATGCTTCTCCCGATAATTTCACCATCACGCGCTTAAATATTGGTTTGTGCATAATTTTAATTAGAATATTTAGCTAAATTTCATACCGAACAAATTTTCTTAGCTCAAGTTTCTCTCCCAATTTAACCGTTTTTTCCGCAATTAATTCTTCCACTGTCATCTCTGGATTTTTTACCAAGGGTTGTTTCATCAAACTCAATTCTTCTTTATATTTATTAATCTTGCCTACAATAATCTTTTCTAAGATGTCAGCCAGTTTTTTTTCATTGGCCATCATTTCTGCGATAACTTTCTTTTCATTTTCCAGCTCTTCTTCCGGTACATCCTCGGGTTTAATATATTTAGGATTGGAAGCAGCTACTTGCATGGCAATTTCATGGGCTAATTCCATGAATTCTTCATTTTTAGCCACGAAGTCGGTTTCACATCCCAATTCCACCAAAACGCCTATTTTATGATTAGCATGGACATAAGATTCAATAATTCCCTCTTTAGCTTCTCGACTCGCCTTTTTGGCTACCAAGGCAGCTCCCTTTTTTCTTAGCCAATCCATGGCTTTTTCAAAATTGCCATTACTTTCCTCCAAAGCCTTTTTGGCATCCATCATCGGCGCGTTGGTTTGCTCTCTTAATTCTTTTATTTGATCTATACTAATTTTCATTGGTTATAAATTTATTTATTTTTTCATTGCTTCCTTAGCGCTGTCGGCCATGGCATTCAGCATCAGATCAATCGACGCAATCGCATCGTCATTAGCCGGTATCGGATAACTTACCTGTCCGGGATCAGCATTGGTGTCCACTAACGCGATTATCGGAATGTTTTTAGTAATAGCTTCCTTTACCGCTAATTTATTGTGAATTATATCAACGATAAAAACACATTCAGGCAGCTTATCCAGCATCTTCAATCCACCGATGTTTCTTCTCAATTTTTGAATATTTTTAGCGATAACCAGCTTTTCTTTCTTGGTATATTTGTCAAAACCTTCCGATTTTTCTTCCTGCTCGAGTGTTTTAAGCTCATTAATCCTTTTTTTGATAATATCAAAATTGGTCAATGTGCCACCCAGCCATCTTTCAGACACATAAGGCATCTCACAAGCTTTGGCGACTTTTTCCACTAAATTTTTAGCTTGTTTTTTGGTTCCAATAAATAAAACTTTTCCTCCGCTTTTAACTACTTTTTTCAGATAATCCTGAGCTTCTTCCAACTTTTCTTTTGTCATTCTAATATCAATAATGTGCACTTTGTCCTTCTTGCCAAAAATGTACTTCTTCATTTTAGGATTCCATCTTGACGTTTGATGGCCGAAATGCGCTCCCGCTTTCAGCAAATCATCAATGGTGATTTTTTTCATAGTTTTTCCTTTTTCCTCCACTCAATTTTCTTGCCTTAAACCCAATTTATGGGCAGGATAAAGACAATTTTTATGAGTGTGTGATTTATTAATTTCTAAAATAAGCCACCCTGCGTGGTTAAGTGTCAGTATAACACAACATTTCTATTCTGCAAGACTTTTATTTTTATAAAATCTGTTTTTTTTATTTAAACCAACTAAAATTATACCGTATTTAAAATATTATTTTTTCACCACTCTCAATCTGCTTAATTTCGAATTACAAATATTATATATTTTGTCTAATAAGATTGTTTTTTATTTTTCACAAATATAAATCAGGTTATTATTTTGATATTGTTCCCTAATGCTAAATTTTTGTTTCAAAAGATCAGATAGCTCTTCCGGACGAAAAGCGTAGTAATATCTTTTGATTCCGCTTTTGTCCCAAGGAATAAATATATCGCCTTTGTCATACAATCCCAGAGTAAAAAAATGCCTTAATTTACCTCGGCGGACAAATTTATTATATCTTGGCTGATATAAGTTCCAGACCGATATCATCAAAATACCGCCCGGCTTTAATATCCGCCACATTTCATTCACCGCCTGGAGTCTTAAATCTTTGGACGGCAAGTGGTGCAGAGAGGCAATTGCCAAAGCTACATCTTGCGATTCTTTTTCCAATGGCAAGTCTAATAAGTCCCCGTTTATAAATTTGACCGGAGAAAATTTCCCGCGGGCCTTTTTAATTAATGTTTTACTGCTATCAACACCTGAATAATTAACTTTTCTTAAATTTCTAAGATAATCATAAAACCGGCCATTGCCGCAGCCCAAGTCCGCCAAATTATCCCCGCCTTTAATGTATTTTAGATAATAATCAAATTCCGACCACTTAACTTGCCTGGTCGCGTCAAATTCCTCCGCGATATTTTCGTAATCCCGTTTAATTTTTTTTAATGCCCTTTTAGCTAAAATTTCTATCATAAATTTAATGGAATTTCTTTTTTCTTGTGTTCTTTTGTCTTTATGTTTTAATAAAATCAATCAAACTTATGGAAAACTTGGAGCGTTTAATATTTGCCGGATTAAAACTAATGCCGCTTACTGGCCCGTCTTTTGAAATTCTGAAAAGAAAATTTGCCAAAAAATACGGCTCCTGCCCCTCTAATATTAAAATATTAAACACATATCGCCAATTAGTCAAAGATAATAAAATTAGCCCTAATGCAAACCTTAAATATTTATTAAAAAAACAAAAAACTAGAACGCTTTCTGGCATTGCTTCAGTTTCGGTATTAACCAAACCTTATCCCTGCCCCGGCAATTGCATTTATTGCCCTTCTGAAAAAAATATGCCCAAAAGTTATTTATCCAATGAGCCGGCGGTGATGCGGGCGGTTTTAACTTATTTTGACCCCCAAAAACAAATTCAAGCCCGCCTGGATTCCCTCCATCTCACCGGCCACCCAACCGATAAAATTGAACTGATTGTCATGGGCGGATCTTTCAACTACCTGCCCCGGAAATATCAGGAACAATTTATCGCCCGCTGCTTTCAAGCCTGCAACCGGCATAAATTTAGCTTAAGAAGCTACTCGGGAAACAAAAATTCAGTTCAGAAAGTAAAAAATATTCTTAACTCCCACCCCGATTTTGATTTACCCGCGGATAATATTGATCTGGAGCAAGAAAAAACCGCCAACGAAAAATCTGCTCACCGCATAGTCGGATTAACCCTGGAAACCCGACCGGATTTAATAAGTGAAAAAGAAATTATTTGGATGCGGCGCTTAGGCTGCACCCGGGTTGAGCTGGGAGTACAAAACGTTGATGATAAAATTTTGCGCTTCAACCACCGCGGACATTTGGTTCAAGAAATTATTCTAGCCACTCGATTATTAAAAGATGCCGGCTTTAAAATTAATTATCACCTGATGCCCAATCTCCCCGGATCAAATCTTGCAAAAGATCTCAAAATGTTTAAAACTGTATTTTCTGATCAAAACTTCCAGCCCGATATGATTAAAATCTATCCCTGCGTCCTTACCCGCGATTCCGAGCTGATCAAGCTTTATCGGTCGGGAAAATACCAGCCCTACACTGATCAAGAGTTAATTAAACTATTGATTGAGATCAAAAAAATCACTCCCGCTTATATTAGGATTATGCGCTTGGGCCGGGATATCCCCGCCGATGATATTATCGCCGGCAACAAGCTCTCCAATATCCGCCAAATACTGCAAGCTGAAATGAAAAAAGACGATAGTAAATGCCGCTGCATCCGCTGCCGGGAAATAAAAGACCATAAATATTTGCCCGGTAATATTAAACTGCGGAGATTTGGCTACCCCGCATCCAACGGCCAAGAAATATTTTTATCGTATGAGGATGAAAAAAATGACAAGCTCCTCGCTTTTCTACGCCTAAGAATCCCCTCCCGCCGTGATGCGAAAAAAACGCATTTTATTAACGTTTTAAGCGATTGCGCCTTGATCCGCGAAGTTCATTCTTACGGCCAATTGCTTAAAATCAGTGAACACACGAAAAATGCCGCCCAGCATCAAGGCTATGGCAAAAAATTAATAAAGGCCGCGGAAAAAATTGCCAAAGAGGAATTTAGTTATAAAAAAATGGCAGTTATTTCCGGCGTGGGCGTGAGAGATTATTATCTAAAGCTAGGATATAAGCTCCAGGATGAGTATGTGGTGAAAGAGATTTAAGACAATAGATGACGTATTTAACAAATACGTAGGGCAGGATCTTATCCTGCCATTTAATAAAGCATAGACTTGCGGCAGGTTGAGAACCTACCCTACTTTCTTCATTTTTCATACTTCATTCTTCTTTCTTCATTTTGTATTGTTGAATCCTTGTTTTTTGTTTGTCTTAACTTGATTTCTCCATCTTAAAAAGTCCAGTTAAGAACCTGCCCTACTAAATAGCTATATATTATATATAAACAACTAATCGGCTAAATCTTTTAAATCTCTGCTATTTAAATAAAAAAGCAGGAAAAACTAAGACCCTGCTTTTTTAAAAATGTTTAATAAACAGTTATCATAAAACCCGAGTCACTATCCGCTCCAGTTTCATCAAAAGTACCTACATAAATAGTATCAGTCAAGGCCCCTGCAAATAGAAATTGAGTAAAAGTTTGACTTGTCATCGCACTCACTGGAGTTATTTGAATATATCTATTATCAACTGCGAAATTAAAATCAACCGTATATCGTCCTGTTCCTGTTCTTGTACAAGTAGCAGAGTATAAAGTAGAAGTATCCCATGATCTTTGCAAGGTACCATTTGAAGCACAATACACCATAGCTTTCATGGCGCCACCATAACTTGTATTTTGGTTAATATTATTGTTCGCTGTAATATAATTTTGAGCAACAATGACTCCGTTTGATACTGTTGTTCCATTTAAGTTCAACGTACCTGTCATGGTATCTCCGGCAACATTTAAAAATCTAGAATTAGACTCGTCCTCTGTGTAATATCGACTGTCGTGGTTATGTGCTTTTGCGGCAAATCCGGTAGAATCAATACCGTCTAATGTATCAGCGTCAGTCATTGCAACCGGATCTAAACCGGTTACAGTCGCATTAGTAAAGTCAACAGCGCCGGTAAAATCAGCGTCTTTGACAAAAAGTTTTTTCCATCTCACATCTTCTGACCCCAAATTGTTAGTATCATCTTTTCCAGCGGTAATATCATCCCAGAATAGCACCGGGCGATCTCCGCCAATTTCTGATCGATAGATTCCAGCATCCACTCTCAATCCATCCGGATCAGCGATCGTTACCGCTACGCCTTCACCAACGTTGACAATAGATCCGTTAAAGCAAGTCACGCCGCCAACACCATATTGGCCGATAGAAATAGAATCGGTATAAATCGTGCCATTAACATCCAAGTTTTCGTTGTAAGTAATGGTTCCGGCCGGTTGCAGCACATCAGCATCTGACGCTGCAGCTACTCCCGCGCAGAGGAATACTCCTAACATAATAGTAAGCATTCCCAGTAGTTTTGTTTTCATATTTATTTGTTAGTTAATTTATTATATTTTACCCCCCCCCCCGACTACTTCTGTCAAAGCGAGGTGGGGATAAGTATTTTAATCCCTGAACGTAATCGAAGGGTTGAGTTTTGCATAGTCTTCGACTACGCTCAGACTATAATATAGTTTCACGTTATTATGAATTTACGAGATTCCCCTCATTTGGCGGACAGGCCCTCCTTCGGCGGGCATGCTTCGTCCCGACGTAACGTCGGGGCTCACATTTACGTGGAAAAAAACATCATTGCTAAATGTGAAACATAAAATCAATCTTCTGTTTTCTTAAAAATAAAACTATTAATTTAAAAAACAGGTCAGACAATATTCCTGCTTTATGTTTTTATTAAAAGTTTAAGTATTCTTATTTCCCTTGCATATTTAATAAATATATCTATAATAAGTTAGTAAATATATAAATTATTACTATGAAAGCTAAAATACATCCTAAATACGGAAAAGCAATAGTTACTTGCGCTTGCGGCAATTCTTTTGAGACCGGATCCACCGCCGAGAAATTAGAAGTGGAAATTTGTTCCGCTTGCCACCCCTTTTACACCGGCAAGCAAAAATTTGTTGATACCGCCGGGCGCGTAGACCGATTTAAAGAAATGCAGGAAAAAGCCGCTCAAATGAAAAAAGAATTGAAAGAAAGTAAGAAAAATAAAGCCAAAACGAAAGCCAAGAAAAAGCCGGAAACTAAAAAAACCAAGAAAGCTCCGTCAAAAAAGAAATCCGCTTCTCCTAAAAAAGCTAAAAAGAAAGCAGTAAAGAAAAGTTAGCTGAAAATTTTAAATATAAAAATTAGAGCATTCCGCTCTGATTTTTGTTATAATATATTTATACTAAGCAAGATGATGTTAAAATTTATTAATACTGCAGTCATCAGAATTGGATGATAAGTTGTTTTGATACATATCCGCTAAGATATTAATATTCAACAAAAAAAGTTTTGTTAGACCATAAAATTTATTAATTATGTTAGACAAGCTGCAAAAAATAAAAGACGAATATCAAGCCATTGAAAAAGAGCTCAGTCATCCTGATATTTCTTCTGATCCCCAAAAACTGCGAGATCTTTCGAAAAAACAAGCCAGCCTCTCTGAATATATGGGATTGATAGATGAATATGAAAAAGTGATAAAATCCCTCCAAGAGGATGAAATAATTATTGATAATGAAAAAGATTCGGAATTAGTTAAAATGGCTGAAGAAGAAATTGAAAAACTTTCTGCCCAAAAAATAAATTTAGAAAAAGAGCTGCAAGTATTACTGCTGCCCAAAGATCCCAATGACGAAAAAGATGTTATAATGGAAATAAGAGCGGGAGTCGGCGGAGACGAGGCTGCTCTTTTTGCCGCGGATCTTTACCGCATGTATTCACGCTATGCCGAAGATAAAGGCTATCGCATTGAACTCATTACCTCCAGCCGCACCGGCATTGGCGGCTTAAAAGAAATTATTTTCAGCCTTAAGGGAAATTCCGTGTATAAAAAATTAAAGTATGAAAGCGGCGTTCATCGCGTACAAAGAGTACCGGAAACTGAAAAAAACGGACGCATCCATACTTCAACAATAACCGTCGCAGTTTTGCCCGAAGCGGAAGAAGTTGAGCTGGAGCTGGATCCCAAAGATTTAAAAATTGATGTTTACCGCTCTTCCGGTCCGGGTGGCCAAAGCGTTAATACGACTGATTCCGCAGTGCGCGTTACTCATCTTCCAACCGGCCTGATCGTATCCTGCCAGGATGAAAAATCCCAGCATAAAAACAAGGATAAAGCGCTAAAGGTTTTAAGGTCCCGCCTGCTTTATGAAAAGCAAGAACAGCAAAGAAAAGAGCAAGGCGATGCCCGCAAATCTCAAATCGGCACCGGAGAACGCAGTGAGAAAATAAGAACCTATAATTATCCCCAGGATCGCATTACTGATCATCGCATTAAATTTAGCACCAATAATATTCAAAAATTATTAGACGGCAATTTAGATGTTTTAATCAATAAATTATTTGAAGAAGATCAAAAAAAGAAAATGGCATCAACAAAATAATTTTTCATGGAAGATCAAAATAAAATTAAAAAAAGGCGATTTAACTTAACCATAGATTGGAAAGAAATTTTTTCCATCTTGGGGCTTTTTATGGCATGGAGAGTTATCATCTGGCTGATTGCCTTCATCGGCCAAGGCAGATTTGCTTTAAATTCCGATCAAGCCTACGGATGGTCGGCCAATGCCGCCCAAGATTGGATTCAAAATATTCCATCCTTTTTAAGATATTGGGCGCGATGGGATTCCGGATGGTATATTGGACTTGCTGAAAAGGGTTATTACTGGAATGCTCCCGGAGATTGGTCCAACGTTGTTTTTTTCCCGCTTTACCCGCAAATTGTCAGGTTTTTGGGATATATATTAGATAATCAATTTTTTATTGCCGGCATCATTGTTTCCAGCTTAGCCACCCTTTTTTCCTGCTTTTACCTCTATCGGCTGGTCAAATTTGAATTAGAAAAAAAATCCGCGCTAAGATCTGTTTTGTACTTGCTTATATTTCCCACTTCAATATTTTTGGCTTCAATTTACACTGAATCTCTTTTTATTCTTACGGCCGTTGCCAGTATTTATCATGCCCGCAAAGGCCAATGGTACGCGGCATCGCTGTGGGGATTTTTAGTCACTCTTACCCGCCCCTCCGGCATAATAATATTGGCTGTTTTATTGCTGGAATATTTTGAACAAAGAAAATTTAACTTTTTGAAAGTACGGGCCAATGTATTAAATTTGCTTTTTGTTCCAACCGGTCTAGGCATCTATATGTATTTTTTATACCAGCGCTTTCAAAATCCGTTTATTTTTGCTTTTGCTCAAGACGCTTGGCAGAGAGAAACTAATGCCTCGTTGTCCGGACTTTTTATGACAGTATCGCAGTACTATAATAATTTTATCAGCTTTGATACAAGCAATTTGCCGCTTTATATCAGCAATACTTTTGATTTTTTATTTTTTACTATCTTTTTTGTCTTAGCCATCTTGGTGTTTATTTTTTTGCGCAAGTCTTATGGATTTTATATGATGGCCTATTTAATAATCCCCGCCCTCACCGGCACCTTTATGAGTATGGGCCGATTTTCTCTCGCTTTATTCCCCGCTTTTATATTATTGGCTAAGTGGGGCAAGAACCAAACGATAAATTATTCCATAACTATTCTCTTTTCCATGCTTTCGGCTCTTTTTATTACCATGTTCGTGAATACTTATTGGGTTGGATAACATTATTTATTTTTATGACCATCAAGCAAGCTTTGTCAAAAGCAACAAAATTATTGGCAAAGGCATCAAGAACCCCATCTTTGGATGCGGAAGTTTTACTGCAATTTACGCTAAAAATTGAAAAACATAAATTATTTCAAGATTTAGCTGAAAATATATCTCCCCGCCAATTAAAAAGGTTTAATAAATTGGTTGCAAGAAGAAAGCAATCCGAGCCTATTGCTTATTTAATAAATAATAAAGAATTTTTTGGTTTGGATTTTTATGTGGATAAGAGGGTTTTAATCCCTCGTCCCGAAACCGAAATTTTAGTTGAAGAGGCGCTAAAAATAGCTCGTAAAAATAAAAAGGATAAGCCATCAATTGTTGATGTGGGAACAGGAAGCGGCTGCATTGCGGTCAGTCTCGCAAAAAATTTATCCAACGGAAAAATATTTGCCATTGATAAATCCCTAAGCGCGCTAAAAGTGGCTAAAAAAAATATTGATAAGCACAAGTTAAATTCTAAAATTAAATTAGTACGCGGTAATCTACTTGCACCCTTAAAAAATAGAGTGGATATTATTATAGCCAATCTTCCCTATCTTACTCTCGCGAAGATTAACGCCACTGAGGAAAGCGTTAGAAAATATGAACCCAGAATGGCGCTACTCGCGGGTAAAAAGGAAACCACGCTATACGAAAAACTGCTCGAACAAACACCTCAATATATTAATAAAAACGGCTTTATTTTATTGGAAATTGACCCACTTTTTAGAAAAGAAACTATCAATTTAGTAAAAAAATATTTTCCTGCGGCAAAAATTTCCATCAAGCGGGACTTAGCGCAAAAAGAGCGCGTCGCAATCATAAAAATATAAAAAAACGGGGCTCCTTACACCCCGCTTTTTAAATGTAAAATTTTACATATTTATTCACTATAGGTTACATTTCTATCCGGAGGCACGACTTCAATCCAAGTCTGACCTCTTACAAATTCATGTTCAGTTCCATCTTCATGATAAAAGATAGTACGGTCTGTTCGCGATGCCTTGCTCCATTTTCCTTTATATGTTTTACCATTACTAAACATTATAGCTTCTCCCTCACCGGTTACATCCATGCCCAATCTTCCATCATTATCAATTACTTCAGCGGGTACTCTGATAATTACCACATTTTTGGGACTTAATTGTTCTCCGGTATTTCTATCGCTATGCATAGCTCCTTCTGGATTAAACCTTAAATAACTGTTAGTTTCCCGATCATATTTATACACTACCTTGTATCCCACTGAAGAAAAATCGATGGAAATACTTTTTTCTTCACTTGTCCTATCTGCTTCTACGGCCTCATCGACAAACTTCCACTGCCGATATTCAGACGTAATCTGATCATATTCATAATCCCGCAGGGCTAAATTAATTTTTTCACTGCTAGTAAATAAATTATGAGGTGCTCCTACAGAGGAATCTCTCCAAAAATATTTTGACCCGGCATACATAGCATTAAGATCTTTTATCCCCAATCCGGAAACCGCTTGCAACACAGGAGGATAAGCTCCGCTAAAAACGTACATCGCATCATATTCAGATTGCCATTCTAAGTAATATGATCGAGCCGATCTAACCGGTCCAATTTTACTAGCCTCGCCACCGGCGAAAACAGCCATAAATCTGGTTATTCCACCCTCGGCCAAAGCTTCATACACAACTCCGGCTTGAGATAAGCCAGATTGAGGCCTAACGGTTGTTAAATTTTCTACCATTACAGCTACAGGATAAATATTTTCTTGGCCTTCATCCACAATCATCCCATCTATTCGTCTTCCATTTTGAGCTTCTTGCTGTTTTTCCTGTTCTTTTTCTTGCTTGAGCAAATCTTCAAAAACTAACTTTTTATCTGATGTAAAATAAAAGATCGCCACAATAATCAATACCAATAATGCCAGAATAATTATAGTTATTATTTGAGTTTTTTTATCTGATTTTAGGTTGCGAAAATATTTTTTTAAAAAGTTCTCTTTTACATTTTCCATTTTTTTATTTTAATAAATAATTTGTAATTCATTATAACATATACCAGATTTTATTTAATAAGTATTTATTTATAACTAATTTCATTTGTGGATAACATTTATGTATTTCATCCCGGATTTGGTGTAAAATAAATATATAAATAATTAATTTAACAAAAATGCCTGAAGAAGCAAAAACACCGGAAGCGCCAAAGACCCCACGGGAGCCAAAAACACCTGAAGTAGCACCAACAGCTCCTAAAAAAGATGTACCTCCAGAACCAAAATGGCTTTTTTACATTCTGTCTTTCATGGTTGGGTTATTTGGCATTATTTTCGGAATTATCTACATGACAAAAGAAAATGAAGTAAGCAAGAAGTTCGGCAAAATCTGTTTATTGTTGGGACTTTTGCCAATGGTAATCGGTTGCCTTTGCTGGGTTATTGCCATGGTATTCGGCGTAGGATCTTCGTTTTTAGGTGGAGTAACTGAATATTCTACATATTCATACTAAAAAAATAAAAGACAGGCTTAAAGGTTATTGATTTTTTGCCTGTTTTTTTTATAGTAAATTTTTAACAATTTCAGAATGCATTAGGCTAAATATAAAAAGCTCGATGCCGGATATAAAGGATCCGATCAAAAAGGCATAATAGTATGGCGTATTTTTAACAGTTTTTATATTTTCTAAAAGCAATGTAATAATGGCCGTATTTATTAACATAATAAATAATAATTCCCCAATTATCGATAAATAAGAAAAAATATTAAATACGGCTTCGTTTTTTAGCATTGCTAGAAAAATAATTGCCGTCGTTAGCAAAATTAAGAAGCTGTATTCCTTATTGGATATCACTCTTAGCCGGTCGTGTGATGATTTGGGAGAATAGTTAATCGCCGGTAATAAAAATAATGGCAAAGAAATACCAAATAAAATACCGGTAATAAATCGTAAAATATTATCGGTGTAAATATTAAAAATCGGCGATACCGCGTTAAAAACCACTAAACAAATAAAAAATATGGAAATAACACCAATACCTATACTGGGAGGCAAAGATGGTTTCTTGTTTTTTATAAATCGAGTAAAAAAATAATATAATATAGTAATAAATATTCCCAAATATATGCCCGTGCAGCGCGAACACAAAGGCATTTGATGATCGTGGACAAAAAAAGACCTTTCTGGCAGCTGATGGCAGATGGCAAAGCCAATTTTATGCATTATCTCCCACATAGAATTTAATATAATTTCATTAGCTTACTAAATATATCATTTTACAAATAATCCGGTCAATTTGCTTTCGGGAATAAAAAATCACTCGCGCTTCGGGTGATTTAATATTATCTCTTATCGAACAATTTCCTTGACTCTCATTAGGCTGGTAATTCCGGCTCTTTCTTGCTCGTCCAGCTTCAAGGTAATAAATTTTACGGTTTCCACGAGGCTAGGAATCAATACATATTCTAACGCATTAACGCGCCCCCTGGTCTTTTCAATTTCTTCAGCTAAAGGACAGGGCTGGCTGAATGTTCAATCTCTGCTAATTTAATCATTCCTCCTAGTATTTTTGAAAAGGCATTACATTGAATGAATCATGCGATATAAAAGGATTAAATTAATTATTCTTTAGATTTTTCTTTAGCTTCTTCACCCGCCGTTTCTTCTTTTTTCTCTTCTTTTGCCGCGGCTTCGCTTTCTGTCGCTTCCATTTCTTCCTCTGGCTTTTCTACGCCTTCAACACCCTTAACATCTTCCTTAACTTCCTCTTCTAGTTCTTTAAGTTCTTCTTCGGATCGCGGAGGAGTTACCGTGGCTACCACTTCTTTTTTATCCAATGTAACTTCTACTCCCTGAGGAATATCCAAATCACTTATCTTAATAACATTTTCAAAAGTAGCTAAGGGGCTTATATCAACTTTTATTTCTTTAGGAAGATCTTTTGGCAAACACTCTACTTCAATTTCATCAATGCTGGCAACTAGAGTTCCCCCTTCATCTTTTACTGCCTTAGACTGTCCAAAAAATTGAAGCGGAACAAAAGTTGTAATCTTTTTTAACATATCCACTTCATATAGATCGGCATGAATAATTTTATCAGTAACAGGATGATACTGGATCTCCTTAACCAAGACTCCCCTTTTCTTTCCCTGCACTTCTAACATAATAATTGTACTTTCTCCCGCTTCGTTGTAAGCCTTTTTAAAACTATTATATTCAAAAACCAAAGGAGTAGTTTTAATTTTATTACCATAAACAACTGCAGGGATTTTATCCTGTAGCCTTAATTCGTTATTGTTTTTTTGAGATTCGGCTCTAATTTCAGCTTTAATATTTATTTCCGGCATATTTTTTTTAAGTTCAATCTGTAATTATAATGATAAAATACAATAAGACAAGCCCTTTTTATTTACTTATCAACAATAATACTAATAATTATTCAAAAGTCAAACCTTTATTCCTTACATAAACACTTTGCAAAATTCCCATTAATATCAGAATGCTAATCAGCGAGCTGCCTCCATAGCTCACAAAAGGCAAAGGAATACCAGTCACTGGCAAAAGGCCCATATTCATACCCACATTGACCAATATTTGAAATATTAATATTAAAACCGCCCCAATTCCAATCATTAAGCCAAACTCGTCGCGAGAATTTTTAGAAATATTAATAATGCGAAGCAATAAAATAAAAAATAATGTCAGCAAAAGTAATCCGCCAAAAAATCCCAGCTCTTCGGAAAGAGCGGCAAAAATAAAATCTGTTTGCTGGGCAGGTAAAAATTTTAACTGGCTTTGAGAGCCATACCCCAAGCCTTTACCTAAAAGCCCTCCGGAGCCAACCGCAATTTTAGATTGAATAATATTATAGCCAGACCCCAAAGGATCTCGATTTGGATGCAAAAAGGTTAATATTCTTTCCTTTTGATAATCTTTAAAAACAAATTGCCAAACAATCCATCCAATAAAGGTTCCCGATCCTCCCAATATCGCAATATAGTTTCTTTTTATACCGGAAATAAATAACATAACAAACCATAAAAATACAAGCACCAGGGCAGATCCAAAGTCTGGCTGCATCATAATTAAGCCTACGGGTATAAATGTAATAATTCCAGAAATAATTATATGCCTAAACATACTAAGTTTACCGGAAATGCTGGCAAAATATTTAGCTAAAATAATTAATAATATTATTTTAGCTAACTCAGCCGGCTGAAACTGAAAGAAGCCAAAATTAAACCAACCCTTGGTGCCTCTAATCTCGCTACCAAAAATTAAAACTGCCACTAGAAGAACAATCATCAAAATATATAAAAAATAAGCAAAATTTTTAAAAAGTTTGTAATCGATAAAGACTAATAAAATAAAAAATATTATGCCGATGGCTACCGCCAATATTTGCTTCTTTAGATTTGCGTAATCAAACATGCCGGATGCCGATGCTGATGTGCTATAAATCAACAGTAATCCTAAACTTATCAATAAAACTACCGCTACTACCATAATCCAATCAATTTTTCCCGCTAATTTTAAATATTTATTCATTAAAATAAAAATTAATCGCATTCAATAAATTAACATAATGAGATGATTTTTCAAGCATAAAAAAGCTGGATGAATCCAGCAATTTTTTATATTTATCTAATATTCCAAAACCTGACCGGTCCCATATATGTTAATAAAGCTACTCGTTTGAAAAACATTAACGCTGGGCTCAATATATATTTTTTCCACATTTGCAAATATTGTTTCGGGCCACTGAGCTATAAAAGACCGCCGAGTTTTAGTGACAAATGGTCCGAAGTTAGTATAATTTAAGCCTACAACATTCCCTGCTTTATCGTATAGAACGACTCCGACATTCACCCGATCAAAAGTAAAGGGAGAATCATTAAATAAGGTCCCTTCCACGATGCCCTTGTTGTTACTCACAGAATAAGAACTTTTTTCTACTTGAATATTAAGATCGATGTTTTGTTTTAATTTTTGAATCTCCTGTAAGTCAACTTCCAATTCAGCTTTATCAACCACGCGATCAGTTTTAACGCCTACCTCTATCAAACTTTTTTCTTCACCAGGCAAAATAAAGCTGATTCTCTCCTTTTCTCCGACCACTTTATCAAATTTATCCAGTAGTAGGATTTTGTATTTCAATCGACTAACACCCCATTCAGCATTATTGTTTTTTAGCTGAACCAAAATATCATAATTAGTTTCTCCTTTTATCGGCTGCAAAAGAGTGATTTTTTTAGTTTCAATAGTGAAGTCCTCGGGCGGAAGATCCTCCTCAATAACCACGCTATTATCAACCTCTTCCTCAACTTTAAAAATATCTACCACTTTTAACGCGATTATTATAAAAGCAATAACCAGCAAAAGACCTAAAACAGACCAACCGACAATTTTAATATATCTCGCAACTTTTTCTTTATGTTTAACCATTAACAATTTCCGCTCATATTCCTTTTCGATTTTTTGAGTTTCTTGAGACAAACCACCTCCCTCTGCAGTTAACGCAGGATCGGAGGCAATATTTAAATTTGTTTTTTCATTTGAATCTTTTTGGTTCATTTTTTATTTTTAAAGATATTTTGGTATATTATAACATAAAAAATATAATTAGAAAGTATTTACAAAAAGCTAAAAATTTGATACAATTAGTTTGAGAGTTTAAAAAAATAAAGAATAAAACTTATGTTTAACACAAGTACCGATCTCCTTCTCATTGCTATTGCCATATCCGTATTAAGCTTATCTGGATATTTAAGCTACCTAATCTACTCGTTGGCAAAAGTAGTGCAAGAAAGCAAAAAAACAGTCGAAGACGTCAATAAGAAATTAGAAAAGATTGACCCCATCATTGACTCTTCTGCCGAAACAGTTACTTCACTTATGGAAACCTTAAGGACAATTAACAACAATGTTTTAAAGCCAGTGGCATCATTTTCAAAAATCTTTAATAATGTCAAGCAGGCTATAAGCGTATTTACAAAAAAATAACAAAAAAAAATGAACAGAAATAATGACCGATGTTCTCTTGGAGGCTTTTTGGCAGGTACCGTGGCAGGAGCATTAATTGGAGCAGGACTAGCTTTATTATATGCGCCAAAAACCGGTGAAGAAACCAGAAAAGACATTAAGGATAAGGTAAAAAAATTAAAAAAGGGGGCTGAATCAACTAAAGAAAAAACTATTGCTAAACTAGTCGAAGTGAAAAAAAGTGCCATAAATAAAGCAGAAGATATAAAAGATAGAGCAAAAAAGGCAGCTTCAGAATTCAAAAAAGAAGAAAAAAACCAGAAATAATCATAAGATATTACTTGAAAAACCCCTGATATTTTGGGGGTTTTTTATTTGAATTTATAAATTTAATTCCATTGCTTGGGCAAAATTTTTATTATATACTCAACATACCGTTTAATTAATTTTATATTCCAATGAATAGCAATGACGCTAAAGAAAAAACGTTATCCTGGGACCAAGTAGAAGATTATGTAAATGAAAAAGATAATGGCGGAGCCGCCATGGCCGTTATTGAAACTGAAAAAATATTCAGCGAAGTGTTAAAAAAATTAAAATTACCCGGGAAAGATACCGATCAAAAAGTTAAAAGCGCAAAAAATTTATTTTCTAACTACCAATCGCTATCATTATCAAGAAGTGTCTATAAAAAAATTGTCTTTGAAGTTGGAGCAGAGATTGAAGTTGCAGATTTAAAAGAAATACTAACTTCCTATCACGAAGCCATTAGAGATCTGACCAAGGCACAAGAAAAAAAATTTACCTCTAAAGAAAGATTTTTGATGTTTATCAAGCACTATATTCCCAATCCAGCCAAGACGGGAAGAAATATAGCAATTGGAATTATAGTTTTTTTCTTTACTATTTTTTTATTAGATAGCACCAGCTTTGGACAGGTAATGGTATCCAGCTTAGTCAAAACTGCTCATTTCATCTTCAGTTGGGTATTATTTACGGTTTTATTGGTCATTGGAATAATTATAATTATTATTGGAGGAATTTTATATTTTGAAAGCAGAAAAAAGAAAAGAAGGCTCCGCTTAGAAAGCTAATTTATCTCCAATATGTCAAATTTTACTCATTTGCATGTCCATAGCCATTATTCACTTTTGGATGGTTTGGCTAAAATTGACGATTTATTAGAAAAAGCCAAAAAATATAAGATGGATTCTTTGGCTCTGACTGATCATGGAGTAATGTATGGAGCCATTGAGTTTTATCAAAAAGCTATAAATTGTGGCATTAAGCCTCTGATCGGAGTAGAAGCCTATATCGCTCCGAACAGCAGAAACATGAAAAGACCTAGAATAGATACCAGGCCATATCATATAGTACTTATCGCCGAAAACCTCCAGGGATATCAAAATTTACTTAAATTGACTTCCATAGCCCATATGGAAGGTTTTTATTATAAGCCCAGAATAGATTTTGAAATATTAAAAAAATATAATCAGGGTATTATCGCCTTGTCGGCTTGCCTGGAAGGAGAAATCCCCCGGCAATTACTTTCGCATAATTACGAAATGGCCGAAGAAGCTGCAAATAGATACCAGCAAATTTTTGGGAAAGAAAATTTTTATTTAGAAGTCCAAGATCACCCTAATCTTGCTAATCAAGTCAAGGTAAACGAAAAAATAATCGAACTAAGCAAATCTCTGAAAATTCCATTAGTAGCTACTAATGATACGCATTATTTAAATTCCGATGATGACAAGGTCCATGACGTTTTAATGTGCATCCAAACGCAAAAAACCGTTAATGAAAAAAATCGCATATCTCTTCTTGGACACGATTTGTCCTTAAGAACTCCGGAAGATATGATTACAAGCTTTTCCCATATACCCGAAGCTATAGAAAATACTAATATTATTGCCGATCGATGCAACTTTGAAATAGAACTCAAAAAAACTAAACTGCCCTACTATCCAATTCCGGATAGATCCACTGATGATGAATATATCCGCAAATTATGTTATTTGGGACTTAAGAAAAAGTATGGCATTGCAAATACTGATAGTATTCCAAACAATATGTCAGAGGAAACATATAAGGAAATAATTGAAAGATTGGAATATGAGCTTTCCGTCATTGAAAAAACAAAATTTTCTTCTTATTTTTTAATCGTACAAGATCTGGTTAACTGGGCTAAAAATCATGAGATCGTGGTGGGGCCGGGCCGCGGCAGCGCCGGCGGAAGCCTGGTAGCCTATCTTTTGAATATTACCGACGTTGATCCCATTAAATATAAACTTTTGTTTGAAAGATTTCTTAATCCGGAAAGAATTAGTATGCCTGATATTGATCTTGACTTTGCTGATACCAGGCGCGACGAGGTAATTAAATATGTCAAAGAAAAATATGGAGAGAAAAGAGTAGCTCAAATCATTACTTTCGGAACTATGGCTGCCAGAGCTGCAGTACGAGATTGCGGACGCGCGCTGGGTTATCCTTACGATTATTGCGATAAAGTAGCTAAAATGATTCCGATGTTTAATTCTTTGGATAAAGCTCTAGAGACGGTTCCGGAACTCAAAGACCTCTATACTCACGATCCTCAAGCTACCAAGCTTTTAAATTTTTCAAAAAAACTGGAAGGCGTGGCCCGCCATGCCTCTACCCATGCCTGCGGAACAGTAATTTCAGCGGGAGATTTGGATGATTTTATGCCAATACAATACGCCAGCCAAGACGACAAAACTGTTATCACTCAATATGAAATGCACGGCGTAGAAGATCTTGGATTGTTAAAAATGGATTTTTTGGGGCTAAAAAATTTAACTATTATTGAAAATGCTTTAAAAATAATTGCCAAGGTCCACAAAATAAAACTGGAAACCAAGACTTTTCCCCTAGACGATAAATCATCCTATGAACTTTTCCAAAAAGGAAATACTACCGGAATTTTTCAGTTTGAGTCAGCCGGCATGAAAAGGTATTTAAAACAGTTGAAGCCGACAGAATTTGAGGATCTAATCGCTATGGTAGCGCTATATCGCCCAGGACCCATGGACTGGATTCCCGACTATATATCGGGTAAACACGGTAAAAAGAAAATAGCCTATATCCACCCCAAATTGGAACCAATCCTTAATCAAACTTATGGAGTCGCCATCTACCAAGAACAAGTGATGCAGATAGCGCGAGATTTAGCCGGATTTACTTTGGCTGAAGCCGATGTATTACGCAAAGCAGTCGGAAAAAAGATCAAAGAGCTTTTAATGGAGCAAAAGAAAAAATTTATTAACGGCTGCATCGCTAATGATATTGAAAAAGTGACAGCGGAAAAGATATTCAACTTTATCGAACCTTTTGCGGGTTATGGCTTCAACCGCAGCCACGCCGCTTGTTATGCCATGATTGCCTACCAAACGGCATATTTAAAAGCTCATTACCCTACTGAATTTATGGCATCTCTGCTAACCGCCGACCAGGAAAATACCGACCGAGTATCTATTGAAATTTCCGAGTGCGACCAAATGGGCATTGATGTTTTGCCTCCCGACGTCAATGAAAGCTTTGCAACTTTTGCCGTTGTTCCCAATACAAAAAATATTCGTTTTGCTTTTTCCGCCATAAAAAATCTTGGCCACAGCATTATTGAAAGAATTATTGAAGAAAGAAAAGCAAATGGCAAATATGTAAGCCTGGATGATTTTTTACAAAGAGTCAGCTCTAAAGAACTTAATAAAAAATCATTGGAAAGTTTGGCAAAGAGTGGCGCTCTAGATAAATTCGCCGAACGAAAAAAAATTCTAGGAAATATTGAGACAATTTTGGAATATATTAAAAATATAAAAAAGGCTAACGACTCGGGCCAGACCGATCTTTTTGGAGGAATAAATAACGAGGAATCCAATTCACCTAAAATAAAATTAGAAGAGATTGAGCCTGCCGACAAGCACGAAAGACTTTCATGGGAAAAAGAACTGATGGGCCTCTATATCTCCGAGCATCCCATTGATGAATTTAGGGAGTATTTAATTCATTATAAATATTTAATTAAAGACATAAGAGAGAGAAAAAGCGGTGAGGTTATCAAGGTGGCTGGTATTATTACTAAAGCAAAAAGCATTATAACCAGATCCAATGAATCTATGCTTTTTGCGCAAATAGACGACGGTAAAGATACGATTGAAGCTATTGTTTTCCCTTCTGTTTTAAAGCAAAATACGGATATTTGGCAAGAAAACAAATTATTATTAATTGAAGGCAAACTGAATGACCGCGATGATGAGCTTAAAATTCTTTGTGAACATGCCAATATTTTAAATAAAGATCTGGTAGCAACTTGGCAAGCCGCACAGGCTATGCGCCAAAACATTAATGCCCCCCATCCCGCGCCTGATAATATTAAGTTAACAAATAATAATGTCTTAATAAAAATCCCCACCGGCGTTTCCCCGGAAGTATTTAATTGTTTGAAGAATATTTTTGAAAATAATCAAGGTAAAAACGCAGTAACGTTGAAGGTTTTAGATAAAAGAGGCGCGGAAAAAGAAATTAAAACCGACTTTTTTATTAATTATAACGAAGATATTAAAAAGGAAATAAATTTTGTCTTAAATAAAAAATAGTATTGACATCTTTATTATTTATATTTATAATAAAAATGTTCTTTACATAAACATTAGGAGGTCGTGGCTTTGGCTGTAAAAACGGAAAAAACTGGAATTTTACTAACAGAATATCTGAAATTGCTTCCCTTGATGAAACAATTCCCCCATCTCAGCATGGGAAATTTGATTGCATTAAATAAAAAATATCCAGATCGATCCATTCCGGAATTAATTTTGATAGTTCAAGCCACATTAAAATAAAAGAGAGGCTGCATTCCTCTCTTCCTTTTTAAAAAATAATTTTAAATATTATGACAACAAGCAAAGAAAATTTTTCACCCCAAGAAGCTAAAGAAGAGCCGCAAGAAGGCGGAATGGATATATTATCTTTTCTTAAAGAGAAAAGACCGCCCCGAGAGATGAAAGAGACTTCCCCTGAACAAGTTGGATTAATTGATTCTTTAAAGAAAAAAGTTGATTCTTATAAAAATAAATTGATCGAAAGCGGCGCAAAAGAAGATGCGGTAGATTCTTTAGCTACAGAATATGCCCATGAACTAAAACAATCTCAACAAGACCCCAGAAAATATATTGATCTTGGCAATAGAACTTATGCCAACGGTAGATTAAATGAAGAAATTACGGCTCTAATTCCTGAAGATCGCGAACTAACCCTGGATGATTTAGATCGAGTTTACCGATTGGATCACGATCTCGATGAATTTAAAACAATCAATGACTACTATGGGCATAAAGCCGGCGATGACATTTTACATACTTATTCAGAGATATTAAAAAAGGGAGAATCGGTAGAATGGATTAAAAATACCGGGCTTCTGGTAGAAAAATCTGAAAATGAGCCACAAGCATTTGAAGCCACCGTGGAGGGCGGAGAAGAATTCGGCGGCTTATTGGTTTTTAAAGAAGAGTTTTCCCCTTTGGAGCTTGAAGATGGTACAAAATTAAACAGTCGAGAAGAAGTAGTCCGAGAATTTGTAAAAAAAATTCAGAAAGAAACTAAAGCAAAATTTAAAGATCTCCTTGCACAAAAAGATGCTGAGGGCAATCCTAAATATCCGTTAAAGGGCAAAGTGCCCGAAGGGATTAAGTTACCTGAAGATTTTGTTGTTGAATCCGGCACTAGTTTTGGCTATGCTTCAGTGAAAGAAGCGACGGAAAATATTGAAATTTATGAAGAAGACGACTATGATACAGTGATGCAAAAAATTAGATCACATCTATTTGAAAGAAGCGATAAAAGAGCCTACGGAGATAAACTGGAAAGAAAAATTCAAAGAGAGCAAAGCGACGATATAAATGCCAAATTAACAGCCGAAATTTCACCTCGCGGACGGGCTGAAATGTTGGAAAGAAAAAATATAGAACTATCTGAACAAACTAAAAAAGATCAAGAAAAAATTGAAGCCGGCAATTCAGCAGTAGCTAAATTGGAAAGCCAATTGGCAGGCTTAAAATCTGCTTTTGAGTCTATTAAAGAACAGCAAGGTTATGAATTGGTGCGCGATACCTTGCTTACTCAAATAACCGCGATGGAAGCTACAATTGAAAGCTTTAAGCAAGCGGCATAACTATAAATTTAAAATAAGATCCAATGAGAGAGAAATTAAATTCTCTCTCATTTTTTACTTGACATATTATTATAATATAGTATAATAAGGTAATTTATTAATTAACATTTGTTATGAAAAAATTCTTTGTGTTTATACTAACTCTCGGTTTTTTGTTTATTTCTTCTAATTTTGTGTTGGCGGAAAATAATCTAGCCCAGCAAAATGCCGGAAAAATATTACTTCAAGTGCAACAAAACGGAGAAGCATATTATGTTTATCCAAATGATAATAAGCGATATTATTTAGGTAGTCCCGAGAATGCCTGGTCTATTATGCGTTTTTTTGGAATTGGGATCAGCAACCCTGATTTACAAAAAATCCCCACCGGAATCGACCAACGCATGACAGATAATGATTCCGATGGCGATGGCTTATCAGATGATTTAGAAAAAATATTCGGTACTCATATGTATTTACCCGACACTGATCATGACGGTTATTCTGATAGCTTAGAAATACAAAATAATTACGACCCTCTAAATTGTAATGGCTATCTGTTGCCGATTGATTATACTTTTACTGAAAAGAAAAAAGGTAAAATATTTCTACAAGTCGAATCACATGGCGAAGCTTGGTATGTTAACCCCCAAGATGGCAAAAAATATTACATGGGCAGACCAGCGGATGCTTTAAAAATTATGCAATATTTGGGCCTGGGTATTGCTGATCAAAATCTTAATTTAATCAATGAAAATAATTTAATTGATTTTAGCCCGGAAAACCTTGATCCAAAGTATCAAGATGCCGACGTTACCCTAGATTTGAATAGATTAAATTCCGGCACTTATTCCGTAAATACTCATCCTAGTTATTTAGGACCCTCGGCAGGATATGCATGCTATCAATACGCATCTACAGAACAAATAAAATCCGGATATCACGAAACAGGTTCCTATAAATATAGCACTTGGGGTATGTTAGAATTTTATAATCCCCTTCCCAAGTCCCATAAAGCAATAATCAAACTTCGACTTGAAGATAAAAATAAAAAAGTTTTGGATCAGATTAACTACCTAACAATTATAAAAGTTAAATATGAAAATCTTTCCGGTAAATTTGAAGGATACTGCAGTAAATCTCATGGATTTGAACATATGGTTTTCAGCGATGAAAAAATAAATAAACAAAACCAGTTATTAAAGGATGGCTATTTATACTTAGATGTAAGTACTTTAGTAAACCAGGAAAGACCCCTGAATCAATTAGCCATAAACACGATTGGAACGGATTATACATTTATTAAAAATGCTCAATTACTATTATTTTATTAATTAATAGGATCAAAAAAAGCATAGCTATACGGTTATGCTTTTTTATTGATTGAAAAATAATTTTTTGTTGATATAATAAATAAAGATATAAATTGCTATCTTTTTATGTATATCGGCAAAATTGAAACGGGTAAATCTTATAAAAAGATTATTATAGCATTTCTTTTAATCAGCCTTTTTCTAATTGCTTTTGTTTCCTATGCTTCCTTTTCTAAAGCGGAAATAAAGGTTAAACCGAAAAAAGAGGAAATTTCTATAGATTATGAAGTAAAAGTGGAATCAAACCAAGATATTGATTTATCGAAATTGCAAAATATTAATGGCCGAGTTATTCAAGTTGAATTGGAAGAAACGCAAAAATTTACTGACGTAGCCCAAAAAAAAGTTGATAATTATGCTACCGGCACCATTATCATTATTAATAATTTAGGACATAGCCAGCCTTTGCTTCCCCGCACTCAATTAATGTCCGACTCTGGAGTTTTATTCCGAACAAATGACCGAGTGGCTGTCCCCGCCCACGGCCGAGTTGAAGTCGGAATAACCGCGGATCAGCCGGGTGCCAGTGGAAACTTGGAACCCACCCATTTTACCGTCGTGAAAATATGGAGTGATTGGCAAAAATCTTTCTATGGGGAAAGCTCATCCCCTACAACCGGAGGCATCAAAGAGGCAAAAGTCGCCACCCAGGAAGATTTAGACAAAGCGCTAGAAAAAATAAAAGGAGATTTATATATCAAGGGAATTGAGCAGATTAAAAATCAGCTCAATCCATCCGAAGAAGTTATTGAAAAAGCGACTAATCTGGAATTATTAGAACACCAATATTCCATTGATCCTAATACCGAAACTGAAGAATTTGACGTTCGCGCCAGAATAAAATTGACAGCCGCTATATTTAATGAAAAAACATTGATTGATTTAGGCGTGGCCAAATTAAAAAAGAAAATTTCCGCCAGCAAGGAATTTGTAGAAACCAAGCATGAAAAAACTGATTATGAAGTAATTGAGTATAACGTAGAAGAGAATTGGGCCAAGGTTAAGGTTCATCTCGAGGGTTTTATGATTTCCAAGCTGGGCAATAACGCCTTTGATAAAGATAATTTATCCGGACGCAACGCAGCCGAAATATTAACTTACTACGAAAATATGCCGGAAATAGAAAGTGCTTTAGTAAAATTTTCCCCTTTTTGGGTTAAAAGCGTTCCCAGTTTAAAAGATCATATAGAAATAATTGTGGAGAAATAAAAAATGAAGAATATAATAGATAAAATTGAAATCTTAAGGCATTCAACTGCTCATGTATTAGCGGCCTCAGTGCTTAAAATGTTTCCGGAGGCCAAATTTGCCATTGGCCCAGCGATAGCGGACGGTTTTTATTATGATTTTGATCTGCCTCGCACGCTTATTCCGGAGGATTTAGCTTTGATTGAAGCAGAAATGCAAAATATCATCAATAAAAATTATCCCTTTGAAAAAGCTGTAATCAATATCGATGAAGCAATTAATCTTTTTAAAAAGGCGAAACAAGACTATAAAGTTGAAATTTTGGAAGATTTAAAAAATAAAGGAGAAAAGGAAGTATCAATTTATCAATCAGATAATTTTGTAGATCTTTGCAAGGGACCGCATTTAGATTCTACCGGAGAAATAAATAAAAAAAGCATTAAACTCATTAAAATATCCGGCGCATACTGGAAGGGTGATGAAAAAAGAAAAATGCTGCAAAGAATTTATGGGTTAGCTTTTTATACCCCCAAAGATCTGAAAAAACATCTCGCACAAATGAAAGAAGCAGAAAAAAGAGATCATCGAAAAATTGGCAAAGATCTGGATTTTTTTGTTTTCTCCGACTTGGTGGGAAAAGGCCTTCCCCTGCTAACCGAAAAAGGTTCAGTGATAAGAAGAGAGCTGGAAAGGTATATAGTTGATGAAGAAATTAAAAGAGGATATCAGCATGTATATTCTCAAGATTTAGCTAAAGTAGATTTATACCGCAAGTCCGGCCATTATCCATATTATAAAAAGACCATGTATCCTTCCATGATAGTTGACGATGAAGAATTAATACTCCGCCCAATGGCTTGTCCCCACCATTTTGAATTATACAAATCGAAATTAAGAAGTTATCGCGAATTACCTTTGCGTATCGCGGAAATTGCCAAGTTATACCGGTATGAGAAATCCGGAGAGCTTACCGGCTTAATCAGAGTTAGGGATTTTTGCTTGGCAGATTCCCATATATTTTGCCGGGAATCACAAGCCGAGCAAGAGCTAAAGGATGTTTTACAATTAATTGATGACGTGTCCAGAACCCTAGGATTTAAAAAAAATAAAGATTATCGCTATCGCCTATCCCTGGGCAATAGAAAGGATACCAAAAAATATTATAAAAATGATCAAGCTTGGGATAAAGCGGAAAAAATATTGAAAAAGGTTCTCATCGATCTAAAAGCGCCATTTTATGAAGAAACTGACCAGGCGGCTTTTTACGGACCCAAAATTGATATCCAGATGAAAAATTTCGCCGGCAAGGAAGATACCGCTTTTACCGTTCAATATGATTTTTGTATGCCGGATCGCTTTGATTTGACTTATAAAAACGAAAAAGGTAAAGACGAAAGAGCAATTGTTATCCACAGATCATCTATCGGCTCGATTGAGCGCACTATTGGGTTCTTGATTGAATATTACGCAGGTTCCTTCCCTTTGTGGCTCTCTCCTATTCAAGTAGCCGTTATACCCGTTTCCGACAAATTCATAAAGCCTGCTCAAAATATAATGGAAAAATTGTTTGCGGAAAAAATCCGCGTGGTAATTGATGACCGTAATGAATCTGTTGGTAAAAAAATATCCGACACTATAAAACAAAAAATTCCTTACACTATAGTTTACGGAGACAAGGAAGCTAAAAGTAAAAATTTGGCTATTAGAGTAAGAGGATCAAAAGAAATTAAGAATCAAAAATTAGAGGACTTTATTAAAAACATTAAAAATTTAATTGATAATAAAAGTTTAGATTTATAAAAAATATGGATAACAAAAAAACGTCTCAAATATTCAAGGCGTTTTTTTGATAAAATATTATTTTGCCGCTTCTTCGACGATAATTGATCCGACCATTCCGGATTCTTTATGACCGGGAACTGAACAATAAAATTCAAATTCACCCACTTGTTTCGGAGTATATTCGATCGAGACAGTTTCTCCTCCCTGCACTTTTATATCGATACCTAATTCATCTACAGTAAATGTATGCGCCACATCCAAACTGGTAAGTTCCAGCGTTACTCTCTGTCCATTAACAAGTTTTATAGTAGCGGGTGAATAACCAAAACTGAAAGCCTTCACTGATACGGTTTGGACCGGAATAACTGTTCCTCCATCATTATCATCGCTTCCATCTAAAATATTAGAAGATTGCTGTTGAGCCTTAGTTAAAGAAAATGTCCCGGATGAAGCAGCTGGCCAATTAGACGGCGTACTGCCCATAACATTCCAATTGCCGTTTATTTGTTTGGTTTCATTAGAAAAAATCCCCGAAAATTCCATTTTATATTCTCGCTCCGTTGCCGATTCATTCACTCCGGCCGCAGAGTCTACTACTGAAAAATAATTAATCAGCATGGCTTTAAAATTATTACCATCCTTTTCAAAAGTAAAATATCCGGTTACCCTGGATTTATAAGTAATATTTTGTGTGCTGCCGGGGAATACCAATGTACCCGCCATTCTATTATTTTCAGTCAAATTTAGTTTAAATTCAGAAGATTTCGCTACTTCGGAAGAAAAAGCTCCCGACCAATCGCCCACAATTATGTCTTTTTCCTCTTGTGATAGATCCTGTTCACCTAATTTGCCTGGACCGGCAGGATTATATCCGGAATCCACTTCAGCTTTATCACTGTAGCCATCGCCGTCAGTATCTTTTTTATTGGGATCGGATTTGTATAAAACTATTTCGTCATAATCAGTTAAGCCATCTTGATCAGAATCCTGCTTTTTTAAAAATTCCATCACCGGCAGTAAATCCTGTTTGGTAGCATAATCCTTTAATCCCGCCTCAATGGCTTCAACTTTTTGTTCAAAAGTATCGATTCCCGAAAGATTATTTTCGATCGCATCGACCTTGTCAATCAAAGTATTAATCAAATTCTGATTCTTAATTATTTCAGTATTTTGATCTGTATTTTTACTATCAATATCCGAATAAAATATAAATCCTAACACTCCCATGCCAATAATAAATAAAAAAAGTACGGCCATAAGTATTTTGGTAAGCAATCCACCCGTGCTTGTCTTTTTAGTTTTTGGAGCAATCGCCATCGTCGGCATTTGCGGTCTTCCCGCTGCTATTCCTTGTTCCATAGCGCTCTTTTTTTGAAACGATTGATCTAATAACTTGTTTAAATTTTGATTTTGATTTGTGTTTACCATTTTATATAATTAAGTTCAATATTATATAAATTATAGCATAACAAGTGCCTTGAGTCAAAAACTTATGCACTGCAATATGAATAGCCGCAACTAGGACAAGTGCTGCAACCTTCCACCTGCCGCATTTTTTTACCGCATTCCGGACATTTTACTGACTTTTTTCCGCCGTCAGAATTATAATTATTTTCTTCTGCGTTATTTTTCTTCGTCTTATTTTTCTGCGTACCAATATTCAAAACCTGCATTTCCCTGCTTTTATCACGATAAACCGTCAATCCCTTGCATCCCAATCTATAAGCTAAGCGATAAACCTTATCTACATCTTCCGCAGAAGCATTATTGGGAAAATTAATAGTCTTAGATACCGCGTTATCTGTATATTTTTGGAAGGCCGCTTGCATTTTAATATGATCTTCCGGATCAATATCCAACGATGTAACAAATAGATCGCGTACCCTTTGAGGAATTTCTTCCATGTCCTGAATAGAGCCCTTTTGGGCTATCTTTCTCATTAGCTCGTCACTATAGAATCTCTCTCTTCTGGCAATTTCTTCAAAATATGGATTAACTTCCAATAATTCATCTCCGGTGTCTAAAATGTTTTGTCTAACATAAGAAATGGCAAATAGAGGTTCAACGCCGGACGAACAACCCGCAATAATGCTAATTGTTCCTGTAGGCGCAATCGTGGTGGTGGTGGCGTTCCGCATTTTTATACCATCATTTTTATCATAGATACTGCCTTTGTAATTTGGGAAAGTTCCTCTTTCTTCCGCCAGTTCCGCCGACATCTTTTTTGATTCCACATCAATAAATTTCATTACCCTTTCAGCCAGCTTAAAAGCTCTTTCGGAATTATAAGGAATATCCAATTGTACCAGCATATCGGCCCAGCCCATAACGCCCATGCCGATTTTTCGATTGGCTTCCACCATTTGCTCAATCTCTTCAATTGGATATCTACTCATATCAATTACATTATCTAAGAAATGAGTTGCCGTTCTAACTACTCTCTTTAATATGCCCCAGTCTACCTGTTTTTTGCCGTTGACATCTACCACCATTTTAGCAAGATTAATCGATCCTAAATTACAGCTTTCATAAGGCAATAAGGGCTGCTCTCCGCATGGATTGGTACTTTCCAGTTCTCCAATATGCGGAGTAGGATTAAATTTATTAATCCGATCAATAAAAATTAATCCCGGTTCACCGTTCTTCCACGCCATAGTGACAATCAAATCAAATACTTTGGCTGCCGGCATTTTTTTCACTATTTCGCCATTGCGTGGATTAATAATATTATAATGGCCGTTTTTGATTACCGCCTGCATAAAATCATCGGTAATGGCAACCGATATATTGAAATTTGCCAGAATACCTTCTTTCTCTTTACAAGTAATAAAATCTAAAATATCAGGATGATCTACCCGCAATATTCCCATATTGGCGCCCCTTCTGGTGCCTCCCTGTTTGATAACATCTGTTGCTTTGTCAAATACCTGCATAAAAGATAATGGCCCGGATGCTACGCCTCCGGTGGATTTAACCATATCTCCCGCCGGTCTTAGGCGGGAAAAAGAAAAACCAGTGCCGCCGCCGCTTTGATGAATTAAGGCGGTATTTTTTATCGTTTCAAAAATTTTCGCCATATTGTCTTCAATCGGAAGTACAAAACAAGCCGCCAGCTGCTGCAAATCTCTGCCAGCATTCATCAGCGTAGGAGAATTGGGAACAAATTCCAAAGAAGAAATCATATCATAAAATTCTTGAGCGGTTTTTTCCACGCTAACATCTTGGTTATAAAGCGTTTTATATAATTTATCGGCATGGGCGATATTATGCGCCACTCTCTCAAACAGCTGTTTTGGATTCTCAATAACATTGCCTTCATGGTCTTTAGCTAAATATCGCTTCTTTAAGACCGTTAAAGCGTTAATATTCAATTTAATATCGGACTTTAACCCCAATATTTCATGTCTTATTTCTCTAAGTCTTTTGTGCCTTTGGCGGTATAAAATATATGCTTTAGCAGCGGCCGTTTGATCGCCTAAAATAAGCATTTCCTCAACAATATCCTGGATCTGTTCCACTTCCGGAATTTTCTTTTCATCAAAATTTTTATTTATTTTCTGTAAAACTTTATCTGCTATTTCCCTAGCTTTTTTCCTGCTTCCGGTTTTGGTGGCATTCATGGCTTTAAAGATCGCGTTGGTGATTTTTATTTGATCAAATTTTACTTTTCGGCCATCTCGCTTGAGGATAAATGGTACTTTTACTTTTTTAGGCATTTATTTTACTTATTTTTTTTATATTTTTTAATTTTGCTATTTTTTAAACTGGCTAATTCCTTTTTAAATTTATCCGCGCTATCAAACGATTTATAGACGGAAGCAAACCGCAAATACGCCACCTCATCCATACCCTTGAGTTGATTGATGACTAAATTTCCGATTGTTTTGGAAGAAACCACCGGCTTTTTTCGATCTGAAAGTTTTTTTTCAATATTACTGACTAATTTTAATATTTCTTCGTGTCCAACCGGTCTTTTTTCACAAGAACGCTCAATTCCAGCTAATAATTTATTACGGTCATAAGCCTGCAAGGTTCCATCCTTCTTTCTTATTTTAAAATTCAAAAGCTCCATCTCTTCATGGGTGCTAAATCGAAACTTGCACCACAAACACATCCTCCTTCTTCTTATGATTGTGCCCTCTTCTAAAGCGCGAGAGTCTATTACTTTTGTTTCTTTTTTACAAATAGGACATTTCATCGTAAATACTATATATTGTGTAGTCTTTATAATTTTAATACAATATGTTCTATTGTCAAATTTTTATTTATGGGCGATTTTAACCTAGTTTAAGGTAAATAAAAAAAGGTTTATAAAAACCTTTCCGGCTCTGTGGATAATTTAATTATTCGGCGCTGTTGATAACTGCCTTAAACTTTTTCTCTTCCTCTTGCGGAGCTTCAAATTTTATTTGCTCGCGCAATTGATCATAATTAGGCATGTCTTTTACGCTGCTTAAGCCCAAATGTTTTAATAAATCCATTGATGCTTCATAAACGGAAAGCCTTAAATCTTCTTGGCTGGATTTTTTAGTTATCAGCCCCCTAATCAAAAGGCTTCTTAAAATATAAATACAATTTACTCCTCTAATCATTTCAATTTCGGAGCGGCTAATCGGACCACGATAAGCAATGATTGCCAAAGTTTCTAAAGCGGCTTTCGATAAATCATCCTGTAATTCTGATGTTACTAGCTTCTGCACGCTGTCCGCATTTTCCGGCGCTGATGCTAATTGTGCGCTATCACTTTTAAAAACAATTCTAAATCCACGCTGATTACTCTGATATTCTGCATTTAATTCATTAAGCAAATCGGCTACTTCTTGCGTTTTTTCTATCTTAAGAATTCCGGCTAATTTTTTATAACCAATCGGCTTACCTGATACAAAAAGCAAACTTTCCAATCTAGATTTAAGATTATTTTTATCCATGACTTTTTAATTTATTTCTCTTGATGATTCGATCTCAATATCAGAAAAATTTGCAGATTGCCTAACCATCACAAGCTTTTGTTTAATTAGTTCCAGTAATGCCAAAAACGATACAATCGCATCCACTTTTGATTTTGATTTTTTTATAATACTATTAAACTTGAATTTTGTTTGTGCGGAAAGCATGGATTGGATATCTAAAATTTTTTCTTTAATTGATACCGTGGCTCGCACCGTTTCCTTCCGCAATCTTTCAAATTTATCCAAAACCCTACTAAGGCCCTGAGCGGCCAGCAGAATAGCATTTTGATCCAGCTGTTCACCGGGATAAAAAGCATGTGCAACATTTCCAATATAGGTTCTTTCAAATAAGCGATCTTTATTTTTATAAAGAGCGGCCAGCACTTGCGCCGCCTCTTTAAATCTTTTATATTCCCGTAACCTAAGTTTTAAATCTTCAATGCTTTCTTCATCCTCTTCTTCAATTTCAATCTCCGGAAGTAAGGCTTTTGACTTCAAAAGAATTAATTTGGCCGCTACTGACAAAAAATCGGCTAAATTGGCAGGATCTATTTCCTCTGCCCTCTCAAGATATTGCAAATATTGATCCGCCACCTTAGAAAGCGATACTTCGGTAATATCCATCTTTTCTTTCTCAATCAGCTCCAGCAGTAAATCCAAAGGCCCTTCAAATTTTTCTATTTTTATTCTATATGCCATTTAAAATATTCCGGTTTATCTGTTTAGATATTGTTTTTTATAGTATTCCATATATTCACCCGATTTTATTTTCTTCCACCAAATTTCATTTTGCTGATACCATTCCACGGTCTTTTTAATTCCCTCTTCAAAATTAACTTGCGGATCCCAGCCTAGATTTCTCAACTTTTGTGTATCAACCGCATACCGTCGATCGTGTCCGGGACGATCCTTGACATACTCTATCATACTTTCATCTTTGCCGCATAATCTGACAATTGTTTTAGTTAATTCCATATTGGTTATTTCCGGATCATTATTAGCTCCCACATTATAAACTTCTCCCGAACTTCCTTGATGTAAAACTACGTCAATCCCGCCGCAATGATCTTCTACATAGATCCAATCCCTTATTTGATCCCCCTTGCCATAGATTGGCACCTTTTGTCCCTCAATTAAATTAGTCACAAATAGCGGAATAATTTTTTCCGGATATTGATAAGGGCCATAATTATTTGTGCCCCTGGTTATCATTACCGGTAAATCATAAGTCCGATGATATGCCATAACCATTAAATCACCTCCTGCCTTGGAAGCAGAATACGGACTAGAAGCTTCAATTTTATCTGTTTCTTTGGCAAACCCCTTGCCCTCATAATCTCCATAGACTTCATCTGTGCTAATAAAAATCGCTTTCTCAATCCCATGCTTTTTAATCGCTTCTAATAAATTATAAGTACCAAATATATCAGTTTTAACAAAAGCTCCAGCTTCCAAAATTGAGCGATCAACATGGGTTTCAGCGGCAAAGTTTACCAATGTATCCAGCTTTTCTTCGGAAAATACCTGATTGATTAATTTTTCATCACAGATATCCCCTTTGATAAATTTGTAACGAGGGTCATTTTCGATATCCTTTAAATTTTCCAAATTGCCGGCATAAGTTAACTTGTCAAAATTAACTATTTGATAATCCGGATATTTTTTTAACATATGGCGGATAAAATTTGAACCGATAAATCCCGCCCCGCCCGTTACTAATATTTTCATAATAATTAAAATTTATTTATAAATTTTTAATCAGTTTTTCTGCCACTATTTGTGCTTCTTGTTCTTGATATTTCCGTTGCGGCCACAACCTCAAGCCGTCGCCTTTTACCCTAGGTATCACATGAAAATGTACATGCGGCACCACTTGCCCCGCCATTGTTCTATTATTCAGCGCTAAATTATATCCTTTAACATTCAAGCCCTTTATCATCGCCTGACCAATCTTTTTAACTACTTTGCTCATTTCGCATAATATATTCTCCGGCAACTCTTCAATATTTTCAAAATGTTCTTTGGGAATTACTAAAGTATGCCCGGGATTAACCGGCATTATATCCAAAAAAGCGAAGACCTGATCGTTTTCATAGATTTTTTCACAAGGCACCTCGCCTTTTAATATTTTACAGAAAATACAATCCATAGGTTAGTTATTAGTCAATAGTCATTAGTGATTAGTTGTGCTTAGTCCAATCATATCCGATCTTCTCGTCATCATAAGCAATACGCTCTTCGTCCGGACTTTGGGCATTATAGCTTTCAGTGGTGTGATAAAAAAGATGCGCCGGCTTGTCACCCAATACCTTATAACCATGAGCCACTCCCACCGGTATTAATATCACCTGCGGGTCATTTTCGCCATCACACAGTATCTCTTGAGTCTCCCCAAATGTCGGAGAATCTTCTCTCAAATCATATAAGACTACCACTGCACGTCCGGAAGATATAAACCATAAATCATCCTGCAATTTATGCCAATGAAAAGCTTTTATAGTGCCCGGATGAGCGACCGTGTAGGTTGTTTGACCATATTTTGAAAGCAGTCCTTCGTCATTTCTTAGCACTTCCATCAAATGTCCCTCTTTCTCCACCGGTTCCCTGGTATCCGGAATGTCTTTGTGTACTTTAAGTTTTTTAATTTTTACACCGTCTATCATGTTCGTATGTTAATTATATAGATAAATTATAGCTTTTTAAAATTTTTATTTCAATAAAAAAAGCAGAGGTTTTAAATCTCTGCTTTTTTAATGATTAATAGACTAAGATAATAAAATTTCTATCTTGTAGATTCCCTGCCCCGGTATCATGCGTATAAACCTGAACACTATTTGTATTAGAGGCATTGTTAAAGCTATAAGTGGCTAAGGTATCCGAGTCGGACATAGTAGTCCCATCTACAACGACAGAAATAAATTTACCAGACACATTAAAACCAAAATTAACCTGATAACTTCCCGCAAGACCCGATCTCGTTATAGTTATATCGTTGGGACCAGCCGATCTTATGATCGATGGAGTTCCTTTACCATCTACCATTGCCATAGCTTTAACTGCACCATATCTCGCCCAGTGCTGTACAATATCGCCATCTAAAGATAATTTTCCTTCATTACTAACAGTTAAACCGCCTCCTCCGGTATTTTTACCAATCTCAAGCTCGTCTCCAATAATTTTTGCTCCCGGAACCCATAAAATATCTGCGAGACCGGCATTAATATTCCCTTTATTATCAATAGTAAGTGTCACTCCCTTAGAAGGATTTTCCATAAGTAATTTTCCACTTACTTGGACATCTTTTGTCCACACTTCATTCCATCTATGCAAAGAATCACCAAAATTATTGATATTAGTTAAGGTGGGAATTATATGATCTGAAATTTTCAGAGGATTATCTCCTCCTTTTTCTGACCGCCAAATTTCTCCATCGATTCTCACGTCATCTCCAAATGTAACCGGATCGTCGCTGTTATTTACAATTGTTCCATTAAAAAAGGTTACGCCGCCAATTCCCGGTTCGCCAATATAGGCAGAGTTTGCATAAATAGTGCCATTTACGTCTAAACTTTCATTATAGGTAATCGTTGATGCCGGCTGAAGGACATCAGCATCTGACGCTGCAGCTACTGCGGAAAACACAAAAACACCCAGCACAATTGCCAGTGTTCCCAGAAGTTTAATTTTCATTTGTTTTTTATTTATTGTTTTTTTTAACTAATTTATTATATTTTACCCCCCCCCGACTACTTCTGTCAAGACGAGATAAGAAAAAAGCACCTCCGGAGAGAAGTGCTTTAAAATTTAATCTAATAGACCGTTAACATAAATGACGAATCAATATTAGGAATTGTTGTTCCATTATCATCATATACAAATACATCAATTCCTTGAGCACCATTTATCGCTGTTGATATATCAGTCGGACTAACTCTTATTGGGGTTACTTGCCAATATCTATCATTTATATCAAATGCAAAATCAATAGTATAAACACCCGCTGGGTTTCCATCTTTTCTCTTACATGTTACTGAAGTATTATTAAATGTCCATGGTCTATTGCACAATCCATTAGATCCGACCATTACTAAGGCCTTAATAGCACCAGATGAATTTCTTGCTTGATATATATCTCCCTGAACGCCTAAATATGTTCCTACGTTTACATTTTTATCAACCGATATTCCTTCCTTAAACTCAACATTACTATTAAATATTGAATTGTTTCCTACTCTTAACTGCCCATAACTATTTATTGTTACACCGCCTTGACTAAATCCTCCCGCAACATTAATGTTTTCAAAATCTGTCACCCCACTTACATTTAAATCATTAAAGTTTGCCATCCCACTTATATTTATATCGTTAAAGTTCACATCTCCATTAAAATCAGCATTTTTAGCATACAACTTATTCCATCTATTTGCAGATGATCCAAAATCATTAGTATTTGTAATGGTCGGAATAACGTTATCAGAAATCTTTATTGGATCTCCACCCTTTACGCCTCTCCATATCTCTCCGTCCACTCTCATATCATCTGCAACAGTAAATGGATCTGTTGCCCCTTCATTTAGCACTGAACCATTAAAGAAAGTTACGCCACCCAATCCGGCCGTCCCTACTCTCAAAGAATCTGTATTTAAAGAGCCATTAATGTCTACATTTTCGTTGTAGATAATGTCTGATGCCGGTTGCAAAGTTGTAACATCTGACGCTGCAACGACTCCCGCGCAGAGGAATACTCCCAAAATAATAGTAAGCATTCCCGTTAGTTTTGTTTTCATATTTATTTGTTAGTTAATTTATTATATTTTACCCCCCCCCCCAGCTACTTCTGTCAAAGCAAGGTGGGGATAAGTTTATTATTCAATTTACATTTAATGTCCTTACTGTAGAGGGACAGAACAATGTTCTGTCCCTACAAAAAAAATAATCCCTGAGCCCAGTCGAAGGGTTATTTTTGTCTAGCCTTCGACTTCGCTCAGGCAATAATTTATCTTTACGTTATTATAAATTCACGAGATTTTCCTCCTTCAGCGGGCAGGCTTCTATTAATTGGCGGGATCGCAATGACGGAAAAAAAGAATGTTTTGGCATTTTGTAATTTGTTTGTATTTTGTTTTTTGTATCTTAATTTAATTTTTTTCAGCACCACCCCTTTAATTCCCCTCTCCTCCAAAGGCGGACAGGCTCATCTGGGGGGGGAGACTATATAATTTAGTAAAACTGTTTAAGTTATAAGATTATTTTCAATACTTCTTTCTACTTCCTTCAATACTTCTTTCTTCTATTCCAAATTTGCATTTTTATACTAAAAAAGCGGGGCCACATAGATTGCGCGGCTCCCGCTCGAGGCTTAAATTCTTAAATTTTTGTAAGAATTCTCACCTAGTGAGATTACATAGTTTTTGGCTATGTAATCCGGTAGATGAAAATTACACGCTTCCCCGCCCTATATTAATATACCGATTTACCAGTAAAAATATCATCAAAGCGAGGCTTGTAAACACCACTCCGTATTCCGAATAGACATTGGGCTCGTCGGACATAATGTCATGGATGGCTGCCCAGTTAATGCCAATAAAAGGCATTGAAACTAAAATTCTGATTAAATTTTTTTTCATGTTGATTAATTTACTTCCAGTGCGCTTTCTTTTACTTCCACATATTGTGTAGACAGCACTCGGGCATACAAATTTATTGTTTTTTTCGTGATATCTTCCCAGTTGTAATTTTTAGATACATGTTTTTCCGCTTTGGCGCCAGTTTCAGCGACCAATTGAGGATTAGTAAGCAGTAGCTTTAACTTATATTTCAAATCTGCCACATTCTTGTTTTTAAACATATAGCCATTGCCGGCGAATGCTTCAATATTTTCCGGAATATTACTAACAAGAACTGTATTTCCATATTGCATTGCCTCAAGGACAGTTATGGGAAGACCCTCTGATTCAGATGGATGAACATATAAATAAGCATTGTTAAATAGCTGGGATAAAGTTTTTCCAGACTGAAAGCCGGTAAAAACTATATCTTCCCTACCTTTGGCCAGTTTTTTTAAATAAGTTACATAATCATCGGTATAAGCAGAATCGCCCACTATCACCAGTTTAAGTTCTTTTAATTTTGATTCCCCTACTTCTTTTTTCAAATCAATAAAAGCCTTAATCAGATAATGAATGCCTTTATGGCGCACCAGCCGCGCGCAGGTCATAATGTATGAGTTGGGCCTTAAATTAAATTTTCTGATATTGTCGAATCCTTCATGTTTTTCTATGGCTACTCCATTGGGGATATAATCAATATTGGCATGATATTTCTTTAAACCTAAATCTCTAATAATTTTAGAAACGCCAATAGACTGATGGGGAAATTTACATGCGGCATATTCGCCAAACCTTAAGTACATTCTGGCAAAGCGGCCCCATTTTTGATGAAACTGATCGCGGCAATGAAAAGTAGAGACAACTTTGGCTTTTCTCTTTAATAACCTGGGAATAAAACTTAAAGTAGATGGTCCTACTCCCTGGTAGTGAATAATGTCAAAATTTCGCCTTAAAGCGTCCAAAGATGCAAAAAGCGTATGAGTAATCGCATCCAGATGCTTAGTCCTCAAAGAAGGCAAATAAATTAAATTTACTCCTTTATATTTTTTATCTTGATACTGAGTATAATGTTTACGTGAATAAACATAAACATCATGTCCGGCTTTAGCTAATCTGATGCTAAGCTCTTCGGCATGCCTTTCTATTCCTCCCGATCTAGCCGGAATTCCTTTTTGTCCTATTAATGCTATCTTCATACTTTTAAGTTATTTTAAGTTAAATTTATTACTTTTTGATCTGGACGCTAGCTTTTTTCCATTCCGATTAAACTATTTTAACTATGATATTTTTTTATGTTTTTATTTTTAAGCAATTCATATTAACAGACTATAGTAGCATACTTTAATTTTATTGTCAAGGGTTTTTGACAAAGATTGCTCCAATATAAAAAACACCCTTAATGATGGTGCTTTTATAGTATTTGCCAGAAATTATTTTATTGTTGGTATAACTTCACAATTTCTTGAGTAATTTTATCCCAATTATATTCCTGACGGACATATTCTTTGGCCTTTTTGCCCGTATTTTTGACATAAACGGGATTCTGCAGCAGTTTATTTAGTTTATCATATAGATCATCAACATTGCCGGTCTTGAAATATCGGCCGAATTCACCCATGGCCTCAAGATTTTCCGGAATATCAGATATTAAAACCGTTTTCCCATAACTCATCGCTTCAAGAATAGTAATGGAAAGCCCCTCCGCCTCCGACGGATGAACATATAAATATGAATTAATAAATAACTGATCCAGCGTCTCTCCTGTCTGATAGCCGGTAAAAATAATATCGTTATCTCCTTGTGCTAATTTAATTAAATAATCCTTGTATTCAGAAGGGTAAGGCGACTCTCCTACCAAAACTAATTTTTTATCAGTGTCTAATTTCTTATAGGCTTGTATCAGCCAATGCAGTCCTTTGTGGCGGATAAAGCGCGCTACCGTAAGAATGTAATTATTGGGCGCAAGTCCCCACTTTTTTGTTTTATCCCCGCCCGCAGCTTCCCAGATTTTCACGCCATTGGGAATATATTGAGCCTTTTTGCCATATTCCATCTCGCACAGGCGCTGAATCGTTTTTGATACGGCAATTGTTTCGTGGGGAAATTTACAGGCAGTCCACTCCCCCAGCTGCAAAAACTTAGCCGCCAGCTTTCCCCATTTTTTATGATAACGATCCTGGCTGTGAAAAGTAACAACGGTTTTTGTCCGCCATTTCAATAAACGAGGTATAAATGATAACACCGAAGGACCAACGCCGTGATAATGAATCACGTCATATTTTTTAAATAAAGCATGAATGGTTGAAATGAAAGTGTGAGTAATGGCATCAAAATATTTGGAATTTATTGAAGGAGTAAAGATTAATTTAAGATTTTTTACGCCGGTGCGTTTTTTTAACGCGCGCGGAGTATAATGCTTGCGCGAATAGACAAAAACTTCATGGCCCGATAAAACCAGGGTTTTGCTTAGATTTTCCACATGTGTTTCAATCCCGCCGTCATGTGTGACAAATATTCCTTTTTGCCCGATCATCGCTATCCGCATATGCTTCTTCTTAATATTAATTATGTATAAAAATCCAATTATATTAAATCATTCACTTCTCGTCCCGACGTTACGTCGGGATTATAGCAATACGCATAAAAAAATTTTGCCTTTTGCCTGGCAGCTAATATCTTTTATCTTTAGGCGTTTAGTTAATATTATCACAATAAAAAAAGAGAGTAAATTTCCACTCTCTTTTTTCTTTATAATTAAGCGGCCATATTTTTTATTTCGCGTAGAACTTCCATCTTTCTAGCTATGGTTTTTTCTTTTCTGACTGATTCTTCAATTTCTTTGCTTAAAACAATATAGCTATCGGTTAATTCATTAAATTTTTCTTCATCTTTAGCTGCCGCTGCCTCTTTTAATTGTTTTTTTAAATTATTTCTTTGCACTATTAATTCATTCATTTCAGTTATTTCAAGCAGAGTTTCCATCGCTTCTGAAATTTTTTCGTCTAAATCGCTCAAATCAATATCAAACTCTGACATTTCCGCCTCGGCTTTTGGCAAATTAATGCCAAGCTCGGCGGTGGTTTCCAAAGCAATATTGACATCATTTAATTCTTCTTCAAGCCGTGCTATTTCCAAATCTATTTGATTGTAATCCTCAATCATTTGCTTTAAATCATCCACATTCTGCTCTTGAGCAATAATCTCAGCTTTTAACTTTCGTTGCCTCTCCAAATCAGAAATTTGAGCGCTAGTTTCCACAATCTTATTGCGCAGCTCTTGAGCATATTCCGCCGGAGTTTCCTTTTTCTCGCCCTTTTCAGCCTTTTCCGGCACTTTACCGGTTAATTCTTCTTCTGAAATTGATAGACCTTCTGGATTCATCATATATATTTATTATTTATTTATGCCTATATATTAACATATTTTATATTTAAAGTCAACGAAATATTATTGACATTATAATTTATTTATTATATACTATGATGATTTACTTGCAGTTTAAGTCTTAAATATTTATATTGAAAACGAAAATATTTTATGAAAACACATTATCGTAAAGACAAATTTCGCTTTCCCCAATATTTTCTTAATAAAGAATTTCCAATTTTTATTAAGGTTGTGGCAATTCTGATTATTTTGGCCATTATTCTTTTTATTATTGATACCATCGGATTAACCTATAAACCACAAATAGAAATTGATGCCTATACGGTTAAACACGATATTGATCCTAATTTATATGGATATAGTATCGATTCTAATTTTACTTATAACCAAAACCTAGTAGGCGCCATCAACCAATACGGCGCGCAATCTATGAGAATTATGGATGAATATGAGCCGGGAGCGCGTATGCTTTTAAAGATTAATAATGGAGCAAGCTATGTTTTAGCTGCCGACAATGTCCCCTATGAGCCCAACCGCAATTACCAAGTTAAAATTCAGGTTAATGAAAGCAATATTAAGCTTTGGATAGACGGCAAACAAATTTTTAGTGTTAACGATTCAACCTACAAAAATGGTGAAATTGGCTTAACCTCAAGCTTTAATCTTAATTCTTATTTTGATAATGTTGTAGTTCGCAATAATGAGAGTAATATCCTTTTTTCTGATAATTTTTCCCGCGGCTTCGATAAATGGGAAAACGGCAATATTCCCGGCTTTTATCAACAAGGCGACTGGCTGCTTGACGATGACAGCTTAAAACACGAAGGCCAGCAGTCTATTACGCTAAAAAAGGCCGGAGATAATAATTGGAGAAATTATACTATCACCGCCGACTTAAAATCGTCAACGCAAAATATTTATGAGGCTGGGTTTATTGGCATTGTGTTTCGTTATAATGGAATACTGAACAATTATAAATTTTTATGGCGCTCCGGCTTACGACAACCCTTCTCATCTAATAATCCTTGGGAAATTGCGGACTATGACGGCCAATTCCGCTTTCTCCAAGAAACAAATTTAAAGCCTAATATGGTCATTAATATGCGCGACGATTCCGTCCAATCAGCCGCTGATTTGGTGCACGAATTAAATATTGAAAAAAAATTAGGAATAAAATATTGGGAGCTCGGCAATGAAATATGGCTGTGGAGCGACTCTTACATCCACAACGACCAATATGCTCAAAAAGTAAAAAATTATTCCCGAGCCATGAAAGCGGTAGATCCCAGCATAAAAATCGGCGCCACTCTGCTTTTGGGATTTTCAGACTGGGATAATTTAGTAATTCGCGAAACTGCTCCTTATATTGATTTTATTGTTTTTCATTTTTATCCCTACTACGTTCAAAGCAATATTTCAGATTATCATATATTGGGCGCTCCCTATGCGTTCGGCAATAATTTTAAGAATAATAATGGACAAGGCAAGGGTATTGTAGAAAATGCTAAAGATTTAATCAGGAAAGAGGCGCCAGGGCATGAAAACAGAATTGAATTTGCAGTAACTGAATATAACACCGGAGACTATGATCAAGGAATTGATCTTATTTACGGCTTGGCAGTCGCAGATCTTTTAGGCGAAGCGGCTAAGCAGGACATTAAACTTATGCAATTTCATAAGCTAGCCAACGAAACCGCCTGGCATTGGGGAGCTTTTACCGAAGATTATCGAGCTAAACCGTCTGCGCTGGCGATCTCAATGTACACAAAACACTTCGGCGATAAAATGTTAGATGCCAAAGTAAAAAATACTCCCACCTTTTACGTCCCAGAAAAAATTAATGTGCCGGCAATTTCTAATATACCGTACTTGTCGGTTCATGTTAGCCGCAGCAAAGATGATAAAAAATTATATTTGATGGTAATTAATAAGCACGCGGCCGCCGATATGCAAACAACTATAAATATTGCCAACGCTAATATTTCCGCGCAGGCAAAAGCCTATACTTTAAACGGACCCTCCATCCATTCCGATAATAATTATGCCGATAATGTAGCCATATCGGAGAAAACAATTAATAATGCCAATTCAAAATTTATCTATAATTTTCCGGCTCATTCCGTAACCGCGATTGAATTTAATATTGAAAATTTAATTAAGCCCAAAGTACAAACAGCTATAACTGTCCCAAAAAGCGAAATTAAAAATACGCCCGCTACTCCTGATATCGGAGGACCATCAGATAATTCTATTCAGACATCTAAAATTGCCGCTTCCGCCGGTTTGGGCGGAAATCCCCATATAAAAACTTTTGACTCTCTGGGTAATCAATCTCAAGGTAACTTTTTTGCCTATGATCAAAATTTTAAAGGCGGGGTTTCAATAGCTTTATGCGACTTTGAAGGCGATGGAAAAAATGAAGTGATAACCGGCGCGGGAGCGGGCGGCGGGCCGCATCTCAGAGCTTTCCGCGAAGACGGAAGAGAAATCGCCAACTTCTTTCCCTTTGATCCGAATTTCCGCGGCGGTATTGATGTCGCTTGCGGCGATATAGATAAAGACGGGCGCGATGAAATCGTAACTTCTCAAAATTCCCAAGGCCAAGCCTGGATTAAGGTATATCGCTACGACACGCGAAAAAGTATCATTGGAGAATGGAATGCTTTTGGGCATGTGGAATGTGGCGCGTCTGTGGCAATGGGAGATGTAGACGGAGACGGCACAGATGAAGTGATTGTTGGAGCGGGAGCAGGAGGCGGGCCACATATTAGAATTTATGAAGCTGACGGCACTCTAAAGCCATTAGAGTTTTTTGCCTTTCATCCGAACTACCGCGGTGGTATTTCGGTTGCTGCCGGCGATGCGGATGGAGACGGCCAAGATGAAATTGGCGTATCTCAATCCGGTTATGGCGATCAATCCTGGACCAAGGTATACAAATACAATAACGAGCATTCGGTCTTAGGCGAATGGAAAGCTTACGGCGATGCGATCTTAAGCGCGCATATTGCCATGGGAGATATTGACGGCGATGGGCGCGCAGAAGTAGTTACTGGAACGGGCTTGGGCGGAGAACCGCTGGTGCTAACTTTTAATGCTTATGGACAAATTAAGCCGGTTAGTTTTTACGTATTTGATCGAGCCTTTGTTGGCGGAATTGAAGTAGATGTTAAAAAATAATTAAATCAATAAAAAACTCAGTTCTAAATATTTTGGACTGAGTTTTGTTTTACTGAAAAATTAAATAAGCTTATTATATTCCGTAATTAACTTTGTGTAATACTGCTCGGAATCTAAATTAATTTCTGCAAATTGTTTGGCATTCTCTCCCATTTTTTGCGCCCGATCCGGCTCTTTGCCAATTTCAATGATTTTATTTTTTAAATCCCGCCAGTCGCCCGCCTTGAAAAGCATGCCCGTCTGACCATGCTTCACCAATTCAGGTAGCGCGCCAATATCAGACGCAATTACTGTTTTGCCTTGAGCAAACGATTCGGCAATCGTTAAACCAAATGTCTCGTAATTTCTTGAAGGCACCATGACATATTTTGCCCCCCTAATAGCTTTAGTCAAATTTTCACCGGCCAAATATCCAACAAACTCAATGTTATTCAAATTATTCTTTTTAACAAAATTTTTATAAATATTCTCGTGCGGACCGGTGCCGGCAATCATTAGCCTGTCATTTTTTAGATATTGATAGGCTTTTAATAAATCCATTAGTCCCTTTTCTTTTATCAATCTGCCGAAATATAAAGCATATTCGCCTGCTTGGCTTGATAAATTTTTTATACCCAAATTAACAAAATGCGGCAGTACAATTATTTTTTTGCCGGGCCAGCCATATTCAACCAATTTGTTCCGAACAAACTCGCTGGGACAAATATATAAATCAATATTATTACGATAAATTTTGAGAAGCCGATGTAAATACATTTCAACCATATTAACTTTGCTGGCTGCGTAAGAATTTTTGGCGCACCGATGCAGAACACAATTGTAAAACTTGTTCACCTTACATCTTTCACAGACTTCGCCTTCAGTAAAAAAACTATATACCGGGCATAAAAGCTTAAAATCATGCACTGACATTACTATCGGAATTTTTTTGTCTTTTAAAACCGTAAGGATTGAAGGGGAAATTTGATGATAAATATTATGAATATGAGCCAGATCGATTTTCTCGTCAGCCAATAAATTTTTTAATTTTCTTTGTGCTTCCCACGAATATAAAATCCGTCCGGCCGCCTTGACATCCTGCCAAGAAAACCCGGCCTTCTCGATATTAATCGGACTGACAAAATATTTTTTATAGGGCGTAGGTTCATTTTTAATATCTTCCATAGCAAAAGGAATAACCCGAAGACCCCTTTTCACTAATAAATCACTAAGGTTAAAATAATACCTTTCCGCTCCCCCTTTTAGATAATAGAATTTATTTATTTGTAGAATATTCATTTATGCTCTAATAAATAATTGTTAAACCCGATCACATTCTAAATTTATATTTTTTTATTTACATTTATTGCCTTTATTTCTTTCTTTGCTTTTATATATTCTCGCATGCTTATTTTATTTTCTTCTTTAAATATTGATAATATATAATTTTTTAGGATCAACAAGTTGGTACGCAGTAATATTAAAAATTTCAATATCGCTGCATTCATCATATATTTCTTGAAATAATACAGCAAGCTTTTTGCCTCGTTTACTACTGAACGAGAAAAATCGGATTTGGCGCTATGTCCATGATGATGGATTACCTCGGCCTTGGGATAATAAATAATTTTGAATCCGGCACGATTGGCTCTTTTGCAAAAATCCACATCTTCCACATACATAAACATATTTTCGTCCAACATGCCGATGCTTTGCATTACCGCTTTTTTGATTAACATAAATCCACCCGACACCCAATCCACTATTCGCGGATAAGAATATTTTTTCTGCTTTAATTTATGGCTGGGTATTATTTTGCCATAAGGAAAGATTTTGTATAAAAAAGTGCTAAACAATAATTCGGTCTTAAGCGTAGGATAATTTCCGAAGGATGGCTGCAGGCGATTATCCGGATAAACAAATTTGCAGCCTAAAATTCCAGCCTCATTATCCAAGTTCAAATATTTTAAACTGTCGGTTATCGCGTCCCCGACTACCACCATGTCCGGATTCATTAAAAGAACAGCCTTGCCTTGGCTCATTTTTATTCCCCTATTTACCGCCTTGGCAAAACCCAAATTCTCTCCAGTTTCAACCAGCTTAACTTGGGGAAATTCATTTTTAATAACCGCAACCGTTTGATCTTGTGAATTATTGTCTAACAAAATTACTTCAAAATTTAAGCCTTGAGTGTTTTGATAAATAGAATTCAGGCAATTTTTGATTACTTTTTCTGACTGATAAGTAACAATTATTATCGATAAATCCATATTATTTAATTTTTTTTATTTTATTCGTATCAATCAAATATCCTGATGAAATTACCACACCCAAAAATATCCAAAATAAAATTACAAAAAGGTTGATATCGAAATACACTCCGAAATTCGCGCCGACAAAAAATAAAATATAACACGCAATAAATCCCAAAACAATCGGTCGCAATTCAGTAGCCTTTTTTAAAATATTGATTGTTCTAGCGGCAAAAATTGTCTGGAAAGCGGCAAAGGAAATAAATCCCAATAATCCCATCTGTAAAGCTATTCCGATAAAATTATTATGTAAATCCCGAATCTCTATGCGCGCGGGAAAGCCGAAATAATCAAATGTCAGCTTCCGGCCGAAACCGATTCCCAGCACCGGACTTTCCACAAATGTCTCCCAAGCTTCCTGCCAAGCCAAAAGCCTAAAGGCGGCGCTTTCATCTTCCAAAGATAATGTTAGTGATTGGACCCTGACAATAGTGGTTTTATAAAAATCACTGACAAACTCCGGAAACTTTCCCGAAGATAAATAATCAAACCAAACATATAAAGACGCCAGCATAATTACCAAAAAAAGCTGAATCGCAACGATTTTAATTAAGCTTTTTTTATTCGTGCGTGAAAGCAGTAAAAAAGAAACAAAAACAGCTAGCGCCAAACCAATCCATAAATGCCTGGTTAAAGAACCGACTATGCCCACCAACATAATCAACACCACGGGAATAGTCATATTGCCAAATAATTTCTTGCCATGGGCAATAAAATTTAAAATTAATACTACCGCCACGCATAAATAAAACGCATGCGTTGGCGCCAAAAGCCTAGTACCAACTGTAGATAAGGGAGTATATTCAATCCACAAACCGGCGCCTCTAAATACTCCATAAAAAACGAAAAAGAATAATGCCACGCCGCTGCCGATAAAAATATAAGTTAATCTTTTTATCTGCTCTTTGGTCCTAATAATATTAATTGTCAAAAAAAACATGATCGCGTAAATGCCATAGTTCTTTAAAGTACTAAAAGCTTCATTAAATTCTCCCCCGCCCGCTATTCCCAAACCAAAGGATACAACGCAAAATAAAGTAAAAATTATGATAGCAATCCCTGTGCGCGAAACTCTTAACTTTTCCCGATGAGATCTAATATAATGAATTAAATAGCTTAAAATCGTAACAATTATAATAATATCCAAGGGATAAAGTTTATACGTATTTTCCTGAAATACCAGCGGCAATAAAGTAAAAAACCTCTCAAAAATAATCGTGCATATTATTATTGTGTAAAGTCCGGATTCCGGTTTTTGAAATATATAGAAGGAGGCGAAAGCCAAGCAAAATGCATAAAAATAGATATTAAAAGGAATAAAAAAGGTTGATATGATAAAAATACCCAGGGAAATTGATGCCACGATCGCGTAAATTACCTCTTTGGAGATCTTCATGTGAATAAGTTTATGTTTATATTATTTTACCACAATTTTAGTCAAAAAACAAGTTAGATTCTGTTGCAACTTTTTACTACACAACCTTGATTATTTTATAAAGTATTGGTAAAATTAAGTACTATGAAATATTATATAAAAACATTCGGCTGCCAAATGAATATTTCAGACTCTGAAAGAATATCAGCGCTTTTGGAAAATATTGGCTATAAGCCCGCAAGCAAAGCCGATAAGGCTGATTTGATATTGATCAATACCTGTTCGGTGCGCAGATCAGCTGAAGATAGAGCATTTGGCGCTTTAAAAAATTGCCAAAAATTGAAAGAAAAAAATCCCGGCCTATTAGTCGCAGTTACCGGCTGTTTTGCCAGCAAGGAGCCCCAGCGTCTAAAAGGCAAAGCCGATATTATTTTTGATATTACCCAATTATTCACCTTGCCAAAAATTATCAAAACTCACATCAATAAAATAAAATTTAATATTCAGGAAGATTTATATAAAAATTACGATTATTTAAAAATAAGCCCTAATTACAGTTCTCACTATCGCGCTTATGTGCCGGTTATGACAGGATGCAATAATTTTTGCAGCTATTGTGTTGTCCCTTATGCTCGAGGAAGAGAATACAGCCGCAACAGCAAGGATATTGTGGAGGAAATTAAAGGGCTGGTGGATAAAGGATATAAAGCCATTACGCTCGTGGGGCAAAATGTTAATTCATATTTAGATAAAAGTCTCTACGGAAAGAGCACTGATTTCCCCAAATTGCTTAAGAAAGTAAACGACATTCCGGGGGACTTCTGGATTTGGTTTATCACCTCCCATCCCAAAGATATGTCAGATGAACTTTTAGACACGATTGCCGGCAGCCAAAAAGTATGTAACTATATCCACCTGCCCGTTCAATCCGGCAGCAATGCCATTCTTAAATCCATGAACCGGGAATATACCAGAGAACATTACTTAAATTTAATTGATAAAATTAAAAGTAAATTAGAATATGCTTCGCTATCTACCGATACGATTGTGGGCTATCCTAACGAAACCGAAAAACAATTCAATCAAACCGTAGAACTTTATAAACAAGTAAAATATGACATGGCCTATATCGCCCAGTACTCTGCGCGGCCGGGAACAGCCGCTTCTAAACTTGAAGATAATGTTCCCTGCGAAGAAAAAAAACGCCGCAAAAACATATTAACCGATATTTTAATCAGCACCGCCATAGAAAATAATCAGCAGCTATTAAATAAAAATATTAATGTATTGGTGGAAAAATATAAAACGGGAACCTTGATCGGTAAAACCATGACATTTAAAACCGTGACTTTCCCCGGCAAAAAGAATCTGGTCGGAAGCTTTGCTAAAGTTAAAATTTTAAAAGCTAAAGACTGGGGCATTGAGGGAAAAATAATCTAAGATATAAGGTACAAATAAATTTATTAATATTTTTTGTTTTTTGTTGCTTGTATTTTGTATCTTAATTACTTAAACATTCATTTATTATCCATATTATGAAATCAAAACTGCCAAAAATTGTCGTTATTTTTGCTCCGACCGCTTCCGGCAAGTCTGATTTAGCGATTCGTATTGCTCAAGAAAAAAACGGCGAAATTGTCTCCGCCGATTCCCGCCAAATTTACCGCGGCATGGATATAGGCACGGCCAAGGAACCGCTGGATAAAAATCAAGCGGGGTTTGAGCCGGATCGTGAAATTAAATATTTTTATTACGGTTTGGTTAGAAAAATACCTCATTACATGATAGATATAGTTGATCCCAACGAAGCATATACGCTGGCCAATTACCAAAAAGACGCGGCTAAAGTTATTGATAATATTTTAGAAAGAAAGAGATTACCGATTTTGGTTGGCGGTACCGGGCTTTATATTCAAGCCATTGCCCAAAATTTGAAAATACCCAAAGCCAAGCCGGATTTGAAATTACGCCGGAAGTTAAATGATAAAGACATTAAAGAGTTGGCTGAAATATATTATAAACTGGATCCGGATGGTTTTAAAGATATTGACTTAAATAATAAAAGACGCTTAATCAGAGCAATTGAGGTAACAAAGCTAACCAATATTCCTTATTCAAGACAAGTTAAAAAAAATAAGCCCAAATATAATATTGAGATGATTGATATTGGGATGGATCGCGCTAAATTATACGAAATCATTAATCAAAGAGTGGACGATATGGTTGACGGCGGCCTGATTAACGAAGTAAAAAATTTAATAAAAAAATACCCGCAAAATTTACCAGCCTTCACAGGTATTGGATATAAAGAATTTATTGAGTATCTGAATAAAGCAATTGCTAAAGAAGAAGCGATAGAGTTAATCAAACGAAATTCCCGAAGATATGCTAAAAGACAAATGACGTGGATGAAGAGAGAGGAATAATTTTTATTAGTGCAAAACGACCCAGCTACTGCCATCGCATACCCTTAATTTATCGGTTGAATCATCAAACCAAAGCATACCTTTGGTAAAATTATCAGCACATGTATAAGGTGCGCTATTATATGGTAATATTGTTAATGTTCCAACTACTGAAGAATTGTCCGACTGGACTTTTCCAATACTATAATTAGATCCGATTATAGTTTGAGCATCAATACTGGCATTTACATCAATGGTATTAACATCATTCAAACTATGATTACCCATTTCAATATCACCCGACATTGTTCCACCTGCTAAAGGTAGGTACTGACTTACGGTAATATTATCCGGAATATCAGCATCCGCAAGTCCGGATACTCCGTTGACAGCCAGGTTGCCAGTCAAGACCCCCCCCGTTAATTGAAGATACCTGCCATCAGACTGTGCCTTAGTATAATAGTCGCCCGTAGAAAGTCCAGTTACCGTTGCTTCGCTAAAATCGACATCGCCAGTAAATTTCACATCATTGCCTTCTAATAAACCGCTAAATTTAGCATTATTTCCCTGCAAAGAACCGCTCAGCTCTACATCAACACCCTGTAACATTCCAGATAAATATAAATCGTTCCAGCGTTTATTTGCAGATCCTAAATTATTAATATCATCCTTGGTCGGATACATTGAATCGGAAACAAATAAGGGATCATCGCCATCAATTATTCCTTTTTTAGTGCCACCCCATATTTCCCTACCAACCATAAAATCTTCACCATATAAATATCCCGCCAAATAAAGATCTTTCCATCTTTTATCATCAAACCCCAAATTATATGCATTAGTGTCTGTTGGCGTTAAAGAATCAGAAAATTTAAGCGGCTGGCCATCGGCTTGCCCCTTGCTGGGACCGCGCCAAATTTCACCATCAATCCGCAAATCATCGCCGATCGTAACCGGAATTTGCGGACCGACATTAATAATCGTGCCATTGAAGTAAGTAACTCCACCCACTCCTTCATAGCCTACACGCAACGAGCTGACTTGCAAGGAGCCATTAACTGTCATATTCTCATTATAAACAATGCTAGCTGGCTGGATCATTTCCGCGGTAGAAGCGTTGGTTGCGCTAGCAAACAAAGCTAAAGCTGTAATTCCTAAAGTTAAACCTAATATTTTTGTTTTCATGTTTATTTGTCAATTATTATTTTAATTTATTATACAGTATTTTGTGATTATAGTTAAATTCATTTTCATGCTTCTTATAACATAGCCGATAAAATAAAACATGTAATAGTTTAAGAAAACAATCAGTTAAATCTGTTCAATCTTTGCTTTTAGCATCTCCCCAGCCGTTTTTGGATCAGCTTTCCCTTTGGTAGCCGCCATGACTTGGCCGATTAAAAACTGCAAGGCTTGCTTTTTCCCCGCCTGAAAATCTTTGACTGAATATGGATTGGCTATGATCACCTGCGCAATGATTTTATTTAGCTCTCCTTCATCGCTTACCTGCGCCAATCCCTGTTCATCTATTACTTGCGATGGGTCAGAGCCATGATCAAACATAATTTTTAAAACCTTAACTGCATTTTGCGCGCTAATTTTTTTGTGTGCGATCATCGCCATCAGTTCGGCAAAATTCTCCGGAGTAATTTTACAATCAGCCAGACTAATATTTTTTTCCTTCAAAAGCGCGAAAAGCCTGGTAATAATCCAGTTGGTCGCCAATTTGATTATTTCCTTGGCTTCGGTGGATATTTCTTTATTTTCTCCTTTTAGACTTTGAACCCATTCTTTGCTTTCCGAAATCACGGCTTCAAAATATTCCCCCACTTCCCTCTCCTGGATTAATATTTCAGCGTCATTTCCATTTATCTCAAATTGCTCCATAAATCTGTTTTTACGATCTTCCGGCAATTCCGGTAAATTTTTGAATATTTGAGCGATTTTTGCATCGCTAAATTCCAATGGAGGCAAATCCGGCTCCGGAAAATAACGGTAGTCCGCTTCACCCTCTTTGACGCGCTGCTCGATTGTTTCTCCTTTATTTTCATCCCATCCTCTAGTGGCTTGATATAATTCGCCTCCCTCATCGAGCACGTCCGCTTGCCTGTTTTGTTCGTACGCCAAAGCTTTTTCCACCGCCTTGAAGGAATTCATGTTTTTTACTTCCGTCTTGGGTAATAACGTTTTCGCACCCTTTTCACGCAAGGAAATGTTGGCATCACAACGCAGCTGCCCTTTTTCCATATCCGCGTCTGACACTCCGATATATTTTAAAATCTTTCGCAAAGTCTGCAGGAATATTTTAGCCTCTTCGGGAGATCTAATGTCCGGTTTGGTAACAATTTCCATCAAAGGAGTACTGGCTCGATTATAATCTACCAAACTGTAATTAGCTCCTTCCGGATGAATAAGCTTGCCCGCGTCTTCTTCCAAATGGATTCTTTCCAAACTTATTTTTCTTTTTTGTCCGCCTATTTCAATTTCTAAATACCCCGCACCGCAAAATGGCTGATCGTATTGGGAAATCTGATAGCCTTTGGGTAAATCGGGATAAAAATAATTTTTACGGTCAAACTTAGCCTGTTTATTTATCCGGCAATGCAGGGCTTGCCCCGCCATAATCGTCCATTCTACCGCCTGGCTATTGATTACCGGCAGCACCCCGGGATGGCCCATGCAAATCGGACAAATATTAATATTCGGCTCTTTAGGTTCCGCCTCATTGGGACAGGAACAAAACATCTTGCTCTTGGTTTTTAATTGGACATGGATTTCAAGTCCAATGATGGTTTCATATTGCATATAAATTGAATAAAGAATTTTGAATATAGAATAAAGAATAAATTTTATATATTTACATTATTCATTATTCATTATTCAAAATACAATAGCTAAATCATTGCTTGGATTGCCGCCCAAATTTTTTCATGTATTTCTTCTCGGCTCATTAACTGATCATCTTTAATACAATCAATTTTAACCCAATTATTTTCTTTCTCAACTAAATAAAGATATGTTTCCTGGGCATTTTTCAGATGCTGGCTATCCGCTTCATGAATATCTCTTTTTTTGCCATTAATGTATTCGCGGGATTTTTTCTGATCGACTAATTTCTGCCCTATTTCCCATGGCACATGCAGATAAATATTTAAATCGGGCTTCGGCAGTCCGCAGATATTATATTCTAGGTCATACAGCCAATTTAAAAATTCATCCCGGCGCGCCTTATCTGAAATTTTTCCGCCCTGGTGTCCGGCATTAGAACTAACATATCTGTTTGATATAACTAAATTTCCGGATTGCAGCAATTTATTTATTTCTTTTTTGGAATCAAAACGATCAAGAGCATAAAATATTGAAGCTAATTGGCCGCTTACTTCCTCGGCCGAACCATAATTTCCGTTTAGATATTGCTCGACAAAATAAGCTGACTCTTTACCATAGCGCGGATAATCCAGGGTTTTTACTTTAATATTTTCTTGCTCCAGCCTTTTTTGCAGCAATTCTGTTTGCGTAGCTTTGCCGGAACCGTCTGCCCCGTCAATTACGATAAATTTTCCTGCTGAATTTTCCTGCATATTATTTGATTACACGATAACGCAGCTGAATGGTATTTGGATTAAGCTTTACTAAATCCAATAATTCTAAATTTATATCCAGGGTTTCAGTAAAAAGGCTCATTCCCCGCCCAAATAACTTAGGCTCAATTGTAATCAACAATTCATCAACTAAATTATTAGCCATAAAGCTTTGATTGACGCTGGCTCCTCCGCCTAAAATCACCGTTTCAAATTTTCTTTTTTCTAAAAATTCATAAATTTCCCGGGGAGAACCTTTAAAAAATTCCAAAGCGCCCGGTTTCGCAACATCTTTATAATCCTCAGGATTTTCGGCCAAAATCAAATTCAATCTGCCCGGCAAAGGCCGTCCTATGGTTTCATAAGTATTGCGGCCCATTACAATTACTCCCGCCTTTTTAGTTTCTTTAATAAAGGCCTGCTTATCTTCTTTTGATGTCCAATCGGCGGCGTGGCTGGTTGATTTAGCAATTTTTCCGTCCGCGGTGACCGCCATCATTAAAATAATTTTCATAAATTTATATTGCGATTTCAAATTTAATCGCGGGATAGCTTTGATAATTCTTTATTTCCGTATCTTCTGCTTTCCAATCAAAAATCGTGGTAAAATTTTTTGTCTCCGCTTGTGACAGTGGATATTTATTTACATCACGCTCCAATTGTTCTTTTAATCCATCAATATGATTTAAATAAATATGGGTATCCGCCAAAAATCCGGTCAGTGTTCCCTCTTGATATCCCGATTCTTTGGCTAATAAGTGCAATAAAGTGGCGTAGCTCGCGATATTAAAAGGCAGCCCCAAAGCAACATCTACTGACCGCTGGTTCCAGAAAAGGTTTAGCTTATTATCAACAACCGTAACTTGAAATCCATAATGGCAAGGAGGCAGCGCCATTTGATCTAAATACTGCGGGTTCCAGGCCGATACTATCATACGGCGATCAATGGGATTAGATTTCAGCCTGTCTACTATAATTTTAAGCTGATCCACTCCCTGACCGATATAATCAGAATCATAAGAAATATATTTTGCTCCAAAGTGCCGCCACTCCCAGCCATAGATCGGGCCCAAATCCCGCTCGGCCGCCATTTTTTGCTTAGTTTCTTCGTTATGTCCGTAGGGAACTTTTTGGGGATTGCACCATTCATCCCAAATATGATTATTGCGATCTTGCAGCCACTTTTTATCAGTTAATCCCTTGATGAAAAATTCCAGCTCGGTTGCTACCAGCCGATAGGGAACTTTTTTAGTGGTAAGTAGGGGAAATCCTTCCTGCATATTATGTTGAAATATTGTTCCCGGTATTGATATATTCCCCACCCCGGTACGGTCTTCCTTTTTCTGGCCATGATCCAAAATATCTTTAACGATTTCTAAATATTTTTTCATTTATAAAAAACTATTTGATTTTATAAACCGCGTCAATCTTAACCGATACCTCTTCTTGTCCGCTGGGAATTTCGGGAATTATTTCTGCTTCACCCGACAACTCCGCCTTATCCATAGCAGCGTAAAACGGACCGGGAATATTCACTTCAGATTCGGTGATGCTAATTACCTCTCCCAGTTCGCTGCCAGAGGCCGTCACCAAAGCCACCGCTCTCTCCTGCGCATTCTGATAAGCCAAATCCAGCGCGTCTTTTTTAAATTTTTCCATATTTTCTACCGTAAAGCCTACTCCTTGAATATTATTTGCCCCGGCTTCGGCTGCCTTGGTAAGCACCCGGCCGACGTTTTGCAAATCGCGAATAATAACATTTATATTTTGATCCGTGCGATAGCCGATTACTTTTGATCTACCCTCGCTATAATCATATTCCGGACCGATTTGGTAATTCGTCGTCTGCAAATCTTCATCTTTTATATTTTGATTTTTTAACGCTTCAACAATTTTATTGATTTTGGCTGAATTTTCGTCTTGGGATTTTTCGGTAGTTTCCGCGATGGTATAAGCGCCGATCGTCACTGTCGCAATATCCGGAGTAATTTTTATTTTGCCTTCCCCGCTGACGCTGACTTTCTTTTCTTTCTCCACTTCCACAATGTCCGGCTGAATCAACTCAATTCTAAAAGGCTTTAGTATCAACATGGCTGAAACCGTAACCAAAGCCGCTCCAATCACACTCAACAAAAAAATAATAATAACAGTTGCAAACACCCTTTTTTTAGGTTTGATGTTGGTTTTTTCTTCCATATTATTTTAAATTATTTATTTACCGGTAGATCCGAATGAGCCGGCGCCTCTGGCCGTTTTATCTAAATCGTCCACCTCTTCAATTCCCGCATTCACAACCGGCTGGATTAAAATTTGCGCGATTTTATCGCCCTTTTTAACATTATAGCTATTTTTTGAAGTATTAAGAAGCACTATTTTATATTCACCGCGATAGCCGGCGTCTATTACCCCGCCCATAGTTTTGATGCCATAATTAGCCGCCAATCCGGATTTGTCCCAGATTAATGCCGCATAGCCCTCCGGCAATGAGATTGATATCCCTGTTTTAAAAAGATAGCGCTCTCCCGAAGCCAAATTTTTTTCTTCCAATGAAAAAACATCAAGACCGGCATCCCCCGGATGAGCATAGGAGGGAATTATTGCGTCTTGATGTATTTTTTTAATTTTGATTTTTACTGTCATAAAGCATCTAGTGAGAATAATTATCCACCAATAATTTCAACCGATCGTGATAATTTAATTTTCCGTCATCATCTTTAGGTTACAGGTTACATACTGCCTGTTATCTGATCGCCCGTTCGCCTTATTTAATTTTAATTCCCGGCCCCATAGAAGTGCAAACGGTTATTCCTTTGATAAATTCCCCTTTGGTTTTATTGGGTTTTAATTTTTTTAGAGCATCCATTAAAGCATTAAAATTTTCTACCAATTGTTCATCGGTGTAAGATTTTTTGCCGATAGTTTGATGAATTATCCCCGCCGGATCATTTTTAAAATTAATTTTTCCCGATTGCAACTCATTTATTGCCTTAACCGGATCGGGAGTGACAGTGCCGACTTTGGGATTTGGCATTAATCCTTTTGGTCCTAATATTCTAGCAACTTTACTTAAATGCCTCATCATTTCAGGAGTTGCGATGGCAACATCGAAATCGCATTTTTTGGTTTTATCAATCTCTTCCACCAAATCTTCCGCGCCCACTATTTCCGCACCGGCTTGTTTAGCTTTGGCTTGAATATCAGCTGGCGCAAAGACTGCGATTTTAACTTTTTTTCCGCTGCCATGTGGCAATACGGCAGAACCTTTAACGTTTTGATCAGATTTTGATACATCTATGCCCAACTTAATATGCGCTTCAACTGACGCATCAAATTTTTCAAACGATACTTCTTTCACCTTTTTCATGGCTTCCTCTACACCAAAAGATTCGTTGCCTACTTTTTTTTCCGCTTCTGTAAATTTTTTACTCTTTTTCTTCATTTTTTTTCCTGTGGTTTTAACGCTTATTGACTAAATAAGCTCCCACTTAATTATTTTTTATTCCAATTTAATATTATGGTAGATATTATCTGTGTCAGCAATAGAATTACTCCGATTGCCAAGCTTATTTGTATAAAAATCGTTATCCGGTTAAATAAAGCTCCAATGGTTAATAAATGGACATTATGCGGAAGCCATTTAATATTCTTCATGCCCTTAAGTTCAATATAATAGCTGGTTAAATGCAGCATAGCTTCAAGAAAAAGCGCGGCAATGGCAATTTCAAAGGATATTAACGAACTGAAAGCCAGTGCGACCAGCCATGACATTCTCAAGCGATCCGAAACAAAATCGTAAAATGATCCCAGCTTGGTTTCCTCTTGATACTTACGCGCTAATTTTCCATCAAAAAAATCAAAGGTCCAATCCAAACCGGCCGCCATCCCTCCCCATAAAAGCTCGCCTTTCCAAAAAAAATAAAAGGCCACAATAGTTGATAACAAAGAAAGTAATGTGAGCCTATTTCCATTTAGCCCGATTTTGTGCAAAATTTTGAGAAAACCATCCGGAATAATCTTATCTGAAAATTTTTTATGTTCCGCCACCAACATTTAATTTATTAGAAATAATTAGCGAATATTAAAATTATTAAATCTCTTTTTGCCTAGCCCTCAACTGTTATACCCATGCTTCTAGCGGTTCCGGCAACAATTTTCATTGCAGCTTCAATATCGTTGGCATTGAGATCCTGCATTTTTTTCTCGGCAATTTCTTTAATCTGCGCCCGTGTTACTTTGCCGACTTTTTCTTTATGCGGAATTCCTGATCCCTTTTTAATACCGGCGGCTTTTTTCAGCAGTTCGGCGGCCGGCGGAGTTTTTAAAACAAAATCAAAGGTTCGATCTTCATAAATGGTAATCTCGGCCGGAATCACATCTCCACCCATGTCTTTGGTTTTATCATTAAAAGACGTACAAAATTCTTGAATATTTAATCCATGTTGGCCCAAAGCCGGTCCGATCGGTGGAGCCGGAGTGGCTTTTCCTGCAGGAATTTGTAATTTTACTACTGTTTTTACTTCTTTTGCCATATATTTTCTTAATTACTAATAAATTATTTTATTTCTACCAACGATTATCTTGAACTTTCAAATAATATCCCAAATGATTCATCACAATATGCAATAATGGAAATCCTACAAGTATGGTAAGCATGACCTGTCCGGATGGTACATAAATTATTGAAACAAATAATATGAAACCGATTATAAAATCAATCTGATCCCAGGGAATAAATCTATCACCGGGATTGACGCCTAACTGCCTTTTAATCAGGCTCTTAATGGCATCTCCGAACAGCACGCCAAATCCCATCAAAAATCCTACCAATACCGCATTGTGCTCATCAAAAGGGAACAAAGTTATTTCCCTAAAAAATTCATACCGAAGATAAAGCGCCTTTTGCAAAAGAGCAATAAGTATTGCGACCAATATCCCAAAAAAGAAGCCGCGAAATGTTTTATGGCTGCCGAATATCGGCTTGCCATTAATCGTTTTACCAAAGTCTATGGGATAATTTAAAAAATTAATTTTTTTAAAGATTACCGGCGCCATATTGGCTATGCCCCCCGGTAGAAAAAACCAAAAGGCTTTTAATAAAAACATGGTATGGAATTAAAGTTTCTTAATTTGCAAAAAGTCTAACTCTACCGGCGTTTCACGCCCAAACATATTTACCAATACTTTAATTTTTCCTTTTTCTTCATCTATGGAACTAACTTTGCCGTCAAAATCTTTAAAGGGGCCATCAATAATTTTAACCGATTCGCCTACCGCCACATCAATCTTATATTTCGGCTCTTCCACGCCCATTCTTTTTTGTAATCCGCTAATTTCTTCGCTGGAAACCGGAGTGGGAATAGTGCCGGAACCGACGAACCCGGTTACATTGGGAGTATTTCTTACCACATACCACGATTCATCCGTCACAATCATTTCCACCAAGACATAGCCCGGATAAATCTTTTCCTCCACCGTTTGCCGCTTGCCGTTTTTGATCTTGATCTTTTTTTCTTTAGGCACAATTATATTAAAAATCATATCTTCCATTCCCATAGTCTCAATGCGCTGCTTCAAATTTTCCGAAACATTTTCTTCATAACCGGAATAGGTATGTAAAACATACCAGGCTCTTTCTTTTGTTCCTACTTGCTTTGGCATATTATTAGTTAAATTTCAAAATTGTTTTTTAAAAAATTGAAAATTAATTATTTATAAAAATTATACTATCAATTCAAGTACCCAATTAAAGACAAAGTCAAAAACTCCCAAAAATGCAGCGACCGCCAAACTCACGGCAACAACAATCAGGGTGTGCCTAAAAAGTTCCGCACGCGTCGGCCACACAACTTTGCCCAGCTCTATCCTGGCTTCTTTAATATAATTTACTACTTTATTGTCAGTGATGCTGAATCCCATAATTTTTTATATTTAAAAACAGTGGTCGGGCCACTATTTAGCCCTATTTTACTAAAACATTATAACATGTCAAGAGAAAAATGAATATTGAATTTGGAATAATATATTTTGGATTGTGAATAAAGAAAATTTTGGAATGACAAAATGAATGAAATGAATTTCGTTATCGTTATTAAAGATACAAGTAGCAAGAAACAAATAAACTTCAATTATCAATAACCATTTTATAAAATTTTTAGTAATTATTAATTGATTATTGTATCTTAAACATTTATGGGATTGCTTCGTCCCGACATAGCGTCGGGGCTCGCAATTACTGGTTTTTTATCTGATTCGTGATCTAATTCGTGTTCAATTTGTGATAAAATCATAACTTAGATATCAAGATTTTTGACATCTTTGGCTCGGCTTTGAATAAACCGGCGGCGCGGTTCCACTTCCGCTCCCATTAGAGTATCAAAAGTTTTATCAGCCTTTTGCGCTTCTTCTATCTTCACTTGCAGCATAACTCGATTTTCCGGATTCATGGTGGTTTCCCAAAGCTGCGCCGGATTCATTTCTCCCAAACCCTTATACCTTTGAATATTTATTTTTGCTCCGCTCTTTACTTCTTTCTTAAATGTTTCCATAATCTCGTTTTTATCCTCTTCGGTGTAGGCATATTGCATCTCTTTGCCTACTTTAATGCTATACAAAGGCGGTTGAGCGATATATAAATGACCGTCTTCCACCAGCTTTTCAAAATAACGGAAAAATAATGTTAAAAGCAAAGTGCGGATATGCGCTCCATCAACGTCGGCATCGGTCATAATTATTACGCGATTATAGCGCAGTTTTGTAAGATCCATTTCCTCTCCCACTCCCATGCCCAGAGCGATAATCAAAGACTTTATTTCTTTGGAAGATAAAACTTTGTCCAAACGAGCTCTTTCAATATTTAAAATTTTGCCGCGTAAAGGGAATATCGCTTGAAAACCACGGTCGCGTCCGCCCTTGGCAGAACCGCCGGCCGAATCTCCCTCCACAATAAAGATCTCGCATTTTTCCGCTTCCTTGGATGAACAATCTGCCAATTTTCCCGGCAAAGTAAGGCCATCCAGCGCACCCTTTCTGATGACTGTTTCTTTTGCGGCCTTCGCAGCCTTTCTCGCTTTTTGGGCCAGCAGCGTTTTTCCAATCATTTGGCGAGCGTCCTGGGGATGTTCCTCCAGAAATTCCGTAAAAGCATCATGCATCAAAGATTGCACTACTGTTCGAACTTCGGCGTTGCCTAATTTGGCTTTGGTTTGGCCTTCAAATTGTGGATTTCTTAATTTGATGGAAATAATAACCGTTAAACCTTCCCGCACATCGTCTCCGGTCAGATTTTCTTCCTTGCCCTTAATGTAATCATTTTTACGAGCATAATCATTGATTACACGCGTTAAGGCCGATTTAAATCCCATTAAATGTGTTCCGCCTTCCGGAGTATAAATATTATTAGCAAAACTTATCTCAAATCCTTTTATTTCATCGGTATATTGCATCGCGATTTCAACCATAATATCATCCGCTTCCCGCTCCATATAAAAAGGCGTTTCATGGATAAGATTTTCACCATCATTCAAATGTTTAAGATATGAAACAATTCCTCCGTCAAAATAAAAAGTGAGAATTCTGGGAAATTTTCCCGGCTTGTCTTCAATTTCTCTTTCATCAATTACTTTTACTCTGACATTTTTGGTTAAATAAGCCTGCTGCCTAATATGGTCGATTATTTTTTTCCAGGAAAATTCAATTTTATCAAAAATTTCAGGATCAGGCTCAAAAGTAATAGTTGTGCCTGTTTCCTGCGATCTTTCCCCTTTCTTTACTTTGGTTTTGGGTTTTCCTTTAGCATATTCCTGCTCAAATTCATAGCCATCTCTTTTCACTTCCGCTTTTAAATAAGAAGATAAAGCGTTAACCACCGAAACACCGACGCCATGTAAGCCGCCGGCTACCTTATAGCCTACCCCATCAAATTTACCACCGGCGTGTAAAGTCGTAAGGACTGTTTCCAACGCCGATTTTTTCGTTACGCTATGCTTTTCCACCGGAATACCACGTCCATTATCGCTTACAGTCACGCTGCTATCTTTATGAATAATCACTTCAATATTATTGCAATATCCGGCCATTGCTTCATCGATGGAATTATCAACCACTTCCCAGATCAGGTGATGCAGGCCGTCCAAACTGGTACCCCCGATATACATTCCCGGTCTTTTTCTAACCGGATCCAAACCTTCCAGTACTGTGATATCTTTGGCAGTATAGGAACCTTCAACTCTGGTGGTCTGTTTTAAGGATAAATTACCCCCGGCTACTATTTTTTTGCCAGCAGCGGGTTTTTTCCCGGAAGTGTTAATTTTTTTTGCATTTTTGGTATTCTTTTTAGGATTTTCTTTCTTTTTGGAGTTTTTCTTCTTTGGCATGGTATTTTTAGCTTATTTAAGGTAAATAATTACAAATATTCGGTATTTGCATATGGTAAAAATATACCATAATCACAATATTATATCAACAATAAAAAAGTGAATTTTACTTGACGGTTTATATTAATTCTGTTAATATATTAAATTCTAAATATAGAATGATCTTTAAAAAAGAATGTGAAGGAGAAGCTCATGGAAAAGGCAAGATTGATACTGGTAACACACAAGAAACCTGACCTAGATGCAGTCGCATCTCTCTTTTTGTGGCTGATGGCGCATCGGATTCCGTGGGACAGCGGCGAGGATATTTACAAAATGAAGTTCGTCAATCCGGGTCAAAGGTTAGAGGTTCCCCCCGAAGGAGAAAATATTCGGATTATCCACTTTGATACCGGAAGAATGCATGATGATTACAACTATGATCACCATCAGCTAGGGTCGCGTGCGATCTCCGCTACCGGCCTGGTCTGGCAGCGATTCTTCAAACCGGGTGAAAATCCGGCGATCGACGAAATGGTCGCCGTTATCAATCATTCCGATAACGGTCTTAGATATCATACCGAAGATTTGGGAGCGAGAAATTTATTCGCCTTTGGCTTTATTCTCAGCGGAATTAATAAGTTTGATCCCCGCGGATCAGACTTCAGCCATACCATGATTACGGGTTTTAGCATGTTGGACGGCTATTTGGCTAACTGCGAAGAAGTGCAAGTCCTCAATAATATTACTAACAATATGCCGATTTTCCAAACTTCACTGGGGCAAACCATCGCCCTAGACAATGTGCCGGGGGATTCCTCGGCTATCCGCAGCTATTTGAAAAAATATTACAACGGCACAAGGGGGCCCTTGGTCAATACCTGCGTGGTAAAATTCTCGGAAGGGTCAATCGGAGTAATTGTCTGCATTGATCCCGGAGAGGAACAGGATCTTAACGAAGATGCAGGCAATGACAATTACCCCGAAGCAATTTCATTATTTGGAGAAATGAAACGCATTTATAATGAGTTAAAGGATTTGGATTCCAGTCAAGGCAGTAACATTTACCTTCATTATTCCGGCTTCGCTCTTTACATAAACCGTTCGCAAAAAATAGCCTTGGCGGATGTGCTAAGGCTAATCGCAATATAATAATAGGTAGAAATTATTATGAGTTTTCACAAAGACACTAACAAAAGTGTCTTTTTTTTATTATTTAATCGCGCAATTTGGCATCAAATCTCTGGAGAATTTTATCTACCACGCGCTGATGAATGTTTTTAACTTCTTTATCTGCCAAAGTTTTATCATCAGAGCGATATTCTAAATGGTAAGCCAGGCTTTTTTTATTGGCTCCCAGATTTTTACCCACGTAGATATCGAATAATTCCGCACTTCGTAAAAGCGGCCGGCCGGCCTGAATCAGTTCCTGCTCAATTTCCTGGGCTTTGATTTTTTGGTCAAAAACAAAAGCAACATCCAACATAACCGGAGGATATTTTGGCAGAGGATTATATTTTATATCACGATTGGCTAATTCAGTTATTTTATTAAGCGATAAATTGAAAAAGGCGATTTCTTTATTTTTGATATTAAAATTTTTCACTACCCGCTGATCAGTTAAAGCCAAGGTGCCTAGCAGCTCTTCTCCCGCTTTGTACTGCAGGCATTTTCCTTCGGCATACATATTAAAATATTCACAATTCACTTCTTTTTTTAAGGCCATAGTCTGATAATCAATATTTAATTTTTTTAATAAAATATTGATTATGCCTTTGGCTTGATAAAATATTTTTTCATTATCACCCAATAGCGCGGCCGACACGGACTGGCACTCGCACTCTTCAAAATAAACATGCCCCATTTCAAAAATCTTTATTTCAGCGATATTTTTAATATTTTTTTCAACCAGATTAAATAAATATGGCAGCAATGAGGTCCGCAAATATTTAAGCTCCTGGGATATAGGATTTTCCAACTCAATATGATCCCGCGGAGTTAATAAGCACTTGCCCAGCAGCCGCTCGCCATAAAAAGAATAGTTCATAACTTCGCTCATACCCAGACCCACTAAAATATTTTCAATATGATTTCTCCAATAGATATCACGATCCTGTTCCACCGGTTTAATCGCCCCGGAAAGATCAATGGGCTTAATATTGCCATAACCGTAAATTCTGGCCACCTCCTCTATCAAATCTTCCTCAATGCCGATATCCATACGATATAAGGGAACTGTTACTTTAAATTTTTTACTTCCCACCACCTTAAAATTCAAATTTTGTAAAATCTTTTTAACTTTTTCGGGCTTAATTTCATGGCCGATATATTGATTCAGCTTATCAATATCTAAGGTTAACTTCTGTTCTTTTGGCTTCGCTATTTGAGTATCGTAAACCCCGCCGGATAATTCCGCTCCAGCGTATTTAATTAATAATTGTATTGCCCTGTTTATGCCCAATTCAGCCAGATATGGACTCAATCCCTTTTCAAATCTAGTTAAAGCTTCAGTCCGCAAAGATAATCTCTGAGCGGTTTTTCTGACATTAAACGAATTGAAATTAGCCGACTCTAAAATAATTTTTTTGGAATTCTGATCAATTTGAGTTTCTCGCCCGCCCATAATGCCGGCAATGGCGATCGCTTTTTGGCCATCCGCTATCACCAGATCACTACCGGATAAGACCCTTGGTTTTTCGTCTATGGTATTTATCTGCTCTTTATTTTTAGCCAATCTCACTATAATTTCCTTTTTATCGCCGGATATTTTATCGTAATCGAAAGCATGCAGGGGCTGTCCAAATTCCAACAAAACATAATTGGTTATATCAACAATATTATTGATCGGCCTAATCCCGCAAGCTCTCAATCTAGATTGCATCCATTCAGGGGAGTCGGTAATTTTAATATGGCCTAAAACTGCTGCCAGATAGCGCGGACATAAAGTTTTGTTTTTTATTTTAATCTTTAAGCTGTCCTTTTTAATTTTTTGTTTAATGTTAGCAACATTGGGAAGGTTTATTTTTAAATTTAATATCGCCGCCAATTCTCGAGCAATGCCAATATGCCCAAATAAATCCGAACGGTGCGTTAATGATTTATTATCAATTTCCAAAATTTCATCTTCCTCCAAACCAAGATGGCGGCCAAAATCCATGCCGATTTTTGCTTGCGTATCCAGTACCATAATTCCCTGTGATTCAGCCTTGAGCCCCAGCTCCTGCTCCGAACAAATCATACCCTCGGAAATAACTCCCCGAATTTCCGCTTTTTTAATTTTCAAGCCATTCGGCAGCTGCGCGCCGATAACGGCAACCGGAACTTTTTGCCCTTGTTCTAAATTATCCGCTCCGCAGACAACGTTTAATATTTTATTTCCAACATCAACTTTTGCGATCGATAAGCGATCGGCATTGGGATGCTTCTCTTTTTTTACAACCTGCCCAACTACAACTCCGGATAAATTATTATTTATTTTTTCTATGCCTTCCACTTCCGCAATTCCCATAGTAAGCGCATCGGCAATCTCCGTAGAAGTTTTATTTATTTTAATATAGTCCGATAGCCAATTTAGAGATATTTTCATATTATATTAACTTAGTATTTTCTTTAAATTATCGATTGCTCCGCCGTTATAAACGCCCTCAATTCCCTGTAATTTTAAAATTTCTACCGCCTCCCCGCTGCGCACACCGCTATGGCAGTATAAAATAATTGGCTTTTTCATGCGCTCAAATTCATCAATTTGATAAATTATATCAGCAAGTGGAATATTAATTGCCCGATTAAGATGATCACTCGCGTATTCCGCTTCAGTTCTCACATCGACCAAGGTGGCCTCATTCAGATTTATATCCGCAATTTCCATATTATTTTTGTATTCTCGCTAAATATTTAGCAGCCTTAATCAAAGCGATGCATCCCTGGCCGGCGGAAATAATATATTGATATTCATGAACATTGGCAACATCACCGGCTGCAAAAACGCCCGGGACTGAAGTTTGAGTTTGGCAATCGACGATAATATGTTGATGCTTATTTAGTTCCAATAAATCTTTTACGATCTCAACATTGGGCGTTCTTCCAATTTCAATAAATACGCCATCAACCGCTAAATTATTTTCTTGCTTATTTTTCAAATATGTAATGCCGCTAACAAATTTCTCGCCGGTAATGCCGATAGTTTCCGCCTTATTAATTACTTCAACATTTTTCATCCCTGCCAACCTATCCACTAAATATTGAAATGCGGTAAACTGCTCTTCAATATTAATCACAAATATTTTTTGGGCAATATCCTTCATAAAATCCACCGACTCCAAGGCTGAATTACCTCCACCGATTATCGCCACTTTTTTCTGGGTATAAAGCGGGCCATCGCAAATGGCGCAATAATGCACGCCCTTGTTAGCAAATTCCGCTTCACCCGGCACATTTAATTTTTTGGGGCTGGATCCGGTAGCCACAATTACGGTATAGGTGGAATAACTTCCCTTATCCGTTTTTACTGCAAACATTTTCCCCGATTTTTTTACTTGCTCCACTTTTTCGCCTTCATTAATACTAAAACCATTAAACTCTACCTGCTTTTTTAAAATTGATCTTAACTCTCCGCCCGTGGTTGTGATAATCCCGGGATAATTCAAAACCTCTCCGGAAATATTCATCTGACCGCCAAATTCTTCCGCGATTACCAGGAAATTCATTTTTTTTCTCGCAGCATATATTCCAGCGGTAATTCCCGCAATTCCCGCACCGATTATAATTGTCTCGTAGGGCTTTTGCATGAACTAAAATTGATTAATAAATCTTAAATCGCCGTCCATAAATAATCTAATATCGTCTATGCCATATTTCAACATAGCTAAGCGCGACCATCCCATGCCAAAAGCGAAACCGGTATATTTGCCTTGTGGGTATCCGGCCGATTTAAAGACATTGGGATGAATCATGCCGCATGGTATCAGCTCCACCCATCCGGTTTTTTTACAGACGCTGCATCCCTTGCCATTGCAGATTACACAGCTTGTGTCTAATTCAAACCCGGGTTCAACAAAAGGAAAATATCCCGGACGAAGCCTAACCTTCACATCCTTTTTAAATATTTTGCTTAATAATGTTTTTTGCGTTTGAATTAAATTTGCGATGGAAATATTTTTATCCACGACAAAGCCTTCTATTTGATGAAAGGTGTGCTCATGTGACGCATCAGTCGCTTCGTTCCTAAAAACCCGGCCCGGCACAATAACGCGCAGCGGCGGCTGATTATTTTCCATAATCTTAACTTGCATGTTAGAGGTATGCGCCCTCATCACTCTCCGTTTTTTTAATTCAATTTTTTTAGTTTCATCCTCTTTGATAAAAAAAGTGTCATAGCTGTCCATGGCCGGATGATTTTCCGGAAAGTTAAGCGACAAAAAGTTATAATGCAAATTGGTAAGCTCATCTCCTTCATAAATCTTGAATCCCATGGAAATAAAAATTTCTTCAACTTCCCTGCGGATTTTAGCCAAGGGGTGATGGTGCCCCTCGGGCATTTTTTCCGCGGGCAAAGTTTCATCAAAAAATATATTTTTTTCCGGCGGAATATTTTTCAAGCCGGTATTTTTGTTTTTGATTTCTTTTTCAATTTCTGCCCTTACAACATTGGCCAAACTGCCAATCGCCTTTTTTTGATCTGCCGGCAAAGAGCTGATCGCACGCAATATCTTATTTAATTTTCCATCCTTTCTCCCTAAAAATTCAATCCTCACGGCTTCCAAATCCGCGGTATTTTGGGCTTGAGAAATTTTTTCGATAGCTGCACTTTTTATTTGTTTAATTTTGTCTATCATAGATTTTTATCTACTTAGAAAGTAAAATTCCAATAAAGCAACCGAGGCAATAAATAATGCCCCGTCCCACCAAGTCAATAGCCTGAAGGATTGTAAAAACAAAGATCCCGTTAGTATTAAAGATAATAATATCCCCTGGCGGAAAGCCGGCCCGACATGGGCGAAAAGTATTTCATTTTTAGAAAACCAGACTCGCATATAAAAACCGACTAAAGTCAAAAGGCCGATTAAAGCAAAAAATAAACTGACATAAAAGGCCGCCAAACCGACAAAACCGGTAGTTTGAGGATCTACATAATAAAGGATCATCCCCCATGATATCCAGCAAAATACGGTGGAAACCATCATACCTAACAAATATTTTTTTAAAGTCATATTTTTCATTAAAACAAAACATCATGAAAACATCAAAATACTTACACCATTTGTTTTCATATTATTTTGTCATTTTGTTTTCATGTTAATATTACACTTTTTTAGAGTGGGAGTAAAGTCGGTTATTATTATAAAAAGCTAGGTTGAGCGCACCCAATTAGGAGGGTAACGGGGCGTTTCACCTAGCTTCAAATTATTTTAATATTTTTATCGCTAGTGTCAATAATTTTAACTGAATACTTGATAGTTAGAGCCATTATTGTCTTTGTATACCTCAATGCGGGACGGAAACGCGTCTTTTAGATCTTGAATATGAGTTACTACTATAATTTTTTTAAAATCATCTGCAATGGAATTTATTGCCTGAATTAAATTTTCACGGCCCATCATATCCTGGGTACCAAAGCCTTCATCAATCACTAAAAATTGCAGCCTGGCTCCGGTTCTATTCGCCAAAAGCCTTGATAGCGCGATCCTAATCGCAAAATTAATTCGGTAAGCTTCGCCTCCGGAAAACATTTCATAATTTCTCGTCCCATATTCATCCTCAATAATAATATCCAGCGTATCAATTAGATCGCCATCGGTTTTCTTTTCCTTTTTCGTTTTTAATTGTACCCTCATTTTGCCATCGGTCATTTTATCGAGCAGCCGATTAGTATCGGCTTCTATTTCCGGCACCGCCGCTTCAATAATCATGGCCTGAATGCCATTTTTACCGAATGCTTTGACTAATTCATCGGCGATAATCTTTTCTTGTAATTTTTCCGACTGGCTTTTTTTATTTTCTTTCAATTCTTTTTCCATTTTTTTAACCCTATGGATTTTTTCATTTAAAGCGCCGGACTCGCCCTGCCTAGCGTTCATTTCTTTCCTCAAATCAACCAAGCGCTTATTTATTTCTATAATTTTGTTTTCAATTTTTTCCAGCTTTTCGTAATCCATCTTGATTTTATTTCTCCTGGTTTTATTCCGCAGCAATTCTTTCTCTTTTTCTATCCTGTTTTTTATTAACTTATTTAAATATATTTCCTGCTGTTTGATGCCCGACTTGATATTTTCCAGTTTATTTTTCTGCTCTTCATAAACGCTAAGATTGATTATTTCTTTTTTTATCTCTTCGTGCTTAGGTTCATTGTAATTTAATTTTTTTAAACGCCGATCAATCTCTTCTAATTTATGATGGTTGCCCTTGTCGTAAGTGCCAGTATCCAATTTTTGCTGGATGTCTTTCAGCGCTATTAAAATATTATCTTTCTCCGCTTGGTATTTTTTTAATTCCGCGATTTTATCATTCAATACCATTATTTGTCCTTCCAGCCGCGCCTTGGGTTCTGTTTTATTTTTATAATCTTCAATTTTGGTGATTATGTCTTTTTGTTTTGCTTCTAGTTTAGCGATAATCGTTCTGGTCTTCACATATTTTATCGCCACCTGATTTTTTTTATTCAATAAGTCTTTTATCACATTCTTTTTATGAATATCCGACAGTAATTGCCCGCATAATGGGCAGTCCGAACCCTGCACGGAATCCAGTTCAATGATCTTTTGCTTTAATTCTTTCCCCCTTGATTCCAGCTGACTAAAATTGGATTTAAATTCGTGTAGGTCGTCTATCAATGTTTTTAATATATTTTCCGCGCGTAACTTTTTTTCGGCAATTTTATTGATTAATTCAAGATCTTGTTTTATTTCCTTCAGCTGCGCTTGATATTGAGAATAATTAGTTAAATCCCGTTCGATCGCGCCTAATCTATATTCCAAATTACCTTTTCTTTGCAAAATTTCGCTTTTTTTGTTTAAAATATTTTTTTCTGTATCATTTTTTTCGAAATCAATCTTACTTTTTATTTTAAGCAAATTTTCCATGTCTTCGTTTACTTTTTTTAGCTGCTGTAATTTTTTATACGATTTAATTATCTCCTCTTCGTTGATTAAAAATTTTTTATCCCGCTCGATATTGTCATAATTTTCGGTAATATCCGTATTAATTTTTTCCAGGTCTAATGAAATATTTTTGGTTCTTTCGTCCAGATTGCTGGCTTCATCAATTTTTTTATCTTGCAGCTCTTTCCCATGGTTTAAAATATTTAATTTTTGATCTAATTCATTGATTTGGTTTTCAATTTTATCCAGATCTTTTTTCATCGTACGAGCTTCATCATCAAGGTTTTCCTTAATTTTAATTTCCGATTCAATAAATTCTATTTTTTTATTTAAGCTCTCCTGCTCAACAAACAAATTTCTTGCTATATCTTTTACCGCCAAAACCAGCTTATCGTAATAATGTAAATTTAATATTTGTGCGAGAACTTTTTTTCTTTCATTCGGCTTCTTGATGGTAAATTCATCAGCTCGCCCCTGCCGAATAAAAGCCGAATTAATAAAGGTATCGTAAGTCATTTTTAAGGTAGCAATAATGAAATCCTGGGTTTCAGCTTTTGTTCCGCCGGAAATTGAAATCCAATCAACTTCTTTTGAAGCATTATCGCCTCTTTTATAAAATTCTAAATTGCTCTGCCCTTTTCCGCTTTTAGATTTCTTTCTGATAACCCGGTATTCTTCATTGTTTAAAGAAAAAATAAAATCTACCCAGGCTTCATTAGCGCCTTGCCTGATTAAATCATCATCTGATTTTGCTCTTGATTTTCCCCATAAAGACCAGGCGATCGCTTCCAAGATCGTACTTTTGCCGACTCCGTTTAATCCCACCAAACAAGCTAAATCAATTTTAGTAAAATCCAATACATCCAGGTTTTCCCCGTATGACATGAAATTATTTAATTTTAATTTCTGTGGAATCATGATTAATTATTCTTCCAAGCTCTTAATTATTTTTTCCGCATACCGCTTGTATGTCTGTAGCTGCTTATCCTTAATCCCCTTGCCGGATAAATACTTTTCCAAAGCCTTAATTGGGGAAAAACTTTCAATATCCTTGATCTCTTCGCCCGCTTGGATTTGATTTTTTATTATTTCTTTATTGATTGAAGCAATATAATAAGCGCCGTCTAGATATTTCATTATCTCTTGGTTATTAATTAATCCGGCTAAATCTTCCGGAACTTTTATATTAACTTTCACCACCATTTCCTGAAAATCGTGCTTGCTTATTTCGGCCTTTATTATCTCCATTGGCTCTATGCAATTTTCTTCAATGTCAATTGTTAGTGATATAAATTTTCTCGCGGGAGTCTGAATAAAATTATATTTCGTTGGGGCATCTTTCTCGATCTCAGCCGCTACAAATCCCTTATCTTCCGACTCTTCTGAAAAGTCCACTCGATCAATGCTGCCTGAATATATCACTGGAGGATTTTCCGACAATACTTGAAATTTATGCAAATGCCCCAAAGCAACATATTTCCACGGCTCCATTAAGTTCGTATGCGGAATTACAATATCGCTGCCGACATATACTTTTCTCTCCGCCCCAAAAACGGCTCCAGCTACCGTAGCATGCGCCACCATTACCGCCGCATATTGAGGATCAACCCGAGATGCCAAGTTTTTGATCACATCAGCGATTTTGTTTCCAATCAATTTATTCACTTCTTCAATCGTTTTATCTTTATAATCCTTTTTTCCTATTAGCTCACTTTTTGAAATCCAAGGAAGCGCCGCGATCTGAAAACACTCGTTGGCAAATCCCGGCACGCTTACGTCATTGGCTAATTGCCAGCTTTTTTCACCCATCTTGCGGAATTTAAAAATTTGCGGATCTTTTGCAATGTACACATTTTCCACTTCCAAAGTTTTATATATATCCAATGAATCAGCCTTGCCAAAAGCATTGGGCAAATCATGGTTGCCAATCACTAAAATTACCTGAATATTATTCCGAGATAATTTTTTTATTCTTTTAGCAAACTCCCTTTGCTGCGTCTGGGTAGGCTCTCTGGTTTTGAAAGCATCACCGGCAAATAAAAAAAATTCTATCTGGTTTTCGATAGCATAATCAATCGCATAATCAAAATTTTTTAAAAAATCAAGCAATCTGGAGTTGATGCCTGATTTATCCGTCCGGCCGTAATTTTCCATTCCCAAATGAATGTCGGCTAAATGTAAAATTTTTACCATAAAATAATTTTCAGTTCATCATACTATATTACTTGCATCATTTCAATAACTTTATTATAATAGGAAAGAATATTTTCGCGTAAACCTACAACGCCAAAATATCCGAAAATGCCATATTAACGCGGGGTGGAGCAGTCTGGCAGCTCGTGAGGCTCATAACCTCAAGGTCGCTGGTTCAAATCCAGCCCCCGCAACCATTTGACTTAAAATTCCAAGAGACAAGCACCAAATTCCAAACTATTTTTTCAAGCAAAATTTCTTGCTTTGCCGCATCTCCGTTTGGTTATTGATATTTGTAGATTGGAATTTGTTTGTAATTTATTTGATAAAATAATTATTCAAGACAGCGCCCTGTTAGAAGTATCTGTAATTAATATAAGGAAGATAATAAATTGTTAGATAGGGGCTTTTGATTATTAATACTTCTAACTGGGCAGGGTAGCTCACCTGGTTAGAGCGCGAGACTCATAAGCTCGAGGTAGTGGGTTCGAGTCCCACCCCTGCTATATATTTTCTCAATAAATTTCAAACGCTAAATTTTGTTCGATGCTTTTTAAAATTATTTCCGCATTTTAATTTAATAATTGCTATTTGTTGGTTGTTAATTTGATTATTTATTTTGGGCTCGTAGCTTAGCGGTTTAAAGCGCCTGCCTGTCACGCAGGAGATCGCCGGTTCAAATCCGGTCGGGCCCGTTTTTTATTATTTTTAAATTAAATAAAAACTCCCTGAATTTTTCAAGGAGTTTTATTTTAAAGCTTATGCTATTTTATTGCTTGTTCTTACCGCTTTTTCTTCTTACCGCCCACACGATCAACCATATTAATATGGCTACCGGACCGACAAAGATTATCGCCCAAACCAAGACATCCGCCAGCCATTGCAGGGACTGCACCCAATAACTGAAAGCCGTTTTAAAATTATTGAGCGGACGCCACTTGGAAGTCGGCACCTCCACCCTCACCTCCTCTACCAAATAGATTGTAATGGTGGAAAAATCAGTCACGCTTTCTAAATATTTCAATCGGCCTTCAATCGTCTCAATATTGCCTCTGACGATAGACAGCTGTTTAGTAACTTTTAGAATATCGTCAATCGTCGTCGCTTTTTCCAAAATACTTAAATATTGTTCTTCTTCGGCCCGATAATTTTTCAGTTGCGCCTGCAAATCCACATATTCCTCGGTAACATCTTTGCCCGAGATATCTTCTCTTTCAATATTTATAGCTAATTTTTTAATCTGCTCATAAACATTTTCAAATTTATCCGCGGGAACTTTAATCGTAATTGTGCTATTTTGCTTTCCGTCGGAATCAGTCCGGGTATTAGCGCTTTGCACAAAACCCTCGCTTGCTTGCGCGATATCGGTTATTTCACTGCCGGCATCATCAATTTCTTCCACCTCTATCTTCATGCTGCCCGTCTTGATAACTTTTTTTTCGGTTATTTCTCCGGCCGCTGTGCTTATTACTTTATCTTCTACAACGTCTAGGTCTTCATTGCCGATATATTCTGGCGCTCCTTCCTCTACTACCGCTTCCTTCGCCAATGAGTCTTCTCCTTGATAACTTTCGCTGGAATAATAATCAACCGAATCGCTGGTTTTATTATTGGAAACTTGCGCGATCCAATATATCATCACCGCAATCCCGATAGTAGCGATAATAAAGAAAACCACTAGGCTTAACAATATCCACAGCCAGGCCTTTTTCTTTTTTGTTTTTGTTGGCATTTTTTTTATTTATTTATTAAAAATAATAATTTTTTCATTTCATCATCAATATGTTTTTGCATGATGCCAATAATATGCTTGTTCTTTTCTTTAAATAAATGGCTGAATCGCCCTTGATGTTTAATAAATTCCGTTATTGGCTTTCTTTTAGCGGGCTGGTAATTCAACCGGTACTTCCCGTTAATAATTTCATATAGCGGCCAAAAATTTGTTTCCACTCCCAAGCGGGCCATGGTTATTCCCATGTCTTCGGGAAATTTCCAGCCCAGCGTACAGGGGGCAAGAACATTGATAAAAGCCGGGCCTTTAACGGCTAAACCTTTTCTGACTTTTCTCAAAAAATCTTCCCGATGAGACACGGCAACAGTCGCCGCATATTCAATATCATGAGCCGCGACTATTTTGGTAAGATTTTTCCGAAAAACATTTTTACCATCCTGTTTCTTGCCATCTGGCGTAGTTGATGTAACAGCGCCATAAGGCGTGGCTGATGACCTTTGGTTGCCGGTATTCATATAGCCGCCGTTATCGTAACAGACAAACAAAAAATTGTGTCTTCTTTCCAATGCTCCCGAGAGCGCCTGTAGACCGATATCATATGAGCCGCCATCTCCGGCAAAGACGATAAATTTTGGCTCTTCCTCGACTTTAATTTTTCCCTGTTTTTTCAAAGATTTATAAGCCGACTCTACTCCCGAGATTGTTGCGGCCGCATTGCCAAAAACGCTATGAATATACGGCACATTCCAAGAAGTATAGGGGTAGATAGTGGTAGTTACCTCCATGCACCCGGTGGCATTTGCCACCACGCATGGCCCCTTAACCTGAGATAATACATAGCGAGCAGTATGCGGGACAGCGGTACATCCACGGCAGCTGCGATGACCCGAAGCTAACTTTTGACAATTTTCCATATTTTTTTCAATATTAATACTATTCATTATAATCAATTTCTTTATAAAAATAAATAAAACTCCAAGATAATTCTTGGAGCTAGATTAACATTCCAAATTTTTGAGCAAATTCCAGCGCTTCGGCTTCGCTTAAACCATAATTAATATCTTCGGATTTTATCAATTTTATTTTTTCACCGTCTCTTTCAACCAGATACCCGCCATCAGCCTGTTTTCGAGCAAAATATTTTTTATCTCTTTCAAATTCAATTAAACCCATGGCGATAATGTTTCCAAAACTGGCGCCGGTTTTGTGGCTAAAGATTACCACCGAAACATACCTGACCGCCAAATCCGTGTCTGCGCCAAAATTTGTTTTAATTAAATTGACACAAACCCAAGCTCCGCCCCGCTTGATAAACCGATCAGCGCCGCCAGCAATAGAAAGCCAGCCAATCCCCTTCTGCCGGCCGCACAATTCACCAAGATCAGCAACAAGCGCGCTTTCCAGAGCGCCTTGATTTTTTAAATTAGCGCTCAAAAGATATTTCCGGTAAATTTGTTGAGATAATTCTAGGCACTGGCGCACGATCTCGTTATACATTCTTCACCTTCCGCCTATCTTGGTTAGCACCTTAGATCTTACCTTTTTTCTCTTAATATGGAATTTATAAAATGAACGATTTGTAAATAATATCTAAAATAAATTAATCGAGCAAGCCTTGACTAAAATAAGAATGTATTATATTTTTTAGTGATGTTCATTGCACACAGGGAGGACAAGATGAGCGACCAGAGAGTATTTTTTTCAATCGCCGCCATTAAGGACAAATTCAAAAATTCCAAACTTTTGCCGATTCTTGTAAAAATTTTTGTAGCCACCAATGGTTTGCGTGAGAAAAGCTCGGTTCGCTTATCTGGTGAAGAAAAAATTTTGCTAATAAATGAATGTAAAAATAAGGGATTCGAACCCGCTTGGTCCCTAATGACTTGCCTGGGAACACTTTTCCCCGATGTCGATGAAATTCTGGCTAGAGATAAATTCAAAAAAGCCACCGGACTCGAAATCTCAGTAATCATCAATCAATTCTTTGCCCTCATCAAAATCAATACTTGTTGAACCAAGCCCTTTTGCTTGGTTTTCTTATTGCCAATAGAATAAAGGCTAAAAGCAAAATACTTCCAATGATAATTAAATCATTGATTTTTATTCCCGCCGCAGGGATATCTCCTGCTCCAAACACATTTTTTCCGGTTTGCAAATCCTCCTGGTATCGAGGCATAACGCGATATCCGGTGGAAGTTTGCCCGACCACACCGGTTATTGTTACCCAATCGCCTTTCTTCCATTCCGGTTTTTTGATATTGGTAGATTTTTGAATATAAATTTTTATTTCTCCGCTGCCGTCATCGATATAAAAGGTATTGCCTGATTGTTTGGTAATCTGTCCGGATACTCTTACCAGGCTGCCTTCAAAATTTTCTTTGACTGATCCGGTGGTTATTTCCGCCGGAGTCCGATTATTGCCGGCTGAAATTATTTTAATATCATTTTTATCGGCAATATTGATTTTTTTCTCTCCGCTTATTTCTGAAACTTTTCCCGAAACTTCAATCTGATCGCCTAATTTGAGATTAGGGAAATCCTTTTTAGAAAAATAAATCTGCACTCCGGCCGTATCGTCCTGAATATAAAAGTAAGTTTCACTTATTACTTTGGGAGGAACCGTTACCACGCCGCGAACCTTCACAGCGGTATTTTTATCTTTGGCTTTGGCTTGGCTAATGGAAATTATATTTATTTCGTCAGCCTCTGAATCACTACTCGCGCTTACAGTAGTGGAACTTGAATTTACGGACGCGGCATCTGATTCATCATCATCTTCCTCTTCCGCCGGCAGATTAATAACATTTTTCTTGCCCGGCGTTAAGGTATTAGTCCATTGAAAACTCCCCAAATCGTCTCGGGCATATGACTGATCGTCCTTGGCGCTGCCTTCATATCTTTGTTCATCGGCTATCTTTTCATCCGGTGAAATTAATCTCACCGCGTCCCCCGAATTATTGATAGAAATTTTTGTGTCGCTATTATAAAAAACCAGATACCCGCCGGCCGCAATTGACGTTCCTTCTGAAATCGTATACGGGCTGCTACCGCCGTCTTCATCATCAATTTTCCATCCGGAAAGATTTACCGCCGCCTTCCCTTGATTATAAAGCTCAATAAATTCGGCATTGGTGTCTGTGCCCGCGGGATTAGGTAAAAATTCATTCACAATCACTTGGTCAGAATAGGGGCCGGAATCAATCATGCTTTTTTCCGCTATCGCCACCTTAACCGTATCTTGCGCTTCTCCTCCTTTGCCATCTTTGACCGTTAAGATGGCGGTGTAACTACCGCTTTCTAAATAAACGTGCGAGATGCTGCAGCCCGATCCGCTGCCGCCATCGCCAAAATCCCAGCTGCAAGTTATTTTGTCAGCATCCGGGTCAGACGAATCGGTGCCGTCAAAGATTATTTTGTCGCCTACCGTTCCACTTAAGTCGCTGCCGGCACTGGCAGTCGGATTTTGATTAGGAAGTGTAATTACATTAGCGGCATTGGGCGTCAATGTCGTGCTCCACTGCCACGATCCGTTGTTAAAATTATAGGAATAATCATCAAGAGCGCTTTCCAAATATTCCACCGAGTAAAGCAAAGTCTCGTTGGGCTGGTATAAATAAACACTATCGCCGGTATTATTTAAAGCGATTTTTGATTTATCTCGATAAATAGTGAAATAACCGGACGCCGGAATATTGGTTGAGTTGAAGTCGCCGCTTTTTATCACATATTTTGTTCCGCCAGCATCTTCCAAATACCAACCGTTAAGATCAACGGTTTTTGAACTGTAATTATAGATTTCAATAAATTCATCGGTAGCTTCCGGTCCGCTCGGATTAGGCAGAAGCTCATTGATTCTTAATGCTTCTTCATAAATAATTTCCTCCACAGCTAAATTCAAATCATCAAGTTCAATATTACCGACCGAGTCCATCGCCGCTACCGATAGCTGATAATCCCCGGCGGCGATTGAGATTGGAATAGTTGTTTCATAAGAATAAATCCCGTCACCCGGCACATCATCTCCGTGAGATCCATCATCAAACATCTCTTGGCTCGCGTTTCCGCCCACCACCGACAGGTCAATTTCCACCAAAGTAATATCAGAAAGCCCGTCCGGATCATTAATCTCCGCGATCAAAAGCACAGACGAAGCGCCATCGGCAATGATCGGATCTGGATCGGCCAGCGTTTCAATTATTTGCGGCGGCTGATTAATATATTCATTAGATAAGCCATAGGTGGGATGTTCAAATTCCTGCCAGTCGCTTAAATCATTATTATCTTCTCCGTCAACAATTAATCCCAAAGAGCTGCCCGGCAAGGTATCGGCAAAATATGCTCCGACCGTCCAAATTCCCGCCAAAACCGCGCTGTCGTCATCCACGCCCGCATCTCCACCCCACGCGATAAAATCCATAATTTCATCTTGGCCGTTATATAAACTAACCTGATCCACAGTGCCGGAATAGTCTGAACCGTGATTGGCATATATCACGCCCAAATTATCAGTAAAATCCAGATCGTCGGTCCCGCTATCCGACCTGATAATTAAAAATGAACCGGCGGGAAAAATTACCGATGATGTAAAAATATATTCTTCGGCGCCGTCTTCATCGGTCAGCACCCAGCCGTCAAGATCAACATCGTCCGCACCGGCATTATACAGTTCTACCCACTCCACCCCGTCCATCGGATCATACATTACTTCATTGATTTTAATCTCGCTATCCAGCGCTAAAACCGGTTCGGCGGGATAATAAAAAAGCCCCCCGAAAAGAGTGAGGCCGGAAAGCGCGATACTAAAAAACTTCGCAATAACTTTGTTTTTCATTGTTCCTCCTTTTGAAATAATGAATAATTATTTTACATACATTATAAAAATCTAAAATAGCGCTGGCAAGTGGATAATTTTTTATAAATGATTTATCTTATTTTAAATACAAAAATTTAAATCTCCCGTTGAGTTAAATTTACGTTTTACCTGTTTTCTGTTTTAGGCGCAAACATTTATTGGTTTAATTAACAGTGCCTTGCTCCGATTTATTGGCAGATTGAAAATCTTACCGGCAAACTTTTTTATCATAGATATTATTTTTTCACATGGTAACAAGTTTTCAACACCACCCCTCTATCTCCCCTCTCCTCCAAAGGCGGACGGGCTTATCTGAGGGGAGGATGTTATCTAGCTAATTATTCCTCCCCTCCTAAGATGAGGAGGGGAATTAAAGGGGTGGTGCTGACTTATTGATAAATATTTGAAATAAATAACTTTCTTCATAGAGCGAATAACATACCCTTGACAATTTCTTCTTAATAATATATAGTGCAGTGTTGTTCATTTTTAACGGCGGGCGATGTCGCCGGTGTTTAAAAAACTTCAGATCACTTGTCCGCCGTTATTTCCAATTTTAATGAGAGAGGCTACGCAAACGCTGTTGTACTTCAGTGTAAATGTCTCTCTCAATTTTTCCTGCGGGTGGGGCTAATGAATAATTGTATTCCTACTGCCAGCCTGTCCCACCCGCCTTTCTCACCTCAAACTTGCTTAATCGGCAAGCGTAAAAATAAAGAAGACTATGTCCTTTGGGGTTATGACAGACTTTGTATATACTGTTTACTCTTCACAGTAAATGTCTGCCGCCCCTTTCATACTTTGAGATAATTTAATTTAAGAGTGAGACTTTCGACGACGAGTCCATTAGGACTAATCGCGCTCTGTCTCACTCTTTTTTATTATAAAAGAGCGGAGTCTTCACCCCGCTCTGTTTTTTTTATTAAACTAATACTTTATTCTTAGCCGAAAATATGGCTCTGCACAATCAAGATTGCGAATATCAAGGCAATCGTATTGATAACTTTGATCAAAGAATTTATCGCCGGACCGGCAGTATCCTTATAAGGATCGCCGACCGTATCGCCCACCACCGCCGCCTTGTGCGCATCGGAGCCTTTGCCGCCGAAATTACCGCTTTCAATATATTTCTTGGCGTTATCCCAGGCAGCGCCTCCGGTAGTCATTTGGATGGCAACCAAAAGTCCGGTAACGATTATCCCGATTAAAAGTCCGCCTAAAGCCTTTGGCCCCAAAATAAAGCCAACTGCCAGTGGTGAAGCAACTGCGATTATCGCCGGCAAAATCATTTCTTTCTGCGCCGCTTTAGTCACGATATCTACGCATTGTCCGTAATCCGGTTTATCAATGCCTTCCATAATTTTCTTTTCTTTAAATTGTTTGCGTACGTTTTCCACTATTTTAAAAGCCGCACGCCCCACTGCCTGCATCGCGTAAGCGGAAAATACAAATGGCAATAGTCCTCCGATAAAAAGTCCAACCAATACATAAACGTTATCAATTCTTAAAACCATGTCCGCATTAATATTCAAGCTTTTGGCCGCTTTAACAATCTCGTCCGTATAAGCGGAAAAAAGCGCCAGTGCCGCCAGTCCCGCTGATCCGATCGCGTAGCCCTTGGTAACCGCCTTGGTGGTATTTCCGACGGCGTCTAAATCGTCGGTATTTTCTCTGACTTCTTCCGATAGATTTGACATTTCAGCAATGCCGCCAGCGTTATCGGTAATCGGTCCGTAAGCATCAAGCGATACGATCATGCCGGTTACGGAAAGCATGCCAACCGCGGCAATCGCTATTCCGTACAGACCGCCCAAAGCATAAGCCGCCAAGATACCGCCTAAAATGATTGTCACAATCGGCCAAGTGCTTTTCAAACCGACCGCCAATCCGGTAATAATATTTGTGCCTGGTCCAGTTTTAGACGCTTTGGCAATCGCTCTCACCGGATTATATTCAGTGGCGGTGAAATATTCTGTCACCACCGTTATTAATATGGTAACTACCAAGCCGACAATCGCCGCCCAAAATAGCTTAATATCTCCAATTAACCATTTGGTCGCGAAGAAAAAACCAATCGCGGCTATTACGGCAGTGGCAATCGTTCCTTTATAAAGCGCCTGCATAATTTTTTTGTCTTTTAGGCGTACAAATAAAGTTCCGATGATTGAAGCTCCAATCGCGATCGCTCCTAAAACCAAGGGGTAAGTCACTCCGTTTGAAATTCCCACTCCCAATATCATCGCGGCAATTGCGGTAATTGCGTATGTTTCAAATAAGTCAGCCGCCATTCCCGCGCAATCACCAACATTATCACCGACATTATCGGCGATCGTGGCGGGATTTCTGGGATCATCTTCCGGAATCCCCGCTTCAACCTTACCGACCAAGTCAGCGCCGACATCGGCCGCTTTCGTAAATATACCTCCACCCACGCGGGCAAAAAGTGAAATTAAAGACGCGCCAAAACCAAAACCAACTAAAAGCAGCGGATCTTTAAACCAAATATAAAAAACGGAAACACCCAACAGGCCCAAACCGACTACGCACATTCCGGTAACCGTACCGCCTTTGAACGCCACCGCCAAGGCTTTAGCCAAGCCTTCTTTGGCCGCTTCAGCTGTTTTTACGTTGGCTCGCACCGAAATGCTCATGCCGATAAATCCCGCCAAAGCTGATAAAATAGCGCCCGCGATAAATCCAATTGCTGATTCAAAAGAAACCAACCACCACAAAACAACAAAAATAACGATTGCAAAAATCGCGATCACTTTATATTGCCGCGCCAAATAGGCCATTGCGCCCTCTTTGATGGCTTTGGCAATATTTTGCATTTTTTCATCGCCGTTCTTCATTTTACTGATTTGCCTGACCAATATTCCGGCAAATAGCAATGCAACAAGCGAGGCAATGACTGAATAATATTCCAGTTGCATATTTTTTTATTTATTTATTATTAATATATGACTCTCTGAAATCTACTGGTTATTATTTGGACTTAACTTTTTTCGCGCTCTTTTTAATTTCTTTCTTTTCATCCTCATCTTTCACAACTTCCTTATTTGCTTTAGCATTTTTTCCGTCCTTTTTTGTTTTCTTTTTCTCGCTCTGATCTTCTTTATCGCCCTTTATTTTTTCTTTAACGTCCTGATCTTTATTTTCGGCTTTCTCTTCTTTTTCGTCTGGCTTAGTTTGTTTGTCTTCTTTGTCTTCTTTTTTAGCTTTATCATCCACGCCTTCTTTGACAACATCAATATTCCAACCGGTCAATTTTACCGCCAGCCTGACATTTTGTCCATCCCGGCCGATAGCCAGTGATAGCTGCTCTTCAACCACTTCCACCACGGCGTGTTTGTCTTTTTCATTAAGCTTAACGCTCATTACTTTGGCCGGCGACAAAGCATTGGAAATAAATTTCACTTCATTTTCGTCCCACTCAATAATATCAATTTTTTCTCCGGAAATCTCGGAAATAATAGTTTGGATGCGAGCGCCGCGCTGACCGACACAGGCGCCAATCGGATCAATTTCTTCTTGGGTAGTATAGACTGCCACCTTTGATCTGGATCCGGCTTCACGCGCGATGGATTTTATCACTACGGTTCCGGCCGCAATTTCCGGAACTTCCATTTCAAATAATTTATTAATCACATCGGTATGGGTTCGAGATAAAATAATTTCCGGCCCTTTGGGAGTAATATTAACGCTAACAATCAAAACTCGGATGCGATCGCCGATGCGGTAACTTTCATTCTTAATCTGCTCCGGCGGGGGCAAAATTCCGGTCGCCTGCCCCAAATCAACAAACACCAAGCGGTTTTCCGCTCTTTGCACTACGCCGTTAATTAATTCCCCTTCTCTACCCTTATACGCGTCAAATATCGCATTTTTCTCTGCTTCTCTGATTTTTTGGATAATCACTTGTTTGGCAGTTTGAGCGGCAATTCTTCCAAAGTTAATTTCGTCGGGCGTAACATCGGTTTTAATAATATCGCCGATTTTAGCGCCTTTTTTCAGTTTTTTGCCCTCTTCTAAGGTAATTTCCCGCTCTTCCTTCTCCACTTCTTCCACTATTTCCTGCACATCATAGATCTGGGTTTTGCCGGTTTCGGGTTCAAACTTGGCTTCAATATTTTGACCCTTTTTTCCGTAATCCTTGCGAAAAGCGGCCGCAATCGCGGATTCGATCGTTTCAATTACCGCTTCTTTGGATATTCCTTTTTCTTCGGTTATTTGCTCTATGGCAAATTCAAATTCTGTTGGCATATTTTTAGATTAAATTAGATTAAAATTGTTAATAATAAATTAATATCCCGATTTTAATATCGGGATCTTAATAGAATCTTAATAAAATATCCGATATTTATCAAGCCTTTTTGCATAAACTATTCCTGTTCAAAATTTATTTCCGCAATCGCGTTTCTAATATGTTTTATTGTAGCTTTTCTAGTTGAAAAATTCAAATATACCGCGATGACATCTATATTATAGCCGGAATTTAAAAAAACGGCGTGTTCCTTTAAATAGGAATCCGCCGTTTTTAATATTTTTAACTGTTTTGGCTTAGTTACTGACTCTTCCGGAGTTCCGAATCGGCTGCCGGTCCGGGCTTTTACTTCGATAAAAGTTAGCATTCCCCCGCGATCAAGGGCGACAATATCTATTTCGCCGCATTTACACCGATAATTATATTCTCTAATCTGATACCCCGCTCCAGCCAAATACCTGCCGGCAATTTTTTCTCCCAGTGCGCCGATATCGCTCCTTTTCAACATAATTTTAACTAAGCGATTTTATCTTTCCATAAAAGGCAACAAAGCCAAATGACGAGCCCTTTTGATAGCCCTTGCCAGCGATCTTTGATGCTTGGAGCAAGTCCCCGTTCTTTTTCGATAAATAATCTTGCCGTAGGGATTGATAAATTTTCTTAGTAAATTTACGTCTTTATAATCAACTTCCTTGATCTTCTCCTGACATAATTTACATCCTTTGCCATTTACTGCCATATAAATTGCTATTACTTATTTTATTAAAATGGAATATCTTCAATACTTACTTTGTCTTTATTTTTATCATCCGGTTGGCCGGAAGCATCCTGGCTTTTCATGTCATCAACCTGAATTACCGGAGTTTCTTCTGCCGCGGGGCCGCTTGGTTTAGGCGCGCTTGGTTGCGCTCCACCGCCAGTCGCTCCGCCACCGTCCAACATTATCATATTTTCCGCGAGTATTTCCGTGCGATTTCTTTTTACTCCGTCTTGCCCTTCCCATTGCCTGGTCTGCAATCGGCCTTCCAAATAAACTTTTTTACCTTTTTTTAAATATTGGCCGCAAATTTCCGCTAATTTTCGCCAAGCTACGATATTATGATATTCTACTTTTTCCTGCTTTTGTCCCTGCTGATCGGTCCAAATTAGATTGGTAGCCACGCTAAAAGTGGCAACATTTTGCCCCGAAGGGATGGTTCTCACCTCCGGATCTTGGGTTAGCCTCCCGATGAGCATCACTTTGTTTAAATCCATAATTTTCTCCTTTTTAAAATTATTTTTTAAAAATCTTAATCATCAATGCCACTGTCTAAAATATCGTCGATTTTTTTATCCAAATCGCTGATATCAGCCTTGGCCTTTTTCGGCTTGGGAGATTTTTTTTCTTCTTTTTCCTTGCCGATAGCCACATCTTCTTTAATTTCTTCATCTTTGTCCGCCTGATCAGCAGGAGCTTCACTTTCCGCCGGTTTTTCGTTTATTGCAAATATTTCTGCCGGTTTTTCCACAACGGTTTCTTTCTCGGCTTTTTCCTCTACCGCTTTCTTTTTTTCGGGAGCAAATTCATCCTTTTTAATTAACAAATATCTGATAATTTCATCTTCCAATTTCAACTTTTTATCAATTTTCTTAATGTTTTCTCTTTCCGCTTTAAATTGAAGCAAAACATAATATCCCTGTTCCAACTTTTTAATCGGATATGCTAGATCTTTTTTACCCCAAAAATCTTCTAAAACTATTTCGGTGGTATTTTCCTTAATTTGTTGATTAAAATCTTGCGCCTTTTTTTCGGCGTCATTGTCTGATAATTTAGGTGATAAAATGTAAACCAATTCGTAATTCATAATGATATTATTTAGTAGTAAGCTATTTGGAATTTATATGAAACAAGTCTAACACAATAAAAATTTTTTGCAAGATTTGATTCTGCAAATGCTTGATTTTTATCAATTGTTCATTTAATATAAATGTCAATAATCTAAATGATTATTTTTTATTGTATTCAAAATTCATTATTTTTTTATTTTTATGTCATTATCTATAGGAATAGTCGGTTTGCCCAATGTTGGCAAATCAACTTTATTTAAAGCCTTAACTAAAAATCCGGTAGATATTAATAACTACCCCTTTTGTACGATTGAGCCCAATGTCGGAATCGTTAAAGTGCCTGATTTCAGATTGGATAAATTAGCTCAAATTTCCCGGTCTCAAAAAATTATTCCCACCATCATAGAGTTTGTGGATATCGCCGGACTGGTCAAAGGCGCGTCAAAAGGAGAAGGCTTGGGCAATAAATTTCTCGCCAATATCCACGAAGTTGACGCGATCGCCCACCTCGTCCGAGTTTTTGAGAATGATAACATCATCCATGTTGATAAAACGATCAACCCCATAAGAGACATGGAAATTATTAATGCCGAATTGATTTTAGCCGACCTGGAAACGTTGGATCGTGTCATCCATCGCCTGGAAAAAGATGCGCGCGGAATGAATAAAGACGCTCAAATCCAGCTTGAAGCCGTAAAGAAAGTCAAAACCGGGCTGCAGGAAGGAAAATTAGCCAATCAAATTGAACTTGACCAAAAAAACGAGATAATTAAAAATATTATCCGAGAATTATCCTTACTGACCATGAAACCGGTACTGTATATTTATAATGTGGGGAATATTGACGAAAAATTGCCGAATGAACTGGAGGAAAAGCCGTATGTCAAGCTTGATATCAAAACCGAAGAAGATCTGCTGGAACTGCGCCCGGAGGAAATTTCCGAATTGCAAGTAAAGTCCAATTTGCCGCAATTAATTCTAGAATCCTACCAACTGCTGAATTTAATTACCTTTTTGACTACCGGACCCGATGAAACCCGAGCCTGGACCGTGGAAAAAGGATCCAGCGCGCCCCAAGCCGGCAGCGCCATCCACACTGATTTTGAGGAAAAATTTATTAGAGCCGAAGTTATCGCCTATGAAGACTTTATCAAAGCGGGATCAGAAGCGGCGGCCAGAGATCAAGGATTGATCAAGCTAGTAGGGCGCGATTACATCGTCCAAGATGGAGATATTATGAACTTCAAAATTTCTAATTAGTAATTAAGCCAATTTCTAAATAATTTTTAATGCTCAATTTCAAATTATTATTTATTTAGGAATTAGAATAATTAGATCAATTATTAATTTAAAAAACCATGATATCAATCAACGAACTAAAAATCGGCACTAAATTTGTCTACAACGGCGAGCCTTATGAAATCTTAAAGGCGCAGCATTCCAAAATCGGCCGCGGCGGCGCGGTACTAAAAGCCCGCATGCGCAATCTGCTTTCCGGCAATGTTTTGGAAATAAATTTTAAAGGATCGGACAAGTTTGAACCCGCTGACATGGATGTCAAAAAGGCTTTGTACATGTATAAGGACAACCAAGGTTATAATTTCATGGACAATGAAAGCTACGAACAATTTACTCTGTCGGAAAATGTAATCGCCGATAAAAAAATGTATCTGGTGGAAAATACCAATGTGGAAATTTTATATTATAACAGCAATCCGATAAATATTGAAATTCCCATCAAATTAGCTTTAAAAGTAGTTAAAGCTCCTCCCGGAACCAAAGGCAACACGGCCGATGGCGGCACCAAAGAAGTAGAGCTGGAAACCGGCCTCAAGGTCAATGTGCCTTTATTTATCAAAGAGGGCGATGTCATTAAGGTTAATACGCAAGAAGGCGCTTACGTTGAAAGAGCTTAAAAATTTTAATCCCCAGCCCTTCATTGGGTTAAATTTTGTCTAGCCTTCGACTGCGCTCAGGCAATAATATCGCTTCACGTTATTATAAATTCACGAGATTCCCCTCCTTCGGCGGACAGGCCGCGTCTCCTTCGACAGGCTCAGGATCCTCGCAATGACGTAAAAAAGAATAATTTGGTATTTTGTAATTTGAAATTTGTTTGTATCTTTTATCTTTTAAAAATAACAAAATTCGCTTTACTCATTTTGTCACCCCTGAATTTATAATCGTAAAATACGTTTTAATAACAAAAACACCCCGCCGGAAGCGAGGTGTTTTAGAATCTGTCTAACTTGCCTTCCTTGGGCAGGTCCGTTTAATCTGTGTAATCCTTGCTTTATTCTTTCTTCAATACTTTAGAAAATAAAAACCCGTCCATTACTGTCTTGGTCGGGGATACCAGATTCGAACTGGTGACCTCACGCACCCGAAGCGTGCGCGCTACCAAGCTGCGCTAATCCCCGACAAAAACAACGACAGACGGAATCCAGCAATTAAACAATTGCTTAAATTTTCCAAATTAAGTGGGCGCGGTGGGAGTTGAACCCACATGGATTGCTCCGTACGCACCTGAAGCGTATGCGTATGCCAGTTCCGCCACGCGCCCATAAAAATTATTTAATCAAGCGGGAAACGGGATTCGAACCCGTGATCTTCTGCTTGGGAAGCAGACATTCTACCCCTGAACTATTCCCGCCTGCTAAAATATGCCCGCATTATCCGCTGCGTACGATAAAGTACCAAGCGGCAATTTAAGGTAATTATTAAAACTGCCTTCCAAACATTAATTAAAATAACCGCCTTCTATTTAATTAAATTTCTTTGGGCAATATAAACTCCGCCAAATTTCACTAAACGATTATTAATATTATATTTAATAATAATTATAAATCAAACAAGAACAACCGCGGACCTGCATCCAAGCGATTGTTCTTATATTTTTTAATGATTTTTATTTATCTACTCCGCCAGGCGCTCTTCCTTATAGGCCTGCCAGATTTTCTTTTCAATTGCCGCCGCGATCTTCGGATTCTCCCGCAAAAATTGTTTGGCGGCTTCCCGACCCTGTCCCAACTTATTATTTTCAAATTCATACCAGGAACCGCTTTTATTGACCGCTTTATATAAAACTCCGGTGTCTAACAAATCCCCGCTGCGGGATATCCCTTCATTATACATAATATCAAATTCCGTGGTTTGGAAAGGAGGAGCTACTTTGTTTTTTACCACTTTGGCCTTAACGCGATTACCGATAATCTTCTCGCCCATTTTTATCTGCGCCGCCCGCCTTAAATCAATTCTGACGGAAGAATAAAATTTAAGCGCTTTGCCGCCAGTGGTTTCCTCCGGATTGCCGAAAATAATGCCGATCTTCATTCTGGTTTGATTCAAAAAGATAACGGTTGTTTTTGATTTGCTGATCGCGCCGGTCAATTTCCTTAAAGCTTGCGACATCAATCTGGCCTGCAGTCCCATATGGCTGTCGCCCATATCGCCTTCAATTTCAGCGCGCGGCGTCAAAGCCGCTACCGAGTCAATTACCACGACATCCACCGCGTTTGAACGCACCAATGTTTCCACTATTTCCAAAGCCTGTTCTCCCGTTTCCGGCTGAGAAATAAGCAAATTATTAATATTAACGCCGATTTTTTTGGAATAATCCGGATCAAGCGCGTGCTCGGCATCCACGAACGCCGCAATGCCACCGTTTTTTTGCACATTGGCCACCACGTGTTGCGCCAAAGTGGTTTTACCGGAAGACTCCGGCCCGAATATTTCAATGATTCTTCCTCGAGGCACGCCCCCTACTCCCAAAGCCATGTCTAATGATATTGAACCAGTGGGAATAGCGTCTACCTCCATGGTTTTTACTTCACCCAGCTTCATAATTGAACCATCGCCAAATCTTTCCTTGATTTGATCTATGGCGTTTTCTACCGCTTGAGCTTTTGCGCTCACTTCTTTTTCGTTATTTTTTTGCATGTATTTTATCTATTAATTATTTTATAAAGAAATTTCCTTGGTAAATTTCATATCTCTGATAACTTCCGCATTGTCGCCCAAAGCTCCAATCTCTTTTCCGTTAAAAGTAACATAAGTACTGCTTGCTTTACCAGAGGATAAAGTTATATTCTCTTTGGCCTTGAAGGTTTGCTCCGAATCCGGCAGCATTGTGCCCGAATACGCAATCTTGCCATCTTCTTCAACATGAATCCAGGTAGCTAAATCTTTAATGCTGACAACCAGCTCAATTTCTTTAATCACATCCGCCGGCTTTTCGTCTTCACCGGAATCTTCATCCGTATCGCTTATCACCGCCACCTCCTCAGCCCGCTCCACCATAATCTTCCTTTCTACAATATTTTCCTTATTTAACCGGTTACTGGAAACAATTCTTAAATTATTTAATCCTTCTTGCAAGGCTACACTCTCTTTAAAATTTCCTTCAGCATCGACATAAACGTTTTGCCCGTTAATGGTTACATCCGCTCCCGCTTTCGTTTCCCCGATAATAATTATTGAATCTTCCGCAATAGTTATGTCAGATAGCGGCTCTTTGACTAAAAGCTTTGGAGCAGCCGAAAGCCCGCTAATCTGGTACCATAAATAAAAAATTAAGCCGGCGATAATCAAAATTGTTAAAGCGATTTTGGCCAGCTTGGGAGTAACAACTATTCTAAATTTTCTAAATTCCTTAACTTCATCCGCGCCGGCCTCATTATTTTTTTTATCAATATTTTCAATAATATTTCTTTCGGTTTTATAAAGCTTAAGCATCGCCTCCGAATCTAATCCCAAATATTCGGCATAGCTTTTAATAAATCCGCGGATATAAACATCGGCGGGCAATTCTTTATATTTGCCCTGTTCTAAAGCTTTTAAATATTTTGTTTGGATCCTTAGCTTAGTCGCGGCGTCTTCCAACGATAAAACATCGCGGCGGCGCCTTTCTTGAAAAATATCGCCGATCGTGTCCGCCCCTCCGACTTTTTTTATAGTAAATTCTTGATTCATAATTTAATAAGAAGAAAATTTCTTACGATTAAAAGCCTTCTTCTTCCTCATCCTCATTATTTTTTTCCGGTGCGTTTTCCTCCTTATTTTGCTCTGGCTCCACGCTTTCTTGAGCCACTAATATTTCCCGCGGCTTGGCTCCGTTGGCGGGACCAACGATTTTTCTCTCTTCCAAAATATCCAAAAGCCTGGCCGCTCTGGCATAGCCTACCCGCAAACGGCGCTGCAGTAGAGAAGCTGAAGCTTTGCCGGCGGAAATAATAAGCTCCTTGGCTTCCTCGTAAAGATCATCATCCACTTCTCCGTCGCTTGCCGGAATTCCCGGAATAGATGTTCCACTTACCTGTTTCTCCACGACCTCTTCCTGATATTCAGGCTCGCCTTTTTCTTTTAAATAGTCAGTGACTTTTTTAATTTCTTCCTCGGAAACAAATACTCCCTGAATACGGCGCGGCTTGCCCAGATCCGAAGTCAAATAAAGCATATCTCCATTGCCTAAAAGCTTCTCGGCGCCGGCCACATCAATAATGGTGCGCGAATCAATTTGCGAGGCGACCGCGAAAGCGATGCGTGAAGTAATATTAGCCTTAATCAATCCGGTAATAACATTTACCGATGGCCTTTGCGTGGCCAAAATTAAGTGAATGCCCACCGCCCGCGCCATTTGCGCCAATCTGACAATGCAGGCCTCCACTTCATTGGCGGCCACCGCCATCAAATCGGCCAACTCATCAATGACGATTAAAATATATGGCACCTGCTCATCGCCCGCCGAACTGTTGTAAGAAGCAATATCTCTTTTGCCCGCCTGGGAAAAAAGATCAAACCGGCGTTCCATCTCCGATACCGCCCAGCGCAGCGAATTAACGATCTTTTTTACATCCGTAATTACCGGAGTCATCAAGTGCGGCAGATCGTTATAACCCGTCATTTCCACCTTTTTGGGATCAACCAAAATTAATTTTAGAGAGGAAGGTGAATTTTGCCATAGCATCGTCAAAAGAATAGTATTAAGACAAATTGATTTTCCCGATCCGGTAGCGCCTCCGATCAAGAGATGCGGCATCTTTTTCAAATCCGCCACCACCGGAGATCCGGCCACATTCCTGCCCAAAATAATGCTAAGATTGGAATTTCTCTTTTTAAAATCTTCACTCTGCAAAATATCCCGCAGCCTCACGATTGCGGCCGTCTGATTCGGCACTTCCACGCCTACCAAAGATCTTCCCGGAATTGGCGCTTCAATTCTTAAAGGATGAGCCGCCAATGCCATGGCCAAATCATTGCCCAGCGCGGTAATCCGGCTCAACTTAATTCCTTCCGCCGGCTTAAAAGTATATTGGGTAACGGTCGGACCGATATTAACTTCGCTCATCGCCACATCAATGCCAAAATTCTTTAAAGTACTTTTGATAATATTCGCGTTGCTGTTTATGTCTCCACTGGTAGGCAGGCCGGATTTTCTTTCCAAAAGATCAAGCGGATACGGCTTCCAATTTTTATCAACCACCGCCATGGCCGGCTTAATATCTTTCGCGCCTTTTACGTCCGCGCCATTATTATCGCCGATGCTTTTAACTTCCAAGTCAGGAAAGCCGGAATTATCGCTTTTAGCTTCTTCGTCTTTTAGCTCCTGTTTTTTATTTTTAGTTATCGCCATCGCCGAAGCCTCAATTCCCCCGACCTTAAGTTCGTCTTCCATCAAAGCCTTTTTATTTATAAAGCCGATTAATTTGGAAAAAGTATTTTTAATTTTAGCCAAAAATTCCACAATTTCCGCCAAAGTAACATTAAAAGCCATAATCAATCCGACGAAAGATAGGGATAATAATATCACTCCCGAACCCCACATGCCCATCAAGGCTTGCAGCGGATAAGAAGAGGCAAAGCCCAAATATCCCCCGCCTCTGCCCTGCTCCACGATTTCCAGCGCCAATTCTTTCGGTGAAAAAAGATGCAAAAACCCGGACAAACATAAAATAAATAAAAACACGCCGAAATAATTAGAGGTCTTTACTTCAAAATCCTTATATTTCCGCTGGCCGATGATAATAGAAACCGCCAGAATCAAAACGAAAAGCGGCAAGGTATATGCCTGCCAGCCGAAAATTCGGCGCAAAAATTCGGCAAAAACTTCTCCGAAAGCTCCGGCCAAATTAACCATGGATAAAATTCCCAAAATAAAAAAAACAAAGAGAAAAACCACTAAAATTCCTCGCGCCACTTCCGGCTTGATTTTTTCAAAGCCAAAAATGTTTAAACTCTTCCTTTTCTTATATTTTCGCGGCCCAGATGTGGAATAATTATAACTTCTCTTCCGGCTTTTAGGGCCGGTATAGCTTACATTATTTTTACTTTTAAACTTTCTCCTTTTTGCCATTTTGTTTTGAATTTTTAACTATTTTTTATGCAATATATATAAAAAATACTCCTAAATCGGCTCTAAGTCAATGTTTGATTTCATCATCTTGATAATTATTAATTTTGAACAAAGACCGTCATTATGATATAATATGGAAAATTAGCAAAATGGTTTAAAATATTAGATTAAAATATTTTTTGTGTTATTTATAACTAATAACCAATAAGTTCGTATAAAACATGTTAGGCAAAATCGCTTCGCTCTTTTGCCTAATGGCGGCGGCTTTCGCCTCGTTAGACTGCGCCGCTGCGCGGCTTCGCCTAACTCGGTATATCCAAAATCCCGTTTATGCAAATAAA